>JACDAJ010000072.1 GCA_013695475.1 Rubrobacter sp. | reverse complement strand
TAGGGGCGGTGGGATTCGAACCCACACTGTACGGATTTTAAGTCCGTTGCCTCTGCCCTTGGGCTACGCCCCCAGTGGATCCGCCCCGGAGTATATCAGCCCACATTTTCATCCCGCACACAACATTCTTCCTCGGGATACGCTTCTTCGACGCGCTCCAAAGTCCACTCCGCGACCGGGTTCGAAACCGCCCCCGAAAGATGGAGCGCGGTGAAAGCATGGAGGCATTTTATGTATCCCCCCCCCCTTACCCCCGCCACCCGAACCCCGAAACGTTCGAGATGCTCGGCGTGGATTTCTTCGACGGCCCGCTCCCCGACTTCTTCCTGTGCTTGCCTCACGCCCCCGGCGGCTTCCACGCGGGCTATCTCGACGTCGAGGTGCGGGCATGTCAGCCAGAAAGTCGTCGGCATGCTTCTCGATCTCTCGTTTTCTATGACGGAGGGGAGGCCGAACGGGCATCTCGCGGCGACGGTGAATGGCCTCGGGTCGCGCCCGAGCTGGCGGCGGACGGCTTCGCGGTCATCCATTTCAGTCGCTGTTTTCTCCGTCGTCGCTCTCGATGATGTACACCTTCTCGCCGGGCATGACCATGCCATATCGTTCGCGGGCGGCGCGTTCGATGCCTTCGGGGGTTTGAAGCGCCTCGGCCTCGCGCCTTTCGGCGGCGACCCCGGCCTCGACCTTTTCGAGCCGCGTCTCGAGCTTCGGAATTTCGGAGCGCGCCGTCAGAATATCCTGGATCGGGACGGCGTACGAGGCGAGGAGGAGGCCGATGAACGCCGCGTAAAACACGACTGCCAAAGGCCGGAATCTCCTCGGAACTCTCAGGGGAAGCTCACGCCCCGCCCGAGTCCACGGTGTGAACCTGGAGCAAATTCGTCGAGCCGGGCTGCGAACCCGCGACCCCGCCCGTGAAAACGAGCCGGTCGCCGTCGCGGAGATGGCTCGCCTCCGCCGCCGCCTCCACCGACTCCCGGAACCGATCCTCGATGGAACCCGCCTGCTCCCCGAGCAACGCCGTGACCCCCCACACAAGCGCCAGCCGACGAACCGTCTCCTCGATGGGACTCACCGCCAATATCTTGTTCGGCGGACGGAACCTCGCCACCCGAATGCACGAAAGCCCGGTCTGCGTCGAGGTCAAAATAGCCTCCGCGTCGAGAACCTCGGCGAGTTCGCACGCCGCGTGGGTGACGGCATCGTACAGATCGCCGCGGCCCCACGCCGTGGACGACATGATGTCGCGCCCGTAGTTTATGGCCCCCTCCGACGCGCTGCATATGCGGACCATCTCCCCCACGCTTTGTATCGCGTACCGTCCCACGGCGGTTTCCCCCGAGAGCATCACCGCGTCGGCCCGGTCGAAGATGGCGTTCGCCACGTCCGAGACCTCGGCGCGGGTCGGCCTCGGGTTCCGGATCATGGAGTCGAGCATTTGCGTAGCCACGATGACCGGACGGCCTTTCCTCCGGCACCGGGCGATGAGCCGTTTCTGCTCGATGGGAACTTGCTCGGCGGAAAGCTCGACGGCGAGGTCGCCCCTCGCCACCATGATGCCGTCCGATGCGTCAATGATGTCCTCGATGTCTTCAATCGCCTCGTGCTTCTCGATCTTCGATATGACCGGAGCATCCCCGCCGAACTCCCGTATCCGCTCCTTCACCTCCCGCACCTCGTCGCCCGTCCGTATGAACGAGACGGCGACCCAATCCGGATGGAGTTCCTCCATCGAGAACCGAAGGTCTTCGACGTCCTTCTCCGTGAGGCCGTGTATCGAGAGGTTCGTGTCCGGGAAATTGAGTCCTTTGTGCGACGATACCGGCCCGCCCTCGACGACTTCGCAAACCACGTCGTCGCCCTTTATCTCCTCGACTTTCAGCCCGAGGAGGCCGTCGTCAATGAGGAGTCGGTCGCCGACTTTGACATCCTCGGCGAGTTTGTCGTATGAGGTCGAGAGGCGGCTCGCGTCGCCGACGAAGTCGCCGGGGGCGAGGACGACGCGGTTCCCCTCGACGAGTTCGGTGCCGCCGGAGACGTCGCCGGTCCGGATCTTCGGTCCTTGAACATCCTGCAAAATGGCGACGTTCCGACCCGCCTTCTTCGCCGTCTCCCGGACGGTTTTTGCGTTTGCGAGGTGCATGTCGTGGCTCCCGTGGCTGAAATTCAGCCGCGTTACGTCCACCCCGGCGGCAACGAGGTTCGACACCGCCGCTTCGGAGGAAGTCGCGGGGCCGAGCGTTGCGATGATCTTCGTCCGGCGAGCCACTACGATTTCCTCCGCGGATTGAAAGCGGAGAGTCCGGGATACACTCCGGCCTCGCCGAGCGATTCTTCGATGCGGAGAAGCTGGTTGTATTTGGCGACCCGGTCGGTGCGGGCGGGGGCGCCCGTCTTTATCTGTCCGGCGTTCACCGCGACCGCGAGGTCGGCTATCGTCGCGTCCTCCGTCTCGCCGCTCCGGTGGCTCACCATCGTCGTGTACCCGGATTTGTGCGCGAGATCCATCGTCTCGAAAGTCTCGGTCAATGTGCCGATCTGGTTGACTTTCACGAGTATGGAGTTCCCGACGTTCTCGGAGATACCACGCCCGAGTATCCTCGGATTCGTGACGAAGAGGTCGTCGCCGACGAGTTGGATCCTCCCCCCGAGCCTTTCGGTGAGGAGCGACCATCCTTCCCAGTCGTTCTCGTCGAGGCCGTCCTCGATGGAGATGATGGGGTACTCGTCGCAGAGATTCGCCCAATAATCCACCATCTCTTCGCGGGAAAGCGTCTTTCCTTCGCCGGAGAGGACGTAATTTCCGTCCTCATAAAACTCGCTCGCGGCCGGGTCGAGGGCGAAGAATATTTGCTCGCCGACGGAGTATCCGCTCCGCTCGACGGCCTCGGAGATGAGCGCGAGCGCATCGCGGTTGCTGGCGAGGTCGGGAGCGAAGCCGCCTTCGTCGCCGATGCCGCCGGAGAGACCCTTCTCGCCGAGGAGCTTTTTGAGGACTTGATAAATCTCCGCCACCGAGCGGAGAGCCTCCGAAAAGCTATCGAAGCCCGCCGGGACGACCATGAATTCCTGGAAATCCACGTTGTTCGAGGCGTGTTCGCCGCCGTTCATAATGTTCGCGCACGGGACGGGGAGGGTATGCGCTCCGGAGCCGCCGAGGTATCTGAAAAGCGGGAGTCCGGCGGATTCCGCCGCCGCTTTGGCCGCCGCCAAAGAGACACCGAGCATTGCGTTCGCGCCAAGGCGGGCTTTGTTTTCGGAGCCGTCGGCGGAGATCATGGCGAGGTCGAGGCTTCTCTGGTCGGTGGCGTCCATCCCGACGACGACCTCGGCAAGCTCCCCGTCCACGTTGTCGGCGGCGTTCAAAACGCCTTTGCCGCCATACCGCTTCTTGTCGCCGTCGCGAAGTTCGACGGCCTCATGTTCCCCGGTGGACGCGCCGGAGGGAACGGAGGCCCGTCCGACGAAGCCGCTCACGGTGGCGAGTTCGACCTCGACGGTGGGGTTGCCTCGTGAATCCAGAATTTCGCGCCCGTGGACCGCCACGATCTCCGTCATGAAATATGACCCTCCCAGTTTTTGGCTTGCCAGCTTTTTACGGCCGCTCCTATTCTACGCGGTATTCTCTTTTCCTGTCATTATGCGACCTGAATGGCTTTTGGGGCGGGAGTGGATGGCAGACACCGCATTCCCCGCGAAGCGTTCACCCGGCATCGGAGCCAGCGTGGAAATGATCCGACGCACGCCTCTTTCGGCGGGACGGATACTTTCCGCCGGAACGTCTCTATGAAGCGATATGGAATCCAACCGGCCGCATCCTTCGCCGCGATGCGCCCGTCCGGCTCGGGGAGTCGCCTTACGACGGATCGCCTTCCCGCGAACGAGTTCATCGCGTCGAGCGGAACCACGACCCCGGATCCGGTGCGGGTTACGGGAAACGCCGATTCTCCAGCCAAACCCGCGCCGTTATACGAAATCCGGGTGGATGGCTCCATGATCCATGAATGCGAGGTTCGGGAGGTCGCGTTCACTTCGCTCGTTTCGAGAGTCGGCGGAAGTCGAGCATGACCGAAATCAACCGCACCCCACATTGCGCCCGCGACACGAAGAAGCGCGGCGCACCGTGGTGGATGCGCCGCGCCTGGAAATACGCCGGAGATTCGATGCACGCTATTCGCCCTCGCCGCCTCCATTTCCGCCTTCCGGCGCTTCGCCTTCTGGCGGCGGCTGAACGCCCTCGGGCATCATTTGCTCTTGCGCGGCGGCGGGGTCGTAGCCTTCGCGGTATTCGACGTTCCGCTCTTCTTCCTGTCCGGCGAGCCACTCGGAGAACTGCTCGGACTCGGCCTGGATGGTGAGCTGCTCGCGGATCTCACCCTCGACCTCCTCGAACGGCTGCGCCGACTCCTCGTTCACCTCGTTGACCCGGATTATGTGGAAGCCGAACTGCGTCTCGACCGGGCCGACGGTCTCGCCCTCCTCGGCGTCGAAGAGCGCCTCCTCGAAGTTCGGGACGGTCTCGCCCTCGCCGATGCACCCGAGTTCGCCGCCGTTCTCCGCGCTTCCGGTGTCCTGTGAAAGCTCGGTGGCGAGTTCGGCGAAGTCGCCGCCGTCCTCGAGTTCCTGCAAAGTCTCTTCGGCTTGCTCTTCCTGGTCCGGGCCGAAGAGGATGTGGTCGGCGCACCTTTGCGGCGGGGTCGTGTACTGTGTCTCCTCGTTCTCTTCGTAGTAAGTTTGGACTTCCTCGTCCGAAGGCTCGGCGTCCTCGACGACCCTTTCTTGAACTTTCTGCCCCGGCAGGATGAGTTCGCGGATGTCGTTTCGGAGGTCTTCCTCGGTGAGGCCGCTCTGTTCGAGGAGGAGGTCGAAAGCCTCGCCTTCGGGGACGTCGAGACCCTGTTCCTGGGCGCTCGCCGCCGCCTGTTCGCGGGCGAAGTCGAGCTCCTCGTCCACTTCCTGCTCGGTGACCTCGATGTCGTTTTCTTCGACGTAGGCGCCGATGATCTCAGTCTGGACGAGTTGGGGCATTATCTGGGCGACGGCCTGCTCGTATTGGGGGGAGCCGGCTTCGATCTCCCCTCCGCCCTGCTGTTCGGAGATGAGGTCGAGCTGCTCCTGAACCTCGCCTTGCGTAACCTCACCACCCTCGAAAGTGGCGACCTTCTCCGCCCCGGAGGGATTGTTGGCGACGGGATCCGCAGCGTTGCACCCCGCGAAAACAAGCGAGGCCATCACAAGCCCGCACAAAACCACACCTTTATTGACGAACGCTTTGCTCAAGATAGGGAGAACCTCGCTGTGTATTGAGTGCAAAAATCCAAAAATCGTCCGCGATTATATCACGGCCTCTTTCACGCCCGGACGTTATCCGACAAGCTCGGAGAGCGCACCCTCCGCGAGCGAGAGCTCATCCATCTCCGAACCCCTCACCGAAACCCGACCCTCCCGAACATTCAACGTCCCACCGACCGCCTCGCGAATGTCCCTCCGACCCCGTGCGTCCGCCGAGACACCGTATACCGTGAGCGTCCCGGAGCGGTGCGAGACGGAACTCGCGCCCGCCTCCCGACCGAGTATCCTCACCCGCGAAAGCCCGAGGAGGTTCTTCCCAGGCTCGGGTATCTCCCCGAAGCGATCCACTAATTCTTCGGTGAGATCGTCCACCTCGGTGAGCGTCCGAGCGCCGGAAGCCCGTCGATAAAGATCCACGCGCTCGATCTCGTCCGCGACATATTCGGGAGGCAAATACGCATCGAGCGGTATCTCGACCACCACGGGACGCTCGTCATCCTTTTCGAGCTTCTCGCCCCTCGCCAAAATCACCGCTTCTTCGAGGAGTCGGAGATACATCTCGAACCCGACGGCGGCTATTTGCCCGGACTGCTCCGCACCGAGGAGATTCCCCGCGCCGCGTATTTCGAGGTCGCGCATCGCCACCGCGAAGCCGCTTCCGAGTTCGGTGAAATCCATGAGGGCTTCGAGTCGTTTTTGGGATTCGATGGTCGCGCCGAGCGGGGCGAAGAGGTATGCGTACGCCTGTGATCTCGAGCGTCCGGTTCGTCCGCGAAGCTGATAAAGCTGCGAGAGCCCCATGAGATCCGAGCGATCCACGATGAGCGTGTTCGCCGTCGCCACATCGAGGCCGCTCTCCACGATGGTCGTCGTAACGAGCACATCCACCTCGCCGTCGAGGAAACGGCGCATCACATCTTCCAATTGCCTCTCCGGCATTTGCCCGTGCGCCGCCACATAACTGACGCCGGGCGTGAGGCTCCGCAAACGCTCCGTCACCTCGTCAATGGAATCCACGCGGTTGTGGACGAAGAAAGTTTGCCCCTCGCGCCGCGCCTCACGCTCGATGGCCCGTTTCACGAGGTCTTCGTCGTATGGGCCGACGTGGGTGAGTATGCTCCGCCGCCCCGCCGGAGCCGTCTCGATGACGCTTATGTCGCGGAGGGACGCGAGGCCCATTTGCATGGTGCGGGGGATCGGGGTGGCCGTGAGCGTGAGTACGTCCACGCTCGTTTTGAATTGTTTTATGCGCTCTTTGTGCTTCACGCCGAAACGTTGCTCCTCGTCCACGATGATGAGGCCGAGATCCCTCGGGTTTATCTCCGCGTTCAAAATTGCGTGCGTCCCGATGAGGACATCCACCTCGCCCTCGGCGAAGTCCCGAAGTACCCGCTTCCGCTCCGCCGCCGTGGAGAAGCGGGACAAACTCTCGACCCGGACGGCGAATTTGCCGAGCCGCTGGGCGAAGGTGCGGAAATGTTGCTGAACGAGGATCGTGGTCGGGGCGAGCATCATGGTTTGCTTCCCGGCGAGCGCGGCTTTGAAAGAGGCTCGGACGGCGACCTCGGTTTTTCCGAAGCCGACATCGCCGCACACGAGGCGGTCCATCGGGTTCGGTTTTTGCATGTCGTCTTTGACGGCGGCGATGGCGGCGGCTTGATCCGTGGTTTCCTGATACGGGAAGGAGTCTTCGAGATCCCGCTCCCACTCCGAGTCCGGCGGAAACGCGAATCCCGGAGCCAAGGCCCGAACCGCATGAAGCCGAAGGAGTTCCCCGGCGAGCAACTTGACTCGATTGCGAACGCGGTCGGTGATCCTCGCCCAGCTTTCCCCGCCGAGCTTATCGAGCCTCGCCCCCTCGCCCACATATTTATGGAGAAGCTCCATTTGTTCATACGGCACGAAGAGCGTGTCGCCGCCCCGGTACTCGACCTCCATATAGTCTCGCGTCACGCCGAGCGCCGCCCTCGAAACAAGCCCCATGAAACGTCCGATACCCTGCGTGGAATGCACGACGAGGTCGCCCACTTTCAGATCCGCGAAAGAAGTGAGCGTCCGCCCCCGTGTCTTCGGCCTCTCCTTCCGACGACCGAAGATCGAGTCTCGCCGCACGACGACGACGCCTTCGTCCGGGTACGAGAAGGCTTCCTCGATGTCGCCGGGTATCGCGTACACGCCCGCCGGAAGGCTCGCGTCCACCCGCTCCGCCTCCCGCACACGGCGGTCAACCTCACCGAAGGAATACACCGCCCGCTTCGCGTCGCTGCTCGATCCGCACGCGATGAAAACCGCCGCTCCGCCGCCGTCACCGTCCCTCTCCGTCCACTCCCACATCCTCCGCGCCGACTCACGGAGCGAGTTCGCAAACAAAGCGAGCGGCGGGGCGGAGATGACCTCCCCCTCCTCCCCACCGACAAACTCGACATCGGCCTCGAACCCGCGCTCGTCGTAAAGTTCGGCGACGACGCCTTCGAGCTCGTCGGGAACCGCCTCCCGCGCCTCCTCGCGCCATATTTCCGTGCCTCCGGGGAGGATGTCCATCGGAGACGAAAGGTCGAGTTCGAGGAGGAGGCCGTCGAGGCCGGGGGTTCGGACTCCCCGCCGGGCCTCGTCCGGCCATTCGCCGTCGCTCGTTGTGGCTAATTCGGCGAGGTCGCCTTCTCTCGCGGCGTACGCGACGACCCCGTCGAGTTCGCGGACGACGCGCTGTGTGGCGAGCGAGACGGCTCTCACGCTCTCGACCTCGTCGCCCCACCATTCGACGCGGACGGGCGAGCGGCGAGTGCTCGGGAAAACATCCACGATGCCGCCTCGGACGGCGAAATCTCCGGGCCGCGAGACGCGATCCACCCGTTCGTATCCGAGGGCGGCGAGGCGTTCGAGGGTTTCCTCGAGTTCGATCTCCACCCCGCCCGCGAGTTCGAGCGGCGCATAAAGCGGAGTCTTCTCCATCATGGCGAGCGGCCCCGCGACGACGACCTTCGCCGAGGCGAGCGAATGAAGCGCCCGCTGCCGACGTCCGACACGGGTCACCGCAGGCTCGAAAACATCGCCATACGGAACGCCTCGCGAGGGAATATGGACGATGTCCTTCGCCTCCACGAAGCACGATGCGTCGCGGGCGTATCGTTCGGCTTCCTCCTCGGAGGAGGCGGCGAGAAATACACGCCCGCCATCTTTCGTCGCAAGGAAAGTTCGGATACGCCTCGGAGCTTGGAGGAGTCGTGTTGACTCTGTGGATCTCGTCGTCTCGGGAGGCACCGGATGATTGTATCTTCGATGCGCGAACTTCCAACGACGTTCGGCGACCGGACTCACAGTCGCTTCGCTCGTTTCGGGAGTCGGGATGTTTCCGACTTTCGCCTCCATGCTCGACGAACTCGAGAGGAGGCTCCGACGGCGCATGGTTTCGGCTTGTCACGTTTCGATACGCCCGACGCAACGCTACGCGGCGTGGCTCCCGATCCTTCGAACGAGGCGACCCCGAAGCGACGCGATCTCCCGTCGCTTCACGAGCGATCCCGCTATGATTCGGTGTCGGAGAAAGTTCCATCGAACATAGGAGACGAACCATGTCCACAGTCGAGGATTTGAACGAGCGGAGCAAAGGAACGTTGCCGGGACTCATCGGCATCGAATTCACCGATGCGTCGGAGGGTCTCATCCGCGCCCGGCTCGACCTCCGGGACGAACTCATGGCTCCGAACGGATACCTCCACGCCGCGACCATCATCGCCCTCGCCGACACCGCGTGCGGCTACGGGTGCTTTATAAGCCTCCCCGAGGGCGCGAATGGCTTCACGACCATCGAACTCAAAAGCAACTTCCTCGGCACGAAGCGCGAAGGCTCCATCGAGTGCGAAGCGACCCTCCTCCACGGTGGCCGCACGACGCAGATATGGGACGCGACCGTGTCGGACGAGGAGAGCGGGAAAAGCATCGCCGCGTTCCGATGCACGCAAATGGTTCTTTATCCGCAGTGAGCCGATGGGCGAAGACTGTACCCGCGTACAGCCTCGAAACGGTTCCGAAGGACGGTGCCTAAGAAGCCGCTGATTTAGTGGCCGTTTTCGGTCGCCGGATGTAGCATCGAAGCACCCTCAAGAAGGAGCTTCGCCCATGATGCGCCGTCGCGGCGACCTGCCTCCCACACCTCCCCAGCCGTGGTCGGAGTTAATTCCCGCAGACTCGTTCTACGCCCGGATTGCCAAATGGCGCGACGTACTCGTCAACGACGAGGACTACGCCTCGCTCTACAAGGACTCGCCGAAAGGCAGACCGTCCATCCCGCCCTCGATGGTGGTGCTCGCGATGCTCCTCGAATACCACGACGACTGCTCGGACTTCGAAGCCGAGCAGCGCATGCGCTTCGACCTGAGGTGGAAGCACGCCCTGGGGCTGGGACTCGAGGACGGGGGCTTCGATGCGACCGTCCTGTGCCGCTTTAGGCGAAAGCTGCTCGACCGTGGACTCGAGCGCTCCCTGTTCGAGCGGCTGGTGGGAGCCGCCCGGGAGGCCGGGCTCATCGCCAAGGACGCCACCCAGCTTTTGGACAGCAGCCACATACTCGGGGCGGCGGGAGCGAGGGACACCTACACGCTTATCCGGGGCGCCGTCCGCAAGCTGCTGCGCTCGCTCGGATATGCGCCTACAAGGAGAGCCGAGCTTGGCGATCGACTCTGGTGGTACATAGACCCCGCCGCCCCCGAGAAGCCCGAGATCGACTGGAGCGGTCCCGAAGAGCGCGCCGCCCATCTCAAGGGGATCGTCTCAGACGCGCGGGAGGCGCTTTCGCTGGTGGAGGGCGCCGAGGGGAGCGTGAGTCCCGCCTCCTCCGAAGCCGCCGCGCTGCTCGAAAAGATCGTCTCCGACGACGTCGAGGAAGGCCCGCCTCCCCCTCCCAAACGCAAAGGCCGCCCGCCCAACAAAAAGGATGAACAGGCCGAGCGGCCGGCGTCTGGTGAGCGGGACGCTTCCCCTGCGGATAATGGGGATAATGGCCCCAGACTACGCCGCGGAGTGGCGAAGGATCGCGTCCTGAGCGTGGTCGATCCCGGGATGCGCGTCGGCCACAAGTCCAAGCGCCAGGCGTGGGCGGGATACAAGGTCCATATAGTCGAGGAGCCCGAGAGTGAGTTGATCACCGAGGTGGGAGCGCGTCCGGCCAACGAATACGACGCCGACGCCGCTCCCGATCTATTGCGCCGACAGAAAGAGTCCGTGGGGCTGCGCCCGAAAGAGCTTTTGTGCGACGGAGCCTACGGCTCGGCGGATGTGCGCGCCGAACTAAAGAAGTTGGGGGTGGAGGTGGTGGCGAAGCTCAGACCTCTCACAGACTCCAAGCACTTCCGCAAGGATGAGTTTTCGGTCGATCTTCGGGCCAACGGGGGCGAGGGGAGCGTGACGTGTCCGGTGGGAGTCACGACAACCGACTTCCGCATGGCCCGAGACGGGCACTACCGTCCCGTCAAGCTCTTCCGCTTCCCGCGCGAGGTGTGCGGCGGATGCGATCTCAAGGAGCTTTGTCTGGGTGGTCCGGGTGGGAGGGCGAAGAATCCGGTGCGCCTCCCTCCCGGCAGGCAGGTCCAGATGCACTACCACGAGGAAGTGTTGCAAAGGGCGCGAGCCGAACAAAGGACGGCCGAGCAGAAGAAGGCTCTCAGGGAGAGGTTGAGGCCCCGGGCAAAGGTGGAGCGCAAGATCTCGGAGGTCTTGAGGCTGCATGGGCTCAGGCGGGGACGCTACTTCGGAGAGCAGAAAACCGACCTGCAGGCGGTGATGACGGCGAGTATGGTGAACGCCAAGAGGCTGTTCACATTGAGCGAGGATGATGACAAGCTCGCCAAAGCCTTGAGGGAAGAACTGGCCGCCTGAAAAGGATCTCGATCATGCTTTTAGCCTCCTTCGTCTTCGATTAAATCAGCGGCTTCTTAGCCCGGATTATTCACGAGTATATCGGGCAAAGCCTTCTACAGACAGAGAATGTACCGCAGCGCCATGTCCCAGATGCTTTAGGACCATAGATAGGGCCACGGTCCTATGAGGGTGAAAGCCCCACGCCATAAGCTATCTAAAGTAGTGCAAGCACACCGCGCTTGACGGAGACCGCAAGTGGTGGAGCAAAGGAGGTAGACGATGCTGAAGATCACTGACGCCAACAACTTCCGAAGGACACTGGCCGGGCTGTGCCTGATCGCCGCGCCCCTCGTCGTACTGATCCAAGAGTGGATCGCACCGGAAATCGGAGGCGAGGGCGAAGCGCGCGACGTGCTGGCGACCATCGCCGAGAACCCTGGTCGCTACCAAGCCGCCGCGTTCTTGGGGCTGCTCGCGGCCATCCTGCTCATCCCCGCCCTCCTCGGTCTCGTTCGGCTGCTGAGCAGGAGGAAGGTGGTGCTCGGTCACGTGGGTGGCGCGCTCGCCCTCATCGGCGCCGTCGGCTTCGCGTGCAACAACGTCTTCAACTTCGTCTACCTGCAGATGGTCGAGGGAGGAGCCGACCTCGGCGAGATGATCGCGCTGCGGGAGCGGGTGAAGGGAAGCGTCGGGCTTCTCACCATCGAGCTGATGTTCGCGGGCGGGTTGCTTCTCGGATTGGTCCTGCTTGCGATAGCCCTGTGGAGGGGGCGGGTTGCGCCCCGTTGGGCGTCGGTGCTGATCGTAGTTTTCGTTGTGGCCGACTTCTTCCTCTCGGGCAACGGCAAGGTCTTCGACCTCATCGTACACGCCCTACTAGTAGTCGGACTCGGCGGGTTCGGTTGGAGCATCCTGCGCATGTCGGACGCTGACTGGGAGCGGGGGTATACACCCTCCCCCACAGAGGTCGGGGTTAGAACCCAACCACGGGTGCAATAATTTTGCGGGCAACGCCTTCCTAGTGCATCCCCAGAGAGGGTTGTGTGTGATGGGCTATAGTCCTTTCCATGAAACCTCCAATATTTGTCCGGGAACTGTCGGAAGAGGAGCGCGAGAGCCTCGAAGCCGGGCTGCGCTCCAGGGA
>JACDAJ010000055.1 GCA_013695475.1 Rubrobacter sp. | reverse complement strand
GGGCGACACCCGTTATGCGGCTGTCCCGTAACGTCGGTTATTTTCAGAACTTCGATGCCCATGGACTGGAACGTCCTCGCCGCCATGTCGCGTCCGGAGCCATGCCCCTTCACGTTTATGTCCACGCGCTTCACACCGTTCTCCATCGCTTTGTTTGCGACGCTCTCGGCGGTCATCTGGGCGGCGTACGGGGTGCTTTTGCGGCTCCCCCTGAAACCGAGCGCGCCCGCCGACTCCCACGCTATGAGGTTCCCCTCCGTGTCGGAGACGGAGACTATGGTGTTGTTGAACGAGCTTTTTATATGGACGACGCCCGTCGAGATGTTTTTCCGAACCTTGCGCCTGGAGCGGCTCGCCCCTTGCCTTCCGCGCTGTCCTCCGCGTTGCTGCTGCCTTTGCCTTCCCATTATCTGGTCTTCTTCCTCCCGCCTATGGACGGCTTCGGACCTTTGCGGCTGCGGGCGTTCGTCTTCGTGCGTTGCCCGCGCACCGGAAGGCCGCGGCGGTGGCGGATGCCCCGGTAGCAGCCGATGTCCATGAGCCGTCTTACGTTTTGGTTCTCCTCGCGCTTGAGATCTCCCTCGACCTCGAAGTTCTCGTCTATATAACGACGGATCTCCGCGACCTCGCCCTCGGCCAAGTCGCGCACCTTCGTGTTCCGATCCACGCTCGTCTCGCGCACGATCCTCCGCGCGCCCGAACGCCCGATGCCGTATATATACGTCAGTCCGACCTCGACGCGCTTCTCCCTCGGGAGGTCTATGCCTGCGATTCGCGCCATACTATCCCTGCCTCTGTTTGTGCCTGGGGTTCGGGCATATCACCCGGACCACTCCGCGGCGACGGATGACTTTGCATCGCTCGCACATGGGCTTCACACTCGCTCTGACTTTCACGACTCTCTCTCCTCGACTTTTCTAGTTTCTGAACCTGTACGTTATCCGACCCCGGCTGAGGTCATAGGGACTCAACTCGACTTTCACCCGATCCCCCGGCAATATCCGGATATAGTTCATCCGCATCTTCCCGGAGATGTGGGCGAGAACCTCATGCCCGTTCTCGAGCTCCACCCGGAATTGCGTGTTCGGCAAAGCCTCGTTCACGGTGCCTTCGACCTCTATGACATCTTCTTTAGCCAGGGCGCCTCCTCGCGCTTGCGTCTCTCACTTCTCGATTCCAAAAGGGTTGCAAAATGCCTGAAACCAAACGGATATACTATCACGCCGACTCCGCCCGGTCGAACTCCTCCGCCTCACTCGCTGTGATGACCCACGGCCCATCCTCCGTCACCGCGATCGTATGCTCGAAATGGGCGGAGAGAGATCCATCGGCGGTGTATATGGACCATTTGTCGCGCTCGTCAATCGCGATCTCATACGTCCCGACCGTGATCATCGGCTCGACGGCGAACGTCATGCCCGGAAGAAGCCGCGTCCCCGTCCCGGCCTTCCCATAGTTCGGAAGCTGAATACCGTGCATCTCACGCCCGACCTCGTGCGAAACGAGGTCGCGCACCACACCATACCCCTCCGGCTCCGCGACGGACTGGATGGCGTTCCCGACATCCCCGAAACGCTTGCCCGGACGCATCTCCTCGGTGGCCGCATAAAGGCATCGCTCGGTGACATCGAGGAGTTTCTTCGCCTCGTCGGAGATTTCGCCGACCGGGTGGGTCCACGCGCTGTCGGTGACGAAGCCCTCGAAGCGCGTGCCGATGTCTATGGAGATGATGTCGCCCTCTTCGAGGCGGTATTTTCCGGGGATTCCGTGGACGATCATGGCGTTCGGGGAGGCGCATATCGAGCCGGGGAAATCCACCGCGCCCGGCTGACCCGGATACCCGAGGAACTCCGGCGTGCCGCCTTTGCTCCGAATGAACTCCTCCGCGATGGAGTCGAGTTCCTTCGTGGTAACGCCGGGCCGGATGTTTTCGGCGAGGAGCTTGTGGCACGCGGCGGTTATTTTGCCGCCCTCGCGCATGGTTTGAAGTTCGTTCTTGCTTTTTCGGACGATCATGATTTCCCGCTGACCGCCCCGAGAACGTCCTTCGTCACCGAGTCAATTTCCTGCATCGCGTCCACGGTGGCGAGGAGGTTTTGCCTCGCATAGTAATCCTTGAGCGGCTCGGTTTGCTCGTGGTAAATATTCAGCCGATTCCGGATGGCCTCCTCCGTGTCGTCGTCGCGCTGGATGAACGGGCCGGGGTCGTCGTCGGAGTTCTCCGGCGGCGGGTCGTATTCGACGTGATAAATGTTTCCGGTCGCCTCGCTCTGGCGACGGCCGGAGAGCCGGGCGACGAGATCGTCATCCTCCGCTTCGAGGGCGACGGCTTTGTCGAGTTCGATGCCGAGTTCTTCGAGGGCGCCGTCGAGGGCTTTCGCCTGTGGCTCGTTTCGGGGGAAGCCGTCGAGTATCCATGATTCGGCGCCTTCGAGGTGCGGTTTGAACATCTCGATGATCGTCTCGTCGGGGACGAGGTCGCCCCGGTCGTTGTATTCCTGAACCTTCTTCCCGAGGTCGGAGCCGGACTTTATCTCTGCCCGGACGATGTCCCCGGTCGAGATGTGCTTCGCGCCGTTCTTTTCGGCGAGGCGGGTGGCTTGTGTGCCTTTGCCGGAGCCTTGCGGGCCGAGGAGGATTATCTTCATTTATCTCCCCTGCTTTTTGAGGAAGCCTTCGTAGTTACGCATCATGAGCTGACTCTCGAGCTGGCGCACGAAGTCGAGCGAGACCCCGACCACGATGAGTATCGAAGTTCCCCCGATGAACACCGTCGCCGGGAGTCCGAGGGCGGGTGTGATCATATACGGAACCACCGCCACCGACGCGAGGAACAATGCGCCGAACAGCGTGATCCTCGTCAAAACGCCGTTCAAATACAACGCTGTCGGCTGTCCAGGACGGATGCCCGGAATATATCCGCCGCTCTTTTTGAGGTTGTCGGCGTGTTCGACGGGGTTGAATTGCACGGCGGTATAGAAATACGTGAACATGATGATCATCATCGCGAAGAGGATGAGGTACG
>JACDAJ010000034.1 GCA_013695475.1 Rubrobacter sp. | reverse complement strand
CGCTCTCCACTGGCGTCCGGTCCAAAGCACGTGCCAGATGGCGTTGGCGACGGCCCTCTCGGACGCCCTCGGCCTGCCTCCGCGCCTCGACGACCGCCTCTTTTTGGGCAGGTATTTCTTGAGCTTCCTCCACGGAGGTCTCGGAAGGCGGAAGTAGTCCACCTTCCTCGTTGTGGTAGCCTCTTTCATAAGGCGCGCCTCCTTCGAAGACGGTTGATTTTGGCAAACCCATTTTCGGGGAGACGCGCCTTTGTTCAAGTTTCATGGGGAAGTTCTCGGATAGAGTCTAATATTATGAAGAGCCGTATTCAAATGAATAGTGGGGGAGTCTCGTGTCTTGAAAACCTCGATGGCAAGGTTGTTGCCGATCATGGCGTTGTTCATGGTTTTGTTTTCTTATGCGGGTGAGCGCGGGGCGGTCGCCCAGCAAGAACCTCCCCCGAAACCGAACATCGTCATGGTTCTCACCGACGACATGAGGGCCGACGACGTGCGGTTCACGCCGAAGGTGAGGCGGCTGGTCGGCGGCGAGGGCATGACTTTCGAGAACGCTTTCGTGACCGACTCGGTTTGCTGCCCGTCGAGGGCGACTTTCCTGACCGGACTCTATGCCCACAACCACAACGTCAAGGGAAACTATCCCCGCACCGGAAGCGTCCTCCGATTCAACGAGGGCGGACACGACGAGCACACCGTCGCGGCGTGGCTCGACGGCGCCGGATACCAAACCGGACTCTTCGGAAACTACATGAAATCGTACAACGGAACGTACGTCCCGCCGGGATGGGACGAGTGGCAGGCGTGGGCCGGCGGGCCGAGGTTCAGCGACAACGGGAGGGTTTACCGGGGGGCCGGAAAGCACTTCACCGACTTCGTCTTCGACGGGGCCGAGGATTTCGTCGCCTCCGCCGCTGCCGACGATGAGCCGTTCTTCGCTTATCTCGCGCCGCAAACTCCCCACCCGCCCGCAAACCCCCCCGCCGGGGGATACTCGAAGCTGTATCCCAAGCTCAAACTGCCGCGCGACCCCGCCTTCAACGAGCGCGACCTCTCGGACAAGCCCGACTGGCTGAGGAGCAAGCCGCTTCTCAATGCGAGGCAGATGAACGACATGGATCTCCTCCATCGCAAAAGGGCGAGATCCCTGCGCGCGCTCGACGACCGTTTCGAGGCTTTGCACCAGCGCATCGAAGCCGCCGGGGAACTCGAGAACACGTACTTCATATTCACCTCCGACAACGGCTTCCACATGGGGGAACACAGAATGTTCCCGATGAAGCAGTCCGCCTACGAAGAGGACATAAAGATACCGCTCCTAATAAGCGGCCCGGACGTGGAGCGTGCCTCCGAGGACAAAATAGTTTTGAACAACGACTTCGCCCCGACGCTCGCGGAGCTTTCAGGCGCCGAGGAGAGCCGCCCGGTGGATGGGCGTTCATACGCGCCCCTTCTCCGCGGCGAAAACCCGTCGCCGTGGCGTTCGGCTTTCCTCATAGAAAAGTGGGACAAACTCCTCATGCCGCTCTCGTACAAAGGCATAAGGACCAACGCGGGATGGACGTACGTCGAGTACGGAGCCGGCGCCCGAGGCGGCCAGCAAGAGCTATACAACGTTCGCCGCGACCCCCACCAGATAAACAACCTCATCCGGGGTGGCAAATACGGCAAAAAGACATACTGGAAACTCAACAACCGCCTCGAAGCCCTCTCCGACTGTGAAGCGCAAACCTGCGTGAGAGCCGAAAACTGACTGGGGGAGGAAGAGAATGAGAAAGCCAGCCGCTATTTTCCTCGTCGCGTTGTTTTCGCTGTCCGGCGTTTTCGCTTGCCAGGCGGTCGAGGACGAGGTTCGCCAAAGGGCGGACGAAGAAATAGACCGCCAGCAGCAAAGGATCGAGGAGCGCGTGGACGAGGAGATAAACGAGCAAAGCACGCGCATCGAAGACCGCGTCGAGGAGGAGATCACAAACCTCACCGAGGAAGACGGTCAAAGCCAGTAAATAGCCCCGCGCCTCGATTATGCTAATGTGTCGGACGGTACCCGATCCCCTTCGGAGGCATCTTGCGCGTATACACGCACCCCGGCTGCGAACTCCACATAAACGGGAACTCCCACGTCGAGACCCCCGAGAGATACCCGGCCATGCTCGAAGGCGTGGAAAAGGCGAAGCGGCGAGGAGCGAACGTCGAAACAGCCGCCCCCGTCGCCCCCGCCCCCGAAAGCGCGCTCCTCGCCGTCCACGAAGCGGAATACGTCGAGGCGTTGAAAGAGGCTTCGGCGTCCGGCGGCGGCTATTTCGACCCGGACACGGCGGCGGGGAAACGCTCGTGGGAGGCGGGGCTTCTCGCGAGCGGAGCCGCGGCATCGGCGGTGGACGGCGCGATGGAAGGCGAGGCGTCCTTCGCCGTCATTCGACCTCCGGGGCATCATGCGACGCGGAGCCGGGCGATGGGTTTTTGCCTCGTCAACCACGCCGCCGTCGCCGCCCGGCACGCCCGGAACATGGGCGCGGACCGCGTCGCCGTCCTCGACTGGGACGTGCATCACGGCAACGGCACACAGGATATTTTCTACGCCGACCCGAACGTCCTTTATCTCTCCGTCCACCGGGGCGGAGCCTTTTATCCGGGAACCGGATACACCGATGAAGTCGGCGAGGGCGAGGGAAGAGGCGCGACGGTGAACGTCCCGCTCGCCGCCCGCGCCGAGGAGAAGGATTACGCGGCGGTCTTCTCCGGGGTGTTCGGGCCCGTTTTGCGCGAGTTCTCCCCGGAAGTCATCGTCGTCTCCGCCGGATACGACGCGCATCGGCGCGACCCGCTCGGCGGCATGAGGCTCGAAACCGAATCCTTCGGGCGTTTCGCGGCCTTCCTCTCGTCGGTCGCGGAGGATGTCGGCGCGGCTCCGCTCGCGCTCGTCATGGAGGGCGGATACGATCTCGACGCCCTCGCCGACAGCGTCGCAGCCACGATTCAAGGTGCGGAGTCGGCCGATGCGCCAGACTGGAAATACTCCGGTGCGAGGGCCGCGAGGGATGCCCGCGAGGCTTTGTCCCCATACTGGGACAGCCTCCGGGAAGGATAGGTTTTCGATGCCCGGTTTCTTCGGCGGGCCGCCTTTTCGGAATCGGCGCGACGCGGGAAGGAAGCTCGCCGAGAAGCTCCTCGCATATCGTGGCGAAAGCCCGGTTGTTTTCGGGTTGCCGCGTGGCGGGGTTCCCGTCGCGTATGAGGTCGCGGAGGCTCTCGCAGCTCCTCTCGGCGTCATCATCGCCCGGAAGCTCGGGGCGCCGGATCAGCCCGAGCTTGGAATCGGGGCCGTCGCGCAAGGCGGGAAGAGGGTTTTGAATACGAGGCTCGCAGCCCACATCGGCATCCCCGAAGAATACATCGAGCGCATAACACGACGCGAAATGGCGGAGATCTCAGCCTCCGAAACCCGCTTCGCGGCCGGGGGGGGAACGGTGGACGCCCGCGGCAAAACCGCCATCCTCGTGGACGACGGCCTCGCCACCGGGGTGACGGCCCGAGCCGCCATCCTCGCCGCGAAGGCGATGGGGCCGGGGAAGACCATCCTCGCCGCCCCCGTGTGCGCCCCGCAAACATCCCGGCTCCTCCGACGCGAAGTGGACAAACTCGTGTGCCTCGAATCGCCGGAGGAACTCGGCGCCATCGGTTTCTGGTACCGGAACTTCGAGCAGGTTTCGGACGAGGAAGTCATCGCACTCCTCGAAGCCGCCCGCCGATAAATGCCGGGAGCCGGGAAGTCGCATCGCCTCGCTCGGGTCGCTTCGCTCCGGGGAGTCGGGGAGGGTGTCGCTCCGCCTTCGGCTCCGCGACGCTTCGGGAGTCGGGAGTCGGGAAAAGCCCGAAGCGATACTTCGCCTCGCGGCGCGAGTTCCCTTCGGGCGAGAAGGCGAAAGTCTTTCGGAGAAGACGATGCCACGAGAAAAGCCCCGCGAAGGGAGCCGGAGGCTAACCGCACTCCCGACTCCCGACTCCCGGTTTCTACGCCCGGTGGAGATGGGGTCGTCTCCGGTAAAATTAGCGGAGTGGAATTCGATGGAAGGAAAAGGTATGTGCGGAAGATATACGCTCTCGTCGCCGTCCATGAAGCTCTTTGAAAGGTTCGGACTCGACGGCGAAGCCCCCGAACTCTCCCCAAATTACAATGTCGCTCCCACGCAAAGCGTCGCGGCGATTTTGGCCGACAATAATGGCGGCGGACGGAGGCTCGAAGCTCTCCGGTGGGGTCTCGTTCCTTCGTGGGCGAAGGACCCGTCCATCGGCAACCGCATGATCAACGCCCGGAGCGAGACCGCCCACGAGAAGCCCTCTTTCCGAACCGCTTTCAAACGTCGCCGATGCCTCATCCTCGCCGACGGTTTTTACGAATGGAGGAAGGAGGATGGCGGCAAACAACCTTTCCACATCCGCATGAAAGACGGCGAACCCTTCGCCTTCGCCGGGCTGTGGGAGACGTGGGACGGACTCGACGGAGAGCTTCGCACATGCGCCATCCTCACCACCGAGGCGAACGAAATGATGTCAGAAATTCACCACCGCATGCCCGTCATACTCCCCGCCGAACTTCACGAAGCATGGCTCGGCGAGGGCGTGGCCGAAAAAGAAGAACTCATCGCCATGATGGAGCCGCATCCGAGCGAAGGCATGCAGGCGTACCCGGTGAGCCGCTTCGTGAACAAGCCGTCGAACAACGACCCGAGCTGCGTCGAGCCGGTGTCGGCGGCGTGAGCTTCGAGGCGAGTGGCGAGGTCGCGGAGGCGGTTCGAGGGAACGCTCCCGTCGTCGCGCTCGAGTCCACGCTGATTTCGCATGGCATCCCACGCCCGGACAATCTGCTTCTCGCCTATGAAGTGGAGAATGCCGTCCGGGAGGAGGGGGCGGTTCCGGCGACGATCGGCATGGTCGGGGGCGTGGTGAAAGTCGGACTCTCGAAAGGCGAACTCGAGATTCTCGCCACGGAGGACGGCGTACCGAAGCTCTCGGACCGCGACCTCCCGATGGCGGCGGCGAAGGGGTCGCACGGGGCGACGACGGTGGCGGCGACGGCGCATCTCGCGTCGTTGGCGGGCATACGGCTGTTTGCGACGGGGGGGCTTGGCGGGGTGCATCGGGAGGCGCGCGAAAGCTGGGACGTGTCGGCGGATCTCGGAATTCTCGCCCGCACCCCCGTCGCCGTCGTTTGCTCCGGCGTGAAGTCCATACTCGACGTCCCGGCGACCCTCGAATATTTGGAGACGCTCGGCGTTCCGGTCGTCGGCTTTGGCGAGGGGAACTTCGCCGGGTTTTATCTCTCGGATTCCGGACAGCCGCTCGACTGGCACGTGGAGAGCGAGGCCGAGGCGGCGGATGTCGTCCGGGCGATGGGGGGTCTCGGGTTCGGCGGGACGGGGCTTGTGGTGTCGAACCCGCTTCCGGAGGGTTCGCAACTCGACCCGCGCCTCCATGACGAGGTTCTCACCGCCGGACTGTGCGACCTCGAAAAGCTCGGGGTGCGCGGGAAGGAAGTTACGCCGTTTTTGCTCGGGCGTTTCCATGAGCGGACGGGCGGAGCGAGCCTCGCGGTGAACAAAGAGATCATCCGCCGCAACGCCCGGCTGGCGGCGAGAATATCCGTCGCTCTTTCGGGGGGGAGCGATGCCAAGCCCGCATGAAGAGTTTCGCACGACCGCGCCCGCCCACGCGGAGACGCGCCATCGGCGCGCGTTCTGGCGAGGAGCCTTCGGTTCACCGAGTCGTCTTTGCCAAATGGCGCATCACCGGGAATGCGTTCGCGTCCATCCGGACTGGATGTGAGTTTGACCGGAGGGAGTTCGCCCGAAGGACGCGGCGCCGCGGTCGTCGTTGTTGTCGGGGATCTCCTTTATGACATGCTCGCCCATGTCGGAAATGGCGTGTCGCCCGGTGTGGACACGTTCACCCGAATACATGCTTCCCCCGGCGGGTCGGCGGCGAACGTCGCCTCGCGCCTCGCCCGGCTCGGTGTGGAGACTCGTTTTGCCGGGAGGGTCGGCGACGACGTTTTCGGGGAGTTTCTGTCAGAAAGAATGGAGGAGGCCGGGGTGGAGGCCCATCTCGCCCGCGACGTGAAACTCCCGACGGGGAAGGTTTTCGTGATGGTGGATGGGGAGGGGGAGCGGACCATGATCACAGATCGGGGAGCGAGCGAAGCCCTCGGCTCGGAGGACGTGCCGGAGAGCTTTTTCTACCCGGACTCACACCTCCATCTCACCGGGTACATGTTCTCCGAGGGAAGCCGACGCGAGGCGGCGAGGAAAGCCCTTCGGCTGGCGAGGGGGGCGGGGATGGGGGTATCGGTGGATCCCTCATCCGTACCGCTCCTCGAAGGCGTCGGCCCGGAGCGTTTCCTCGAATGGACTTCGGGGGCGGAGCTTTGCTTCCCGAACTTCGAGGAGGGCACGCTCCTCTCCGGCTCCGAAGACGCGGAGGGAATCGTCCGGGCTTTGCTCGAATATTATCGGGCGGTC
>JACDAJ010000027.1 GCA_013695475.1 Rubrobacter sp. | reverse complement strand
GGCGCGTCCGAACGATGTTGTCGTGGTGGCGGGGAAAGGACATGAGCGGATACAGCATCTCCCGGAGGGGGATGTGCCGTTCCATGACGCGAGCGTGGTGGCGGAGCTTATCGAGGAGGGGAGGTAGTTTTGCGGGAAAAGGCGAGGGAAGAAGTCGTCCGGCGGCTGAAGAGCGTCGAGGGGCATGTGCGTGGGATCGTGAAGATGGTCGAGGAGGGGGACGCCGGATACGCGGACGTCATCCAGCAAACCACCGCCGTCTTCTCGGCGATACGCCGCATAAACACCGTCCTTCTCAAAGACTTCGTCGAGGAGCGGGCCGGGCGCGAGGACGCCTCCGAGGAGATGGTGAAGGATCTCGTGAAAGCCATCGAGAGGGTGACGAAATGACGCGAAGTTCGAGTGGAAATCTCCGGCGTTCGCTTCGGGGGCGGCGTTCGCTTTCCCCGACTCCGCGCGTCCGATCCGCGATCCGCCCACATCGAAGCGAGCGGCTCGTGGATCGGACGCCGCTCGACTCCCCGACAAAGCCGGGTGTCTCCGGGATATGTTTGGTGGTCGGCGCGATGGATCGGCGCGGACGGCGGCGCGGTGCGACTCGACCGGGAGTTCGGGCGGTGGAGTCCGCGCCGCCCGCGATTTGCCGAGGTCGGGAAACCGACCGACACCGCGCGAACACGCCATCCGCGAACACGCCATCCGCGAACACGCGACCGTTTCCGTGCGCGGGACGGACGGATGCGATGCCATCGGAGAAAAGCTGTCTTCCCCCGAATTATCGGCGGAGTTCGGCATGAGCGGCGGGCCGACGGATACGAACAAGCTCCTCCTCGCTCTCATGGGGGTCGTGCCGCTCGTGGTTCTCGCCACTTTGGGGGTCTCGTTCCTCCTCGTGCGGGCGGGGTTCGGATTGCTCGTGGGGGCGGGGGTTCCGTTCCTCGTCGCGACGATCTTCGTCATCGGCCTCAGCGTGGCCCTCGGACGGGCGGCGGGCGGCTCGGGCGGTTCGGGGGGCGCGAAGGACGAGGGTTCGGATGACTCCGGCGACGGCGATGGTGTATAGTTTTCGGCCATTATGGAAGGAAACGATGCCAAAAAAGGTTCGGAGAACCTCGAAGAGCGGGTCGGGGAGCTCGAGAAGATCGCCGACTCGTTGGGCGAGGTTCCCGACGATGAGATCGTCGAGACGCTCGACCGGGCGGTGGGGCTTCTCGGGGAGATAAACGCCCGCATCGAGTCCGGCCTCGACGAGGCGGCGGGCGAGACGCGCGAGCTCGGGAGCCTCCTCGAAGGCGTGAGCTTCGGCCCCTTCGACGAAACCCTCGAAGAACTCGAAAAGCGCGAAAGGGAGCCGGATGGCCCCGGCGCATAAAGAAGGCCATAGCCTCGCCGAGCGGGTCGCCGAGGCCGCGCTCCTCACGGGCGATTTCGTCCTTTCGAGCGGCAAGCGGAGCGACTTTTATGTGGACAAATATCTCTTTTCGACGGAGCCGGATCTCCTCCGGGACATCGCCGCCGAGATAGCCGGCTCTCTTCCCGAGGGCGTGGACAGGCTCGCGGGGGTGGAGCTCGGGGCGGTTCCGCTCGTGGTCGCGGCGTCGCTCGCGAGCGGGCTTCCATATGTCATCGTGAGGAAAGGCGCGAAGGAGTATGGGACGGCCAAAAACGTCGAGGGAAGGCTCGAGGCGGGGGAGAAGGTCGTGCTTGTCGAGGATGTCGTCTCGACCGGGACTCAGGCGGTGGCCGCCGCCGAAAAGCTCGTCGAAGGAGGGGTCGAGGTGGCGGGGATAGTGGCCGTCCTCGACCGCCGGGAGGACGGGGAAGAGGGGAGGCTCGGGGGGTTTGAATTCAGATCCCTGCTTAGGATCGGGGATTTGAGGGTAGTCAAAGGTATTTGAGGCGTTATTGTATCTTTGATATATTCCCCCGAAGCTGGCGGGGAAAGAAACGGAAGAGACAAAGGAGGCACGGAAAATGAACAAGACGGACTTGATCCAGAAGATAGCCGACGAGACGGGTGGCTCGAAGAGCGACGCCCAAAAGCACTTCGACGCTTTCACCGAGGTCGTGAAGAGCGAGCTTAAATCGGGCGGCGACGTGCAGATCACGGGCTTCGGCAAATTCTACGTACAGGAGCGCGACGCAAGGCAGGGAATCAACCCGCAGACGAAGGCGAAGATAAACATCCCCGCCTCGAAGGTACCGAAGTTCACCGCCGGAAACGCTCTCAAGGATTCACTCAAATAACGGGCGGCGAAACGAACATCCAGCGGCGCGGATGGTATTCCGCGCCGCTTTTTCTTTTCCCGGAGGAATCCTGAAAGCCCTCGTTGACTCGGCCCGAAGGAAGAAGAGCGTCCTCGTCGCCGGACTCGACCCGGCTCCGGATCGCCTCCCCGAAGAATTCGGGGGCATGGCCGAGATCGAGGCCGTCCGCTCGTTTTGCCTCGGCGCCATGGAGGCGGCCGCGCCATTCGCGGCGGCGGTGAAGATCCAGTCCGCGTACTTCGAGCGCCTCGGTCCGGAGGGAGTTTCGGTATACGCCGAGGTCATCCGAGCCGCCGAAGAACTCGAACTGCCCACCATCGCCGACGTGAAGCGGGGCGACATCGGAGGCACCGCCGAGGCTTATGCGGAGGCGCACCTCCGGACTTTCGGCGCGACTTGCGCGACCGTGAACCCGTACATGGGCGCGGAGGCCGTGGAGCCTTTCCTCGAGGAGGCTCGGAGCCTCGGTCGGGGCGGCGGGGCGTTCGTCCTCGCGGCGACCTCGAACCCGTCTTCGGCGGCGTTCGGGGAGTCGGTGTCGCCGCCCCTCCACGAGGCGGCGGCCCGCCTCATAGCCGAGCTCGGCGAAAGGACGGAGGGCGGATACACCGACGCGGGGGCGGTCGTCGGAGCCACGCGCCCCGAGGCTGGGGCGGCGGTGAGGGAGATCCTGCCGGAAGCCCTCTTCCTCGTGCCGGGATACGGCGCGCAGGGTGGCGGAGCTTCGTCGGTGAGGCCGCTCTTCGACGGGTGGGACGGCGGAGTTCTCGTGAACAGCAGCCGAGGAATACTATACGCCTATGAGAAGTCCGGCGGAGGATACCGGGCGGCCGCCGCCAAAGCGGCCAAAAACGCCCGAGACGAGCTTCGCTCCATCGGGGCGAGGCTTTAGCTCCGCTCCGCTTCGCGCTCCCCGGAGCCCCTCGGAGCGGGGGACGGCTTTTTCAGCCGGGTTTGTTTGAAGAAACTGGCGTTCGCCATGAGGGATCCGGGCGGTCGCTTCCACGTATGTCCGTTGGCGAGAATCGCCGGGTCGTATACTCGCGATTCGCGCGAGACAAGGTTCTTCGCCGCTCGTACCCCGAGAATCGGAGCTTGGGCGGCGGACTCGGCGTCGCATCGGACATCGTGAGGAACGATTATCACGATGTCCGATGTCAGATCGAATGGAGGATTCCGACGATGAGGACCACAACGGAGCCTGCCGCGACGGCGAGGCCGAAAATCTGGACTATGCTCTCTCTTCTCATGGTGTCAGCCTATTCCTTCTTCTTCGTTTTAGTTGCCACGGCTTTCGAGGAGGGCTTGAATCTCCTCCGCGAGTTGCTCCTCGTTTTCGGGATAGTATCCATTTTGGACGAGGCGCACGCTTCCGTCCTCGATCAGGAAAAGCCTCGGCACCCTTTTGACGTTGTAGTCCGAGGTGAGTTGCCCCGTCCTGTCTTGGAGGACTTCGTAGGCGATGCTCTCGTCGTTGGGCGCGCTGTTCACGTACACGACGGCGAACTCGATGCCGTCGTCCGAGTACTCCTCCGCCAGATCCTCGAACCCGACCCTCGCCTGGTTCGACTGCCCGTTGTACGTGCTGAAAAACGCGAGGACGTACGCCCCCTCGTCCGGAAGCTCGAACATGCCGCCCTCCTCGCTCGGGACGTTGAACGGGGGCACACTCTCGCCCACGTTCGGCGAGGGCTGCGGAAGCGTCAATGAACCCGTCCCCGTCTCCGCGCTCCCGAGGGAGCGGTACGAAACCGCGAGAACCACCACGAGAACCGCGACCACAATGAGCCGCCTCATGGAGAACCGTGCCTGGAATTTGAAGGACAATCCACGTCGCCCGCGATTATAACGTGCGCCGCCCCGCTTGCGAAAATGGCGCCGGACGACGGCGCGCCTCCCCGCACTTCCTCCTCCGAGCCTCTATAATCCCGTGCGGTTTTGAATTCTCGCGCCATACAATTCGCGCTCGCTGTTTTTCTCGCCGTCGCGGCCTTCGGGGCTTCGATGGGCTTCGGGGTGGCGTACGCGCAAGATGCCGAAGAAACTCCTCCGCCGGAGATAGCCGCCGAGGCGTGGTCGGTCGTGGATCTCCAAAGCGGTGAAATGCTCGCCGGGGAAAACGCCGACGAACGGCTCCCGACCGGATCCACGAGCAAAATTATGACCGCCATAACCGCCCTCGAAATGGTCGAGTCCGGGGAGGCCTCGCTCGATGACGAGGTCGTCATATCCGCCGAGGCCGCGTCCTTCGCCACACCGGAATACAGCAACGCCGGACTCGTGGCGGGGGACGTACTCAGTGTCCGGGAGCTTCTCGTCGGGACGCTCGTTCCTTCCGGTAACGACGCGGCGTATGCGCTCGCCGAGCATCTCGGGGGCGGAGAGGGGGCGGAAAGCGTGGATGGGTTTGTCGAGGGGATGAATGCTCTCGCGGAGGAGCTCGGCCTCGAAGACACGAGCCTCGACAACGTCACGGGCCTCGACTCGGAGGAGCATTATTCGAGCGCGGGGGATCTCGCCCTCATGGCCCGCGCCGGATTCGAGCATCCCCTCTTCCGGGAGACCGTCGCCATGCCCTCCGCGACCATCACCACCCCCGAGCGCGAGATACCGCTCGCGAGCGTGAACGACCTCCTCGGCCTGTATCCGCTCGCGACCGGGGTGAAGACCGGGACGACTCCGGGGGCGGGGCCGAGCCTCGTCTCCTCCGCCGAGTCGGGGAACGAGTCGTACGTCTCCGTCGTCCTCGGGACTCAGACGGACCGGTACGCCGACGCGGTGGCGATGCTCGAATACGGATTCGCCGCCTTCGAGAGGCCCGCGCTCATAAGCGAAGGCGAGCGGTATTCCGTCGCGGAAGCCCCGTACCGGAGGGACGAGACCGTTCCGCTCGTCGCCGCCGAGGACATCGAGTGGGTCGTCGGAGCCTCGTCCGAAGTCGAGAGGGAAGCCTCCGCCATGGAGGATCTCCCCGACTCCGCCAGCCGGGGCGACACACTCGGGGAAGTGGTTTTGACGGTGGATGGGGAGGTCGTCGGAGAAACCCCGCTCGTCGCCGGAAGGGGCTACGAGGAGGCTCCCATATGGCAGCGGACGTGGTTCTCCGTCTCCGAACTCTTGCAGTGACGTCGCCGCGACTTTTCGGGCGAACGGCTCCGTCGCTTCGATCCGTGTCCCGGTTTGGCGCATGGGATTTCGCTGGGTTATCATGCGGAGGAAACGTAGTCCCGGAACGCGAGGGAGGGGAAATGCCCGGATATCTTGTGGATGAAGGCGGAGAGAGGACGCACGCGGTCTTGACGCTCGACGAGTACGAGCGGCTCAAAAGGTCCGAGGAGAGGCTCGAGAGCGTCCGCGGATACGCGATGGAGATGTCGGCCATGAGCGGAGATGAGGAGTCCGGAGAGGCGGGGGAAGACGCGGACCCGGAGGATGGCGAAGAGCATGGCGAAGACCGCGGAGAAGAGCATCAAGACGAAAGGGCTTGGTACCAGCGAACCTGAAGAATGCCCGTCCGGCGAAGTTTCGGGCGGCTTTGGAAACTGGGGGATGGACTTTCATCGAGTCTGAGAGGATGGTGAGACCGTGATCCTGACCGTCACGCTGAACGCCGCCGTCGCCCGCACGCTCGTCGCTCCGAGCCTGACCCTCGGCCACCGCCACCGCGCCCCCCAAAGCGTCACCCTCGCTGGCGGAAAAGGCATAAACGTCGCCCGGAGCCTCCGAACCCTCGGCGTCCCGGTTCTCGCCACGGGCTTCGCCGGAGGACGCAACGGCGACGCCATCCGCGACGGCCTCTCGGAGGCGGCGATACCCTTCGACCTCATCGAGATCGAAGGCTCGTCGCGAACCTCCATCGCGGTCATTGACCCGATGTCGGGAACCGAGACGGAGATAAACGAATATGGCCCGGAGGTGAGCCAGGCGGAGTCTCGGGAGTTCTCCCGGCGCTTCGAGCATCTTATGGAGTACGCGACGGCGGTCGTGTTCGCCGGGAGCCTCCCGCCGAACTTCGACGAGGGTTTCTTCACCGGACTCGTCGCCCGCGCCCGCGAGCGCGGCTTGTATACCGTCGTGGATTCGACCCCGACGGTTCTCAAAGCCGCGTTGAAAGCGAACCCCGCGCTCGTCAGCCCGAACCGCGGCGAGGCCGAGAGCGTCGCGGGCTTCGACTTCATCGAGGAGGAGGATTTCCCCCGCGGGCTCTCGCGCCTCTCGGAGCTAGGCGCCGAGAGCGCGTGCATCACGTCCCCCGAAGGCCACTCATACTTCGCGGTCGAGGAGAGGATCGTCTCCGCGTTTGCCCCGGTCGTCGAGCGCGTCTCGACCATCGGGAGCGGCGACGCGTACCTCGCGGGGCTTCTCGCGGGGCTTCTCCACCGGAAGCTCGGCCCCGTGGATTCCGTCCGGCTCGCCGCCGGATGCGCCGCCGCCAACGCCGAGTCGCTCGGCGCGGGAGCCTTCGAGGAGGAGCGGGCCGAAGAACTCGCCGGGGAAGTCCGCGTGGATCTCACATCGAGGAGTTTTCAAGAAGACCCCGCGTGAGGGCGGCGGCGAAGCCGCCGTACGCTTCGCTCGTCAGCCGTCAGCTTTTGGCGCGTCTCCCGTGCCGGGGGCGCTTCGGTTTCCTCGTTTTGGCTGGCGGGCCGGGTCGCAGATGAGGTGGCTCAGCTTTCGGGGGGAGAAACTGTCATTCGCCGGACGGTCGTTTCGCGGAGGATGCGTTGATGATCACCCGCGTCCGTACTGCCGATGAAGAGTGCGCCGACCGAGTTCCGGTTTCCGAGCGGCTGAGAAACGTGTTTCGCGTGAATCGAGGAGTCGCCGTTCGTGTTTGTGATTCGGAAGATCCTCTTCACGCCCCGGACACACGCCGAAGCGACGCCGCCGGGACGGGGGTGGTGGTCGGCCCGTCTTTAAGCTGACAAGCCAACCGCGAGGCGGGCTGGCAAGCTGGCAAGCGCGAAGCGAAGCGAGCCGTTCTCGGGTGTAAAATACGCGGGTTGTCGAAAAGCGGATTGTTTTACGGAGGTAGTTTTCATGGCGGTAAACGAGGTAAACGACGAGACATTCAAGGACGACGTGCTTGGCTCGGAGAAGCCGGTGATCGTTGATTTCTGGGCCGATTGGTGCCAGCCTTGCAAAAGGATCGCACCCATTCTCGAGGAGATGTCCGAGTCGCGCGAGGACGTGCGCTTCGTCAAGCTCGACGTGGACGCCAACCCCACCACGACCCTCAATTACAGCATCACGTCCATCCCGACGGTCGCCCGCTTCGAGGGGGGGCAGATCACGAACCAGGCCGTCGGCGCGCTCCCGAAGGCGCAACTCTCGGAGCAGCTCGGGCTTTAGCCGATTGCTTCTAGCAGCTCTTCCGGTTACAATCTCCGGCGGACAATTCCGGGGAGGTTGCAGCCGGAAGTTTTATTTTGTCTGTGTGAAATCGAAAGGAAAGAGGAGGCAGCTTATGAACTTCAAGCCTTTGGGCGACCGGGCGCTTTTGAAGCAGCTCGAGCGCGAGGAGACGACCGCCAGCGGCATCGTCCTCCCCGACACCGCGAAGGAGAAGCCGCAGAACGCCGAGGTGGTCGCGGTCGGTGACGGCGAGGAAGTCAAGGTGAAGAAGGGTGACATCGTCGTCTTCGCCAAGTACTCCGGAACCGAGATCTCCCTCGACGGCGAGGACTATATGATCCTCGACGCCGACGACATCCTCGGCATCGTCGAGAAGTAAAAGAGCGGCGTTTCTTCGCCGACACAGAAGCGCCGGGCGAGCCTGACAGCCCGGCGCTTCCTCGTTAAACTGGACTTCATGAAACGAACGAAAAACAAAAGGAACCAAAGGAACCTCGCCGAATGAGGACGCTCAAGGCCGGAGACCGGGGCCGCGAGGTCGTTGACCTCCAAACCCGCCTCCAGGCGCTCGGCCTCGAGCTCGGGGGCCGCGGCATTGACGGCGTCTTCCGCGAAGAGACCGGAACCGCCGTGAAAGCCTTCCAGCAAAGAGTCGGCATCCTCGCGGACGGCCGCGTCGGCCCGATCACGTGGCGCGAACTCGTCGAGGCCGGATACCGTCCCGGAGGCCGCCTCCTTTATCTCCGGCAGCCGCCTTTCCGGGGCGAGGACGTCGTGGATCTCCAACGTATGCTCAACGACCTCGGATTCGACCCCGGCGCGGTGAACGGCCTCTTCGACGCCCGAACCGCACTCGCACTCCGCGACTTCCAGAGAAACGCCGGACTCCAGCCCGACGGCGTCGTTGACGGAGCCGTCTTCAAAACCATATCCACCTTCGCCGCCCAAACCCTCGGAACCCACCAAATACCGGACAAAAACAACGGCTATTTCCCGGAGGATCTCTTCGACGGGGCCATCGTCATAGACGCCGCCCACGGAGGCCGGGACCGCGGATACGAAAGCTCGGACGGCCTCGTTTGCGAAGCCGATTTGAATCTGGCTATCGCCCACTCCCTCGCGGAGATCCTCCCCGCCCGCGAAGTCCTCCTCACCCGGAGCGGCGACGAGGAGGTCTCGGCGGGGGACCGGGCATTCCTCGCGAACTCGTCCGGGGCGAAGATGGTCGTCTCGATCCACCACGCCGCGCACGTCCTCCCGGATGCGCGCGGCACGGCCTCGTTCTTTTTCGAGCGCCTCGGGTACCGCTCCCACCGCGGACGGATGGCCGCGACGTATATACAGCGCGGGGTCAGCCAGGCTCTCGGGACGTGCGACATCGGGGAGTTCGGGAGATCATACGATGTGCTTCGGGAGACGAACATCCCGGCGGTGCTTCTCGAGGCGCTCCACCTCACGAATCCGAAGGAGATGGAGATCGCCTCCGACCCGTACTACCCGACCGCCGCCGCCGAAGCCATAGCCGGGTCGCTGGAATTGTATGCGGGTCGGGACGCGGCTTTTATAGCGGTTTAGCTTGTCAGCACGCTTCGCTTGCCGCATTTCAGCCAGTCAGCTAAAAGCGGTGGAAAAGCGGCGTTGTTAATCCCGACGGAGCCTCCTTCGACGGGCGAAGAGGGGAGCCGAAACAAAAGCTGAAATGCCGACGTGCTGAAATTCTGACTGGCTGGGCTGATATAATCAGCCCTCAGTCGGGACGTAGCGCAGCCTGGTAGCGCGCCTCGTTCGGGACGAGGAGGTCGGAGGTTCGAATCCTCTCGTCCCGACTTTTTGTGTGATGAACCATCCGTTTTGATTTTCGGGAGAACTGCCGAAAATCCTTCGCGACGGTTCCATCCTCCGGCCTTTCTCCATCCTCGAAAAAATCTGACTGGACTTGGTATGGCAAGCCAACCGCGAAACCCGTTTCACGGATCGAGGCCGAACTGCTCCGCCTGACTCAGCCGCTCCACAACCATTTCTTCCCTCATCCATGAATTCCCGTTCGCATACGCCCCGCCTTCGAGCCGGATGAAGTCCGAGTCGAACTCGGAGCTTCGCTCGATCCTCTGATAGCCATTCGCCTCGTCGAGCTCCCCCTCGAACACAATGTCGAGATGCCCTTCCCCCGAAACGCCGCCGCCGGGGGTTTCGGCCTCGAAGGATCTCGGCTCGACGGAAAGCTCGTAGCCTTCGACCGTCCCACTCGATGCGTCCACCCCGTCCGCGACGTACCTCATCCGCACAGGCTCCTCCCCGAGGTTCGGGAACGTCGGGGGCATGTCGCCCGTCCACGTGTCCTCGGGGCGAAACGAGCCTTCGGGGAGCGGCGGGAAGAGGTGCCATATCACCGACTCCACCGAGATGAGCGGAACCGGAGCCTCGAGAAGCTCCCCGTCGCCCTCGACCCCCGACACGACCCCTGGCGAACCGAAGCGAACCGTCGCCCCGCTTCCGGCGATCCGACCGAGATTCAGCGCGACGGGTTCGCCGAAAGCGTCCCTCACGTTCGCCGCGAGATAAAGAACCTCGACCTCCGCCGAGGAGTCCGGCGCGGGGGAGACGCGGAAGGCCGCCGTCATCTCCGTCGCCGCTTCGAGGTCGGAGACCGCCCCGGAGAACCCGCTCTCCGCCGACGCGCTCACCCGGTACACCGCCGGGGAATCCGGCTCCCACCCGAGGTCGAGCGCTGGCGGCGCCCCCCCGCACGAAGAGAAAAAAACGAGGCAAACCACGAGCGATGCGAGAAAAGAAAGCCGAGAGCCGCGATTCTCCGCTTCACGATCGGCGACTGACGATTCGCGGCCTTCCCCCCGACCCCCGTTTCCCAAAGCGAGGCCGCTTCGCTCGGGGCGCATTGCTCCCGCCATTGGTTCGTGGTCCCTGCCTTTCAGCTTTCGCCAATAACCAAAAACCAATAACCAAAAACGGGAGCGAAGCGACCTCACAACCCGGCCTTCTCCGCCTCCTCCAAAAGCTCCCCCCAGTCGCTGTAAAGACCTTCGAGGACGCCTTTGAGTTCACGATGCTCCCCGATGACGTCCTTCGACCTTTTTCCGTCGGAATACAACTCGGAGGTCGCAAGCTCTTTCTCGAGGCGGCTCACGCGGCGCTCGGTCGCGTCTATTTCCCCCTCGACGGCGATGAGGCGCGAGGCGAGGATGCTCTCCTCTTTGCTTTGCCCCGGACGGATGCGCTTCCTCGGGTTCCGCTTTTTCCCGTTGCCGCCCTCGGCTTCGCTGTCGAGGCGGCGGTACGAACGATAATAATCGTAGCCGCCCGGATAACTCACGAGCCGTTTCCCTTCGAGCTCGACGACGCGGGTGGCGAGGCGCCGGAGGAAATACCGATCGTGCGAAATGAAGAACATCGTGCCGGGGTACGAGGCGAGCGCCTCTTCCAAAGCCTCCCTCGCGGGAATATCCAAATTGTTCGTCGGCTCGTCGAGGAGGAGGAGGTTCGCGTCGCTCATCACGATCTCCGCGAGCGAAAGCCGGTTCCTCTCCCCGCCCGAGAGAGCCGACACCTTCTTGAAAGCGTCCTTCCCGGAGAAGAGGAATGCCCCGAGGAGGTCGCGGGCGTCTGCCGGGTCGAGTCCGGTTTTGTGGCGCACTTCGTCGAGGAGGGTTTTGTTGTCGTCGAGGCGGGCGAGTTGCTGATCCTGATACGCCGGAGCCACGTTATGCCCGAGCCGCACCATCCCGCCGTCCGCGTCGAGTTCCCCGGTGAGAAGCCGCATGACGGTGCTTTTCCCCGTCCCGTTCGGTCCGAGGAGCGCGACCCTCTCGCGCCGCTCGACGACGAGGTTCATGTTTTCGATGAGCGTTTCGTCGTCGTCGTGGGCGTATTTCGCGCCGTCGAGTTCGATGACGACGCGCCCCGCCCGCGCGGTGTCTCCGCCGAGGTCGAGCTTCATGTTTTTGTGCCGCTTCCCCGGAGCCTCGACCTTTTCCATTTTGTCGAGCATTTTCTGCTTCGCCTTCGCCTGTTTCGCCTTCGTGTTCTTCGCGCCGTATTTTTCTATGAAACGTTCGAGCTGAGCGCGGCGCTCGGAGTCGGCCTTCGCCCTTCTCGCGAGCAATTCGTCTCGGGCGACTTTTTGCTCGACGTATTTCGAGTAGTTTCCAGTGAAGCGGGTGAGTTTGCCTTCGTCGAGTTCGAGGATGGAGTCGGAGACCGCGTCGAGGAAATAGCGGTCGTGGGAGACGACGAGGATGGCGCTCTTCGCGTTCTTCACGAACGTTTCGAGCCACTCGATGGCGCGGAGGTCGAGGTGGTTCGTCGGCTCGTCGAGGAGGATGAGGTCCGGCTCCTCGAGAAGGAGGCGGGCGAGCGCGATGCGGCTTTGCTCTCCTCCGGAGAACGACCCGACCGGACGTTTCCACTCCTCCGGCTGGAATCCGAGTCCCGACAAAGTGGATGCCGCCTTGGCGTGGTATTCGTATCCGCCGTCGCGCTCGAAGGCGCTTTGGAGCCGCCCGTACTTTTCGAGGAGGTTCGGGTTCTCCGCGAGTTCGGCCTCGACCTCCTTCAGTTCGCGCTCGCGTTCCATGAGCGGCTCGAAGGCGGAGGAAATCTCCTCCTCGATGGAGAGTTTGCCGCGTTCCCCGGCGTACAGGCTTTGGGCGGTCATGCCGACTTTCGCGTTGTTCACGTATTCGACGGAGCCGGAGTCGGGGCGGAGGCGGCCGGAGAGGAGTTCGATGAGGGTTGTTTTTCCGGCTCCGTTCCGTCCGACCATCCCGATCTTCTCCCCGGCCTCGACGGCGAGGGTCGCCCCGGAGAGGACTTTGACGTCCGCGCCGTGGTACTTCACGAGGTTGCTTGCGATAATTACTTTCATGGTGTGCGTTCTTTCCGATCCTCGCCCGACCGTATGCCGGGCGCAAAGTGGATATTTTATACGCAATCCGGGCGAAGTCGAAATACCGGGGGTGGGGAGTCCGGGGGGTCTCGGCATTCTCTCTGTGGGGGCGCGGGCATCTTGGCCGCATGAACACGCGGCGCGCACCGCGGGTGGGGCGCCCGCGCCTCCGGGAAGCCGACCTCGAAATAGGCACGGCTAGTCGAGCGGATCCGGTGTCGAATCTCTTCTCTCCGAAACCTTCGCCCCCCCGACCGACGAACTCCCATCGGACTCGAAAGGACATCCCGACACCGCGGATTTCGCCCGCCCACCATTTTCCCCGACCCCCGAAGCCTCGTGGAGCGGAACGCGGAAAAGCCGGATACGGAGCGGCGCGCGTCCCCGCTCCCGGCGAGCGGAGCGAGCATGACCGGAGCGGCATGAACGCGGATGACCCTCTCATCCCCGAAGAGCGCGACGAGTACGAAACCGACCTCATCGCCTTCTCCAACCGCGAACTCGACCTTCTCGGAGATGTGCGAGGGTGCGACGTTTTATATGCGGGAGGGATTTCGCCGCTGTGGATCGAAGGTCTCGCCGAGAGGATCGGGGAGAACGGCTCCCTCATCGTCCTCGACAAGGATGAAGACGGACTCGCCCGAGCCGAAGCCGCCTTCGCCCCGGACGACCTCCCGCTCCGCCCCCGCTTCGTCGTCGGGAACGTGTTCGACCTTCCGTTCGAGCGGGGAACTTTCGACCTCGTGTATTCTTCCGGCCTCTTTCACGAACTCGATGTGTCGGAGAAATCGGCGATGGAGGCTTTGTCCGCGATGGCGAGTGTCCTCCGTTCCGGAGGAAGGTTTGCGACGAGCGACTTTGTGGACGATGCGGGGGCCGTCCAGATAGAGGCCGAGGTCATCGAGGCGGAGATGGAACGACGAGTTTTCGGCGCGAAACGGCACGGCATCGGAAGCTCCGAGCGGCTGGTCGAGCTTCACGAAAGGTCGCTCTCCGATGTCCGGCATCGAGCTTCCCCGCCGTTTCCGATTCGCCATCTCGACAAACTGCTTCCCTCCGAGGACGAGCCGCCGGAATTCTCGCTGCTTTCCGACGAAGACGCGCGGCGCCTTCGCGCCCGATGGAGAGCCATCCTCGACCGCGTCCGGCGCGAAGGCTATACGCGCCCGGCGACGGTCTATATCGAGGGTGGTACGAAAAGCCCGCGTATTTGAAAACTACGTAATCTGGGCGATGTGCGCGGCGGCGCGGGGTGGGGGTGTCGCTCCTCGGCGTCGGTTGGGCGTGGCTGGGATACGGGGTCGTGTCGGTCATCAGATGTTCGTTGTCGGAGTCTTCGGTGAGGACCTCGAAGACCTCCTCCCATACACCCGCCCTCGCCCACCGGGTGAATCGCATGTGGCTCGTCTTCCAGTTGCCGTATCTCTCGGGCACGTGGCGCCAGTACGCCCCGCTTCTAAGCACCCACAACACGCCGTTCACGAAGGTGCGGTTGTCCGCCGCTGTCCTGCCCCGATCCCCCTCTTTGCCGGGAAGCAGATCCTCGATCCTTTGCCATTGAGCTTCCGTGAGTTCGTATCTCTTTAGCATATCCACCTCACTCGTCGGCTACCCTTTGAGTGAAGCAGATGTCATGCTATATGTCGATTTGCCCTAGTTGCAAGCGACTACTGCACGATAGGCGCGACCCCTACAAACAAACTACTCGATCAACTCGAATATCTTGAACATCGGCAGGTACATCGAAATGATGATCGCCCCGACTATCCCCCCGACCACCACGATCATGAGCGGCTCGATGATACTCGTCAATGCCTTCACCGTCGCGTCCACCTCCGACTCGTAGAATTCGGCGATTTTCTCGAGCATCTCCTCCATCTCCCCGGTCTCCTCCCCGACGGCGAGCATCCTCGTCACCATCGGCGGGAAGACCGCCTCGTTCTCCAGCGGCGCGTATATCGGATGCCCCTCGCGTATCGCGTCCCGGCTGCGGAGGAGCGCGTCCTCGATCACCCAGTTCCCCGACGAGTTCGCCGTTATCTCGAGCGCCTGCAAAATAGGGACCCCCGCGTTTCCGAGCGCGCCGAGCGTTCTCGAGAAGCGGGCGAGCGCGCCTTTCTGAACGACGTACCCGATCTTGAACGGTATCCGAAGCACCGTCCGGCCCCAGATTCTCCGCCCGTTCTCCGTCTTTATCCACCGCAGGAAAAACACAGTCCCACCGATGGCGGCCGCCCCGATGAGTATCCCGAAGATGCTCGTGAGTATGTCCGAGGCGCCGATGGCGATTCTCGTCGGGAGGGGCAGCGTCCCCCCGAGGTCGGTGAACATCCTGGCGAAGATCGGCACGATGAAGATCAACATGAACGCCCCGGTGATGATCGCCAGTATAAGCACGACCGTCGGATACGTCATCGCGCTTTTTATCTTCCGCCTCAGTTCTTGATCCTTCTCCAACTGCGACGCGACCCGAAGAAGCACCTCGTCGAGAACGCCGCCGATCTCCCCGGCCCGCACCATCTCCACATACAGCTTGTTGAATATGTCCGGGTGCTTCTCAAGCGCCTCGGAGAGCGCGAAGCCACTCTCCACGTCGCTCCGAACCTGGTCAATGGCGTCTTTCAATTTTTTGTTCGGGGTCTGCTCGGCGAGGGTTCGAAGCGCGCGGACTATGGGGAGCCCGGCGTTGATCATGGTGGAGAACTGCCTCGTGAAAATGACGAGATCCGACAGCTTCACGCCCTTGAAAGGCTCCAGAATATTCTTCTGCCCCGCGCCTTGCTCCTTGACGGTGATGACGAGGAGCCCCTCCTGCCGAAGCGTCGCCGCGACCGACCCGACATTCGACCCCTCGACCGTGTCCTCGAGGATGCGCCCCTTCCGATCCCGCGCCTTGTATGCATATACCGCCACTTATCTCCTCCCTTTCGGCGGCGGCACCGACGAGAGGCTGCTCCGCTTCCCGCCGTTGGCGCCGCCGTATGACGACGAACCAGCTCCCGATCCTTCCATCAGTCGCTTCAGTTCGTCGGGGTTCGACGAACGCTTCTCGGCCTCCTCCCGGGACACGACCCCACGCCTCATGAGGTCAACGAGAGAAGCGTCCATCGTCTGCATGCCGAACTTCCCGCCCGTCTGCATCGCCGAATAAAGCTGATGGTTCTTCCCATCCCGGACCAAGTTCCGAACCCCCGGAGTCGCGATCAAAATCTCGCACGAAACCGCCCTTCCCTCGCCGCCGCGCTTCGGAATGAGCGTCTGTGTGATGATGCCTTGAAGCGCGTTCGCAAGCTGCGTCCGAACTTGCTGTTGCTGATGCGGCGGAAACACGTCAATAACCCGGTCAATGGTCTGCGGCGCATCCTGCGTGTGAAGCGTCGCAAACACCATATGCCCCGTTTCGGCGGCGGTGATAGCGAGCGAAACCGTTTCGAGATCGCGCATCTCCCCGACGAGGATCACGTCCGGGTCTTGGCGAAGCACATGCTTCAAAGCGTTCGCAAACCCCTTCGTGTCCGACCCGACCTCGCGCTGATTCACGATGCACCGCTTGTGCGTGTGGAGGAACTCGATCGGGTCTTCGACGCTCATGATATGCTCGCGCCGATTCTCGTTTATACGGTCGATCATGGCGGCGAGCGTCGTGGATTTCCCGCTCCCGGTCGACCCGGTGACGAGGAAGAGGCCGCGCGGCTTGTCGGTGAGATCCTCGACGATCTTCGGGAGTCCGAGGTCGTGGAGGCCCTTTATCTCGTGCGGGATCATGCGGAAAGCCGCCCCGAGCGCGCCCTTCTGGAAATATATGTTCACCCGGAAACGCGACACGTTCGGAAGCGTGTACGAAAAGTCGAGCTCCAGATTCTCCTCCAGCCTCTTCCTTTGCATGTCCGTCAAAATCCCGTAAATAAGCTCGCGGGTGTCGGAGGGGGAGAGGGGCGGGTTGTTCGTAGCCAAGATCTCCCCGTGCATCCGGATGGAAGGCGGAATCCCCGCGGTCAAATGCAAATCGCTCGCCCCGCGTTCCAAAGCCTCGAAAAGATAGTCGTTCAGCCCACTCTCGATCATGCGCGTGTCCTCTCGCCTGTGATGCTGGCATGGGATGTCTCGTCTTCTTTCGGGGTCGCTCCGCCTTCGGCTACGCTCCGGTTATTGGTTATTGGTTGGTGGTTATTGGCAAAAACCAGAAACCAATAACCCGTTACCAATAACCGGGAGCGAAGCGACCAACCGGAGCGACCAAAGGGAGCGACCATCAAACCACAGTCCGAAGCACTTCGCCGATGCTCGTCCGGCCGCGGGCGGCTTTGAGAAGTCCGTCGGCGCGGAGTGGGGCCATCCCGGCTTCGCGGGCGGCGTGGGCTATTTCGTCGTCGGAGGCGCGGGAGAGGAGGAGGCTCCTTATCTTCTCGGTCATGATCATGAACTCGTATATTCCGAGCCTCCCCCGGTACCCCGTGCCGCCGCACCTCTCGCACCCGACAGGCTCGTGGAAGCTCGGCTCGCCCTTCATAAGCTCGAACGGAAAGCCCGCCTCCTCGAGAACCGCTCGCTCCACTTCGACGGGGTTTTTGCAACGCTCGCACAAACGTCTCGCGAGCCTTTGCGCGATCACGCAGTCCACCGACGATGACGTTAAAAATGGCTCCACGCCCATGTCCGTGAGGCGCGTCAAAGCCCCCGGCGCGTCGTTCGTATGGAGGGTCGCGAGGACGAGGTGGCCCGTCATCGCCGATTCGACGGCTATCTTCGCGGTTTCATAGTCGCGTATTTCGCCGATCATCACCACGTCCGGGTCGCTCCGGAGGATGTTCCGGAGCGCGGTGGCGAACGTGAGTCCGACGCGGTTGTTCGTCTGAACCTGGTTTATGCCCCCGATCCGGTACTCGACCGGGTCCTCGACCGTGATGATGTTCTTCTCCGGCGTGTTCAATTCGTTGAGCGTCGCGTAAAGAGTCGTGGATTTCCCCGATCCGGTCGGCCCGGTTACGAGGATCGCGCCATACGGGCGGTTGAAAACCTCCCGGTAAATCCCGTAAACCTCCGGCGAGAAACCGAGGTCCGTAAGCTCCATAAGCACGTTCGTCGTTTCGAGGAGCCGGAGGACTATTTTCTCGCCGAAGACCGTCGGCAAAGTCGCCACCCGGAAATCCACTTTCTGGCCGCCGATCTTCACGGAGAAACGCCCGTCTTGCGGCAATCTCTTCTCCGCGATGTTCAAGTTCGCGATGATTTTCAGCCTCGCGGTGACGCCGCTTTGGAGTTTCGGGGGTATAGCCATGATGTCTCGGAGCATCCCGTCAACGCGGAAGCGTATGGCGAGGCTCCCGCTCCGCGGCTCGACGTGGATGTCCGACGCCCTCTCCGATATCGCCTGCTGCAAAAACGAACTCACGAGCCGGATCACAGGCCGCTCGTCGGGCTTCGCCCCGATGCCGAGGTCAATGTCGGAGTCCGTGATGTCATCGTCGTCGCTCTCGCCGTCGGCCTCCTCGAGGATGCTCGTCATGTTCTCCCCGGCGGCGAACAGTTTTATGAGGGCTTTGTCAATCGCCTCCTCGGTCGCGACGACCGGGGAGACGGGATGCCCGGACGACATCCGGAGATCCTCGAGCGCCTGGATATTGAGCGGGTCGCCGAGCGCGACGACGAGCCTCCCGTCCTCCAGTTTCAGCGGCAACGCCCGGTGCTTCCGAAGGAGGTTCTCCGGCACGAGGCCGAGGGCGCCCTTGTCCACGTCCTTCTCGGTGATCTCGACATAGCGGAGCCGGAGCCTTCTCGCCTGCGCCCTCGCCACATCCTCGCCGGAGACGAATCCGAGGGAGATGAGGATTTTCCCGAGATCGCGCGGGTCGTCTTGCTGCATCTCGCGCGCCTGGTGGAGCTGCGCCTCGGAGATGACCCCCTCGGAGATAAGCTCGTCCCACACGCTCCCGCCGAGAAGGCCGCCGCGTCCCCCCTGCCTCATGCCTTCGATCTTTCTTAGCTGAATGCCTATTTTCCTCACTACCTTCGACTCGGGCCGCGCCCGTGGCCTCGTTCCCGGCCTCGCCTCGCGCCGCCATTCGACTCTTCCCATCTCCGAGGAAACGCCGAATAGCGCCCCTCCATGAACTCGTTATCGGACGGCGAGCCTTTTTCTTTAACCCGAATAATCCACGACAGCGTGAATCGCTTTGTATCGCGAATCGAGGGGTCGCAAATCGTGGATCGAAAAACGCCATCGGCAGCTCTCGATCCGACGATTTGCCGACTCGCAGCTTCATGGAAATCCCCGCAAGGCGAGAGAGCCGATGAGAGGCGGCGAACAAGCCGAACCCGCCTCGCCGAACCCGCCTCGCCGAACCCGCCCCGCCGAAACTTCGTCCATTGCGCTTTCGCTGTGGAGGTGTGCATACTGGAAAAAGGAAGTGTGGACGATTTATAGAGTGGAAGTCTCGGAGGTTCGAGTGGCGGTCAAAGTGTCGGTTTTTGTCGGGGAGATGGTCGAGATGGGGGGGAGCGACCTCCACGTCAAGGCGGGGACGTTCCCGGCGGTGAGGGTGAGCGGACGCCTCGTCCGTCTCGAACAACACGGAAAACTGCGGCCCCCGGACACCGAGGGCATCCTCTCGGAGATCCTCCCCGAGAAATCCTCGGAGGAGTTCCAAACTCAGGGCGAGGCGGACTTTTCATACGCGATCGAGGGCGTGGGGCGTTTCCGGGTGAACGCCTTTCGCCAAAGGGGTTCCGTCTCCATTGTGATGCGTTTCGTCCCCTTCGATATTCCGGCGATTGACGACCTCGGTTTGCCGGAGGCGGTCAAAACTCTCGCGAAGGAGGAACGGGGCATCATCCTCGTCACCGGGACGACGGGGAGCGGGAAATCCACGACGCTCGCCGCCATGATCGACCTCGTGAACCGGACCGAGGCACGCCACATCGTGACCATCGAAGACCCCATCGAGTTCCTCCACCGCGACAGGGAGAGCCTCATAAACCAGCGCGAGGTCGGCGCGGACACCGCCTCCTTCGCCCGCGCCCTCCGCCGCGTCCTCCGCCAAGACCCGGACATCATTCTCATCGGGGAGATACGCGACACCGAGAGCGCGCAAATCGCCCTTTCGGCGGCGGAGACGGGGCATCTCGTTCTTGCCACGCTCCACACTGTGGATGCGACGGAGACGATAAACCGCATGATCGACCTCTTCCCGTCGCACGAGCGCGACCAGGCGAGGATCATGACCGCCGGCACCCTGAAAGGCGTCATCGGACAGCGCCTCATCCCGGCGAAGGACGGCGGACGTGTCCCGGCGGTCGAGGTGATGACGGCGACGGGGCGCATCCGGGACTTCATCCTCGACCCGGAGAAGACCGGGCAAATTCAGGACGCCATCGGCGAGGGCGAATACTACGGGATGCAAACCCACGATCAAGCCCTCCTCAAACTCATCGAAGCGGACAAAATCGAATACGCCGAAGCCCTTCGCGCCGCGAGCCAGCCGCAAAACTTCCGCCTCATGGTTCAAGCCCTCGGCCTGAATCGCCGCACCGAAGCCGGGTGAGTGAAACCGGGAGTCGGGAGATCGAAGCGTTCTCGACCGAAGCCTCCGCCCGGATTCATCGAGAGTCCGCCGTGCGGGGAAGCGAGTCGTGTTCTTGTGATTCGCGGCGATTATATTCCGCCACCCGACACCGGCGAGTCGAGGCGGCCCGGTGGACGGCGGCCATATTTATGAAGCCCGGCTCGCCCGCCACTCCCCTCGCATCCCCCGCGCCCGTTCGAGGGTCTTTTCGGAGAGGAAACCTTCCCGACCTCCATACCGTTCCCGAACCTCCGCAGCGAGAGCTTCGACGATTTCCTCGACGCTCGCGGAAATATCCCCGACGCTCGATGGACGGAAGGGGAGATCGAGGGCACCATAAAATCCGTCGAGGATCGGGACGAGCTTTCCGGTCTCTCGCGCGAGGATGAGCGCTTCGATCCTCGCGGCCCGCCTCGTCACCCGCTGCGCGAGTCCCGCGTGCTTCACGCCACTCTCGTCTCCGGATCTCACCGAATACGCGCCCGGACAAAACTCCCCCTCGACCTCGCCGCCCTCGGCTTCGACACCGACGCGCCGGAGCGCCGAGGACACGAGTTCCACGCCCTCCCCGTACCGCTCGAAGAGATCCCGCCTCATGTCCTCGACGGGGAAGGTGAGCGAGAACGAAATCGAACCCTCGTTCGCCGCGACCGCCCCGCCCCCGGAGTTCCGAACCATCACCGGAAAGCCGAGCCTTTCGACGCCGTCCACCGCCTCGCGGAATCGCGGCAACCTCGTCTCCAGCCGGGTCGCCGCGACATACGGCGACGAACTCCATACGAGCATCGCCGCCTCGCGCTCCCGGTTGGCGACTTCCTCGAGAACCGCTTGCTGCAAACCGAAGCCGTCCTCCGGCGCGGCGAAGTTTTGGAAAGGGAGTATTTCCATCATCGCTTCGCCGCGAAGAGTCCGGCGTCTTTCGCAATTCGTATCTCTCCCCACTCGGAGATTTCTTCTTCCAAACTTTCGAAAAGCTCCGAAACCCTCCGGGCGAACTCCTCTTCCCCGACCCTCTCGGCGATCTCCCGAACCGCGACCGTCGAGAGCGCCCACGCCAAAAGCGGCCCCGCCTCCGTGACGCGAAGCTCGTCTTTATGCCGCGAGAGTGAGACTTCCGCGAAGTGTTCGAAAAGTTGCGCCTCGCCATTTTCGAGCGTGAATCCGGAGAACCTCCGGGCGAGTCCGTATTCGGGGTGATCCGGGTCGAGCCGCGTTATGAACCCGTCCACCTCGCGCATGTGCTTCCGTCCGTCCGTCGCCGCATACAAAACGCCGCCCGGCCGCGAAATTCGCGCCATCCTCGAGACGGCTTTTACCCGATCTGGGATGTGGTAAAGCATATGATTCGCCACAACCGCTCCGAACTCCCCATCCCCGAACAATACACCTTGAGCATCGGTTGACGTGAACGTGAAGTTTCGAATGAGGATGTTTCTGAAGTCGAGGTTTATGTTTCTCTCCGCGCCTTCGATCATTCCGGGCGATGCGTCGGGGAGTGTGATCCTCCACGTTTCGGTCATTCTTTCGCGGTTTTCCGTACACAGAGCGGTGTTTCCACGCCCGACTTCAAGGATGCGGGCATCGTGTGAGAAGTCGAACTGGTCGAAGACCCATCGGTGCCACGAGTACTTGTTCACGCTGAATCTTCGGTGGAGGGTTATGCGGGAGTCGAGGTTTGGGGCGTTAGCGTATTGGCTCGACAAGTTTGCCGGGTTCGCGAGCCCCATGCGCGTCCTTTCCCGAGGGTGTCTGTGGGCGTTGCTAAAATAGCATCGGTGTTCGGGGGGTGGTGCGAGGGGGCGGTGGTTCGATGCGTCCGGTGAAGTCGGAGGAAATTCTCGAAACCCGGCGCGCGGTTCTCGAGCCGATCCACATCCGTCACGCCGAGAGCGTGTACGAATATTTGCTCGACCAGCGACTTTACCGGTTCATTCCACGGGATCCGCCAGAGTCGCTGAAAACTTTGGAGGAGCGGTACCGGGTTTTGTCTTCGCGGGTTTCCCCCGACAGTCGGGAAGTCTGGCTTGACTGGGCCATGAAACTGCGCGGCTCCGGTGGATACGTCGGTATGATGGAGGCGACCGTGCGCGAGGAGAGCGCGGAGACGGTCGCGTACGTCGCGTATACGGTATTCGTCCTTTTCCAAAGGCGGGGTTTCGCCGCCGAGGGATGCGGTCGGATAATTCGCCATCTCCTCGAGGATTATGGGGTGGAGGTTGTCGCGGCGGAGATTGATACCCGGAACACCGCGTCCGTCGCGTCGCTCGGATTCGAGCGGGTCGCGACGGTTCCGAACGCGGACTTTTTCAAAGGGGCTTCGAGCGACGAGTATCGCTATGAATTGAGAAGGGCGGCTCGCGGGTAACAACGTTTCCATGCTCCGACTCGAAACCATAGACCATCCTTTTCGCGGTGCTAAGATAGCGGCTCGATGAACCCGATGCGACGAGAAATATCGTGAGGATCTCGTGAAAGTCGCCGCGCTCGCGGGCGGGGTCGGGGGGGCGAAGCTCGCCTCCGGCCTCGAAGCCGCTCTCGCCGACGGAGACCTTTCCGTCATAGTGAACACCGCCGATGACTTCGAGTTGTGGGGGCTTCACATCTCACCCGACCTCGACACGGTGATGTACACGCTCGCCGGAATCGCCAATCCGGAGACGGGGTGGGGGGTCGAGGGCGAGACCTTCGACTCGCTCGGTATGCTCGGAAACTACGGCGAGGACACGTGGTTCCTCCTCGGCGACAAAGATATAGCGACGCATGTCCTCCGCACCGGGCGGCTGGGAAGAGGCGAAAGCCTCACAGACATTATGGCGAGCCTCTCGAAGGCTCTCGGGGTATCGAGCCGCGTGCTTCCGATGTCCGACGAGCGGGTGGCGACGATCCTCGATACCCCGGACGGCCGCCTCGAATTCCAGGAATACTTCGTGCGGCGGAGGCAACGCGACGAAGTCCTCGGCGTCGAGCTTCGAGGCATCGAAAGCTCCAGCCCGACCGGGGAAGTTCTCGAAGCGCTTTCCGGGGCGGAGGCCATAATATTTTGCCCGTCGAATCCGGTGGTGAGCATCGGCCCGATTCTGGAGGTTCCGGGGATGAGGGAGGCGGTCGCCGCGGCGTCGTCCGCGCCGAAGGTCGCCGTCAGCCCGATCGTCGGCGGGAAGGCTTTGAAAGGCCCGGCGGACCGGATGCTCTCCTCGCTCGGCCATGAGTCGTCGGCGGCGGGGGTGGCGAGGATGTACGCGGGCATCGTGGACGGGATGCTCATTGACCGCTCCGACGAAGGCGAGCGGGACGAAATAGAAAGCCTCGGTATGCGCGTCCTCGTCACGGACGCGGTGATGCGCGACGATGGGGATCGGGAACGCCTCGCCCACGAAACACTCGGATTCGCCGAGGAGATTTCGAGGAGTTCGGGGAGGGTGGCATGAGCGGATTCGGGGTTTTCGTGGTCGCCCCGGTGAAGGGTCTCCTCGGGGCAATGAGTCGGCTCGCCCATGAGGCCATCGGGTTCGCCGAGGAGATTTCGGGGAGGGCGGGATGAGCGGAGCGGGTGTTTTCGCGGTCGTTCCGGTGAAGGATCTCCGGGGGACGAAGAGCCGGCTCGCCCCGATCATCGACCCGTGCGCGAGGGCGGGCCTCACTTTGTATATGATGCGCCGCGTCGTGAAGCGGCTCATCGAGGCGGAGGTGGACGAGGTGCGCGTCGTGGACGAGGTGTGCGTGGTCAGCCCGGACGGCGTCGTCCTCGAGGAAGCGAAGGAAATCGGGGCGACGCCGCTCTTCCAGCGGAGCGAAGGTCTCAATCCCGCCCTCGAGGAAGGCCGCGATTTCGCTCTCGGAAAAGGCGCGTCTTCGCTCCTCGTCGTCCCGGCCGACCTCCCGCTCGTCGAGGGGGAGGATATTCTCGCCTTTCTCGAAAGCGCGAAGGGTTCGTCCGTTGCCATCGCGCCGGACGGCGCGGGTACCGGGACGAACGCGCTCCTCCTTTCGCCGCCGGACGCGATTCCGTTCCTCTTCGGTCCGGGGAGTTTCGAGAGGCATGCCGCCGCCGCCCGCGAGCGCGGCCTCCCCACCGAAGTTTTCGGGATCCCCCGCCTCGCCTTCGACCTCGACACGGCGGAAGACTTCGCCCGCTTCGATGGGGCGCGGACGGCGGGAATGCATTGCGAGGGGAACCTTTGAGCGGGATCGAAATCCTCCCCGTCGAGGGCGTGCCGGAGATGAATCCCGAAGGCGATTGCCGGGGATCCCTTTCGAGGCGATGGGCGATTCCCTCGGCGGTTCTTCGATTCGTCTTTCACCTCGACACGGCGGAGTATTTCGCCCGCCTCGAAGGAGATCGGATTTCCGAGACATATCGCGGAGGAAATTCTTGACGGGCATCGAAGTCCTCCCCGTCGAGGGCGTGCCGGAGGTGAATGCCGGCGACGATTTGCCGGAGATGCTTTTCGAGGCGGTCGGCGACATCCTCCGCTCCGGCGACATCCTCGTCGTGACGCACAAAATAGCGAGCAAAGCCGAGGGGCGGATCGCGGATCTCGCATCCGTCGAACCTTCGGAGTTCGCCAAAGACTTCGCTTCGCGCTTCGACAAAGACCCGCGCCACGTCGAGGTCGTGCTTCGGGAGAGCGAGCGCATCGTGAAGATGGATCGCGGAATTATCATCTCCGAGACCCGCCACGGCCTCGTTTGCGCGAACGCCGGAGTGGACGCCTCGAACGTGCCGGGCAAAGACACCGTGTGCCTCCTCCCCGAAGACCCGGACGACTCGGCGCGAGCCATCCACGAACATCTCCGGGAGAAAATGGGCCTCGAAATCCCGGTGATAATCACGGACTCGTTCGGGCGTCCGTGGAGGGTCGGCATAACGAACGTCGCCATCGGAGTCGCGGGGATGAACCCGATGTCAGACTACCGGGGCATGGAGGATCCACACGGATGCCCGCTCGAAGCGAGCGTCCTCGCGGTCGCCGACGAACTCGCCGCCGCCTCCGAACTCGCCATGAACAAAACCGACGGGGTCCCCGCCGCCATCGTCCGCGGATACCCATACGAACCCGCCTCCGGAGCCGCCGAAGAACTCGTCATGCCCCCGGAAAGAGACCTTTTTCGGTGATGAACTTCGGTGGGCTATGATGTATTTTGAAGGTATGGTGGTCGAATGTGGATACGATGCGGCGGGGTTCGGTGTGGAAGGGCGGAGCGGATGAGCCGGGTGGCGTTGTCTCTTTTCTCCGGGGCGGGCGGTCTGGATGCGGGCGTATCGCAGGCGGGTTTCGAGACCCTCGCCTGCGTCGAGATAGACCCTCATTGCTGCGAGACTTTGCGGTCCGCCGCTTCGAGAGAGGCTCGGGAAACGAGGATCGTCGAGGCCGATGTCCGCGATGTCGATCCCGTGGAGCTAATGGAGGAGATGGGGGTCGCGCCCGGCGACCTCGACCTTCTTTGCGGCGGGCCGCCGTGCCAGTCTTTCTCCCAGATCGGCAAGATGGGCGCTTTGAGGGACGAGCGGGGTCTTCTTTTGTTCGAGATGGCTCGCTTCGCGGAGGTGTTCCGGCCGAAGGCTATTTTCATCGAGCAAGTCACGGGCCTTCTCAGCGCGAGGGACAAACTCGGGCGGCGCGGGGAGGTTCTTCAAATGCTCCTCTCCGACCTCGACGCGCTCGGATATGCGCCGAAGTGGAAGGTCGTGAACTCCGCCGACTATGGCGTTCCGCAACTTCGGAAGCGCGTGTTCGTGGTCGCGACCGAAAAGCCGAACGGGTTCCATTTCCCGGATCCCACGCACGGGGCGGAGGAGGGGACGGCTTCGCTCTTCTCGCTTCGTCCGTATGAGACGGTGGGGGGGCCATCGGGGATCTCGGCAGTCCGTCGCCCAAAAATGGGGAGGTTCGGGAGGACAGCCACACAGACGTGACGCCCGCCGGGGATCGGCGGAGGATCCACGGCGTCCCCGAAGGCTCTTTCCTCGCGGCGCAAACCCATCTTCCGAAGGAGCAAATCGGCAAGCTCACGAAGAAGGACTCGACGAAGTTCCTGAGAACCGCCCGCCGCAAGCCCGCGAACACGCTTCGCGGCGGCGAAGTGTTCTTCCATCCGACAGAGGACAGATATTTGACGCCCCGCGAGTACATGCGGATACACGGCTATCCCGACGGCTATCTCCTCGAAGGGCCGATACGCGGGAGGTCGGGAAGTTACCGGAACCTCGATCAGCATCGCCAAATCGCAAACTCCGTGCCTCCCCCCGTGGCCCGCGCCATAGCCGGGGGGATAGAAAGGGCTTTGAGCGGCGAATGCCGAAAATCTTTGAAATCTTCGGATACCGCGTAGACGACGATTCGCCCGAGGCGGAGTCCGGCAGGAAAGCGGCGCGGTGTCCGTTCATGGGGTGCGATTGCGACGGAGGGGGCAACCGGTACCTTTCGCAAATAGACTTCGACGACCTCCGATACAGTGAGGAATTGAAAGACTATTTCGAAGGCCGGGAGTCGGTTCCGTCGGGGGTTTGCTCGATCCAGCCTCGGGAGGGCCGACGACCGTGGATCGTCTGCCCCCGGCGGCTCCTCGTCCTCGGGAGGGAGGGTGTGGGCGACCGCGCGCACCAGAATTTCGCTGAGTCCATGCTCATGCGGCACTCCGGATTTTCACCGGGCGAGAGGCTCGGCGTGTGGCCGGAGGTGAAAGTCAGGCACGTCTCCGGCTCGGGAGACGCCCGGAAATCCTTCGACTACACGTTCGACTACGTGGTGATGCCCCTCCGAAGCATCGAGATGGAACTTGCCGGGAGTATCGTCGGCATCGGGAGGGAGAGTCGTCTGCGCGAGGTTCTTCTCGCGGCGAGTTTCTCTCTTTCGAGGCGGGACGGGGTCGAGTATGTGGACGACTTCCCGCAAGGTGATCCTCTCGTCGTCGAGATCATGACTTCGAGCACGTCCGGTGGGAACAAGCGGAAGCGAACCACCGTGCCACAGGCTTTCGAGGACGCGGTTTTGAAAGGCATCGAAGGACATACCGCTCCCAGCATAAATTATCGGCAAGTGTGGGCGAGGATGGTGAGCCAGCTCATCGTGAAATCCGAGGCGGGCGCGGAGTGGGGTGGGAAGACGGTTTGGATCCTCCAAGATGCCCTCGCCGACTATATCTCCTCTTCCACCGCTTTGAATTTGCGCCGATTCCGCTCCGACCGAACATCCGAAGTCAACATCATGTCCCTCTCTTATGGAGACGCTTATGAAGCCGGACATGAAGGGGTCGCGGAGTTGACTCAAGGAGAGCTTTTCTCCGGCCCCGCCCGACCGCCGGGTTCTTCTTCGGAGCAAGGTTTTCAAGATATGATCCGTGCGCCGACAATCCCGCCAAAAAACGTCCTCCTTCGCTCCCTCGCCCTCCGGAGAAGAGTGAATACGATGAACGCTCCGTGAACTTCCTCATGCCCCCGGAGAGACCTTTTCAGGTGAGAAGAAAGTTTCGAGAAGCGGCGTTTTCCGTCCCGAAACTCTCCTCGAAAGATAATTTTTTGTAAATCCGACAAAAAACATCGGATTTACTATTGACGGTATGCGGGGGGCTGCTTAATATCGTGGGCATGGATTTCGAGAGAGCAGTCGAGGCCACGGAAATGAACGTGATTTACCCGCATTCGCCACGAATGCGGCGATGTAGCGACTGCCGAACCTAACTTTTCCCCGGATCGCACGACGAATTTTCGAAAACACTTTCTCTGGAGGGAGGAGCCACTATGCGCCAGGCTCCGGCATTGGATAAAAGCGGATCGGAACTCGATGAGATTCCATCCATAGCGAAGCGGCTGGAAGGCTCCACGCCGCAGGAGATTCTGAGATGGGCGGTGGACGAGTACGGCGAAGAACTCACGCTCTCCGTGTCGTTCGGCGGGGCGGAGGGGATGGTTCTCCTCGACATGCTCTCGAAGATCTCCGACGAGACGTGGGTTTTCACGCTCGACACCGGGTTCCTTTTCGACGAGACGGTCGAGTTTCGGAACCGGGTCATGGAGCGGTATCCGTCGGTGAAATTCAAGGTCATCGAGCCGGAGATGTCGGTCGAGGAGCAAGTTCGGAGGCACGGGCCGGAGTTGTGGAGTTGCGCCCCGAACCTTTGCTGCCAGATACGGAAGATCGAACCACAGAAAAAGTGGCTCGGGAATTTCGGGGCGTGGGCGACGGGCATCCGTCGCGACCAGACCCACAACCGCTCCGACACGCCCATCGTCGAATGGGACGCTTTCTTCGAGGTCGCCAAAGTCGCGCCGCTGGCGGCGTGGAGCAAGGAGCGGGTGGACGAGTACGTCGAGGAGAACGACGTTCCGCTCAATCCGCTCCTCTCGCAAGGATACAAAAGCATCGGGTGCGAGCCATGCACCCGCCCCGTCTCCGACGGCGAGGATTACCGGGCCGGACGATGGGCCGACAACGAAAAGACGGAGTGCGGACTGCACGTCATGAACGGGAGGGCCGGGCGTGCGGTCTCTTAGAAATACGGACGAGAGCCGTCTCAACCAGGTCGAGAAGCACAAGCTCGCCCGCCATCCGCTGGATATAAAACAGTCCATCATTGACGACTATTCGAGGGATCTCGCAAAGATGGACGAGATTCCCGGAGAGCCGGAAAGATTGAAGTGGGTCGGGATATACCCGCAGAAACAGGGTGGCGACAATTTCATGATGCGTATGAAAGTCCCCGGCGGCGTTTTGACTCCCGAGCAAACGAAGACCATCGGGGAAATCGCCCGGGATTTTGCTGGCGGCCCATACGAGAATCCGCATTTCGGCGACAATTTTCTGGATATAACCACGCGCCAGGACATCCAAATGCACTGGCTCCAAATGAAGGACATCCCCGAAATCTGGCGCCGCCTCGATGCCGTCGGAATGACGACCGTCCAGGCATGCGGCGACTCCGCGAGAAACGTGCTTTCGTGTCCCGTAAGCGGCCTCGGCAAAGATGAGGTCCTCGACGCATATCCCGTCGCGCAGGAAGTCTCGGACTATTTCACCGGGAACCGCGACTACGCGAACCTCCCGAGGAAATTCAAAATGAGCATCACCGGCTGCTGCGAAGACTGCGCCCAAGCCGAGATAAACGACATCGGCATGACCCCCGCCCGCCTCGAAGATGGAACCGTCGGTTTCAACGTGCGCGTCGGCGGCGGCCTCTCGGACGGCCCTCGGATGGCTTCGGACATTGACGTGTTCATCGAGCCGGACGACGCGGTCGAGGTTTGCCGGGGCGTCGCGCAGGTTTTCGGAGAGCTTGGAAACCGCGAGAACCGGTGGCTCGCGAGGATGAGGTATCTCGTTCAAGAACTCGGGCCGGAGCGTTTCCGCGAGGAGCTTCAAACCCGGGTGGACATATTCCTCCGTCCGGCGGGTGAGGATCTCACAAGCCACTATCGGGGTGACCACATCGGCGTCCACGAACAGAAAGACGACGGTGTTTTTTACGTCGGGCTGAACGTCCCGGTCGGAAGGATGGGCGGCGGGCAGTTCGAGGAGGCGGGTCGTCTCGCCGAGGAGTACGGCTCGGATGTGCGCCTCGCCACCGACCAGAATCTCATCATCACGGGCATCCCCGAGAATCGCCTCGACGACTTCCTCGCGGAGCCTCTCCTCGAACGGTATTCGCCGGAGCCCGGCCCGTTCGAGCGCGGCGTGGTGGCATGCACCGGGAGCGAATTCTGCCGCTTCGCCATCGTCGAGACGAAAATAAAGGCACTCGAGTGGGCGCGCGAAATGGACGACAAGTTCGGCGACGATGTCGGACAAGAGGCTGTGCGGATGCACTTCTCGGGATGCTCCGCGTCGTGCGCCCAGCCGCAAATCGGCGACATCGGCTTCCGGGGTGAAACTGCGAAGACGAAGGATGGAATAGTCGAGGGCGTGGACATCGGCCTCGGCGGCTCCCTCGGGAACGACGCCGCCTTTATAGACTGGGTCGAAGGCGCCCGCCCCTCGGACTCCGTCCCCGAGGCTCTCTCGAACCTCATCGAGCGTTTCAAAGAGGAGAGGCGCGAAGGCGAGAAATTCCACGAATGGGCGAGGCGGACGAAGAACAACGAATTGCGGGACACGCTTCGGGGGCGGACTCCCGTCGAGATCGGGAAGAAGTGAGTCGCTTCGCTGGTCGCTTCGCTCCGGTGGGGTCGCTTCGCTCCCGGTTATTGGTTTGTGGTTATTGGTTTCTGGTTTTTGCCAATAACCATCAACCAATAACCAACAACCCGAGCATCTTCGCCCGGCGGAGCGCGGCCACCCTCGACCTTTCGATGGATAACGAAAAGGAGGCCGCCTAATGGCAGGTTTCGACATCCGAGACATGATGAACGATATTGACGAGGCTCCCGGAAAAGTTTGGTTTTGGGATCTCGAAAAAGCCGTGATCGATGCCGACCGGTGCGTCCAATGCGGCGCGTGCGTCGCCGCTTGCCCGACCGACTCCATCGGCATCGCAGACGACGATCTCCCGACCCTCGTGAAGATGTGCACGGGATGCTCGCTTTGCTGGGATTTCTGCCCCCGAGGCGGCATGCGCCACGAAGCCACATGGAAGCTCGACGACGAACACCACGAACTCAACGGAAACGGTCATTCTTCGAATGGACATGAAAATGGGAATGGCGACGGAAATGGTCATGGTTCGCCGCTCAAGATCGTTGGGAACAACGAGGCGGCGGGGAGCATCGAGGGGATCGGGCGCGTGCATGAGTCGTATACGGCTCGTGTGCGGGACGACATTCCCGGCGTTCAGGATGGCGGGTTCGTGAGCCAGCTTCTCATCTCGCTCCTCGAAGCCGACGAGATTGACGGCGCGCTCCTCGCCCGCGAGAGCGAGACGGAATCTTGGAAAGGCGAGGCTTTCCTCGCGACCACGCCGGAGGAGGTCGTCGAGTGCGCTGGGAGTTTTTACAATCAGACGCTCGCGCTCGGGCATCTCGATTTCAAAAACTATGACCTTCCGCCGAACCCTCGCATCGCCGTCGTCGGGACGCCGTGCGAGGTCGAGGGGATAAAGGCTATGCAGGCGAGGCCGTGGAATTGGGGCTCTTCGCAGGTCGAGGCGGTTACGCTCACGATCGCGCTCCTTTGCACGAAGAGCTTCAATTACGAGAGGCTCATGCTCGACGAAATTCAGGAAAACCGCGACGTGCCTCTCTCGGAGGTCGGGCGGGTGGATATTATCCGCGGAAAATTGATCGTCCAAAACCACGACGGCGAGACTATTTTCGAGGAGCCTATAAAGGACTTCCACGGAGCCGCGCTGAAAGGCTGCGACGAGTGCGCGGATTTCATGGGCCACGCGGCCGACATCTCCGTCGGGAGCGTCGGGAGCGACGACGGGTATTCCTCGGTTCTCGTTCGGACGGACGAGGGGCTTTCGGCGTTCGAGAAGGTTCGAGATAAACTCGAGACGCGGGAACTTGACAAGCCGCAGGCTTTGGATAAGCTAGACGGTTTGGACAAGAAGATCGCGTTCAAGGCATTGAAACGGGCCTTCGACCCCGACGCGCCGCTCTTCATAGACTACGAGGAGCATCTCGAAAACTACGAGGGGACCGAACTCGCCCCCGTCGAACACGAAGCTGTGAGGTTTTAGTTGCGAAACTTGGATTTGACTTTGCCTGAGGAGCCGACGGAAATAAGGGAGCGCACCCGAGCCACCCTCGAAGCCTCCCCGAAAAAAGGTGTTCGCGCCATAAACGACTCTGCCTTCATTGCCGAGTATCTTTGGGGAGAGTGGGGGGAAGACCTTGAATTGGCGGGCGTGGAGTATGATAGATTTCTCACGATCGCTCGTGGGAATGCGGGTGAGGCGAGGCTGTGGATAGTCGGCGAGCGGCCGTGGATCCACTTCGCCGACGGACTCGCCGGGCGCGTGAGGCGGCGGGCCGGAGCCACCCGAGCTTCTTTCGACAACGAAAATGAACTCGCTGCGGTGACGGGGGTATGTGGATGACGGTGGACACAAAGAATTGGCAGACCATCGCCCCGCACGGCGGGACTCTCATTGACCGGAGGGTTCCCGAAGGCGAGCGCGAGGAGCGCCGCGAGCAAGCCCGCGGATTCCAGAAAATAGTCGTCGGGCCTCGGCAACTTTCCGACCTTGAGATGATCTCGACCGGGGTGTTCTCCCCGATCTCCGGCTTCATGGGCCGCGAGGATTACGAGTCGGTCGTCGAGACGATGCATCTCAAAGACGGAAACGTGTGGAGCATCCCCATCACTCTCTCCGCCTCCGAGGAAGAGGCTTCGAAAGTGTCGGAGGGCGACGACGTCGCCCTCGCCGACGGCGACGGTCGGATAGTCGCGACGATGCGCGTCGAGGACAAATTCTCGTACGACAAAAAGCATGAGGCGGAGAACGTGTACCGCACCGACGATGGCGACCACCCCGGAGTCGCGGCTGTTTATCGGCAGGGAGACGTGCTTCTCGGGGGCGAGGTCTCGCTCATCGAGGACGAGCCGAACGCGAGGCCGTTCCCCCAATATTACTTCGAGCCGTCGGAGCTTCGGGCGGTTTTCGCCGAGAAGGGATGGAAGACGGTGGTCGGTTTCCAGACGAGGAACCCGGTGCATCGGGCGCACGAATACATCCAGAAAAGCGCGCTCGAAATAGTGGACGGGCTTCTCCTCAACCCACTCGTCGGGGAGACGAAGTCCGACGACATTTCGGCTCCGGTTCGGATGAAGTCGTATGAGGTCATCCTCGACCGGTATTTCCCGAAGAACCGGGTTTCGCTCGCCGTTTTCCCGGCGGCCATGCGGTACGCCGGGCCGCGCGAGGCGGTGTTCCATGCGATGTGCCGGAAGAACTATGGATGCACGCACTTCATCGTCGGTCGGGACCATGCGGGGGTCGGGAGTTATTACGGGACGTACGACGCGCAGCATATCTTCGAGGAGTTCACCGAGGACGAGCTCGGCATATTGCCGCTCAAGTACGAGCACGCTTTCTGGTGCAAGCGCACCATGCAAATGGCGACCACGAAGACGACCCCGAGTTCCCCCGAGGAGCAAGTTTTCCTGAGCGGGACGAAGGTGCGCGAGATGCTGTCGAGGGGCGAGTATCCGCCGCCGGAGTTCTCGCGGCCCGAAGTGATCGAGGTTCTCATACAAGGGCTTCGCGACGAGGAGAAGACGATAAAGCAGCCGAGAAACTACCCGGCGAAGTAAAAAACCGAGAAGAGACGGGAGAATACTATGGATGACAGCATGAGGTTCGGTCGCGGGTTCACGTTGTGGTTCACGGGTCTTTCCGGCGCCGGGAAGACGACCATCGCAAACATAGTCGAGAAGGAGCTTCGCGAGCGTCTCGGCGGGGTCGAGGTTTTGGACGGGGACATCGTGCGGACGAACCTATCCAAAGGGCTCGGGTTCTCGAGGGAGGACCGGGACACGAACGTCCTTCGCATCGGGTTCGTGGCGAACTTGCTCACCCGGAACGGGGTTGGTGTCATAGTTTCGGCGATATCGCCGTTCCGGGAGGTTCGCGACCGGGTTCGGGAGGACATCGGGGAGGACTTCATCGAGGTCTTCATTGACGCTCCGGTGGAGGTGTGCGCCGAGCGGGATGTAAAGGGGCTTTACAAAAAGGCGTACTCCGGTGAGATCCCGCAGTTCACGGGAGTCTCCGACCCATACGAGTCGCCGAACGCCCCGGAGCTCCACATAAAGACCGATGAAGAGGAGCCTTCGGACAGCGCGCGCCGCGTCGTCGAGTTTCTCGAGCACTACGGCTATTTGCGCCGTGTGGAGCAGTACGACCGCGCATGAGCGATAGCGTTTGAGCTTCGAGTTCTTCTCCTCCTCTCCGACTCTCGTCGGGCTTGTCATTGGTTTTCTGATCGGCCTCACGGGGGTCGGGGGAGGCTCTCTCATGACGCCGTATCTCGTCGTGGGGATGGGGCTTCCGGCTCCGACAGCGATCGGGACGGACATGATCTACGCGACCGTCACGAAGCTCACGGGGTCTTTGCAGCATTATCGGCAGCGATCCATAAACCTCGAGCTTGCGTTGTTTCTCGGGCTTGGGAGTATTCCGGCCAGTTTGCTCGGGGTTGCGACGCTTGAGTGGATAAAGCGTTCGTATGACGAGGAGATGGTGCAATCCATCATGATCTCCGTCATCGCCGTGACGCTCGTGATCGTGGGCCTCTCCCTCATATACCGTAATTTTTTCATGCCCGACCGGGGCGAGAACGACGCCATCGCCTCCGGCGGCTGGGACGGGAAATCCCCGATGAGCGCGAAGCGGCGTATATATACGATTCTCTTCGGAGCCTTCGGCGGCTATTTAGTGGGCCTCACGTCCATCGGGTCGGGGAGCGTGATGGCCGTCATACTTCTCCTCCTTTATCCGATCGCGCCTTCCGTCGTCGTCGGGACCGACATCGCGCACGCGACCGTGCTTTCGCTCGTGACGGGCCTCGCCCACATGACGCAGGGAAACGTGGATTTCAGCCTCGTCGGGTCGCTTCTTCTCGGCGGCATCCCCGGCGTACTCGCCGGGAGCCTCGTCGCTCCGTGGCTTCCGGGCAAGCCGCTCAAAGTCATCCTCGCCGTGACGCTCATCTTCGTCGGGACGCGGCTTCTTTTTTCGTGAAGGCTGCTCGTGAAGGCGGCTTCGCTCCGCACTTTCCGTCCCGCTTCGCTCGTCAGCGAGTCGAATTTTTGTTTTTGCGGAATGCTGGCTCGCTGAAATGCGCGGTTCGGCGAAGACGAGCCGCTTTCGTGAGTTCTTTCCTCGCCTTCGCGCCTCCGGCGAATTAAGCTCCCGGAAAACCACGAATGGGAGGAAAGCCATGATCTCCACGGAACTCACTCGTATTTTGAACGTTCGACACCCCATAATCTCCGCGCCGATGGCCGGATGGTCGGGCGGGGAACTCGCCGGAGCCGTGAGCGCGGCGGGCGCCTTCGGCATGATCGCCGCCGGAGGATCGGCGAATATGGATTGGCTCTCCGAGCAAGCCGACGTCGCCCGTTCCCGCGGCCCGTTCGGCTTCGGCCTCATGTCGTGGTCGCTCGAAAACCGGCCCGAACTCCTCGACGCCGTCCTCGAAGAGAATCCGGCGGCGATCTCCCTCTCTTTCGGAGACCCGTCGCCGTATGTCGAGAAAGTCCGCGAGGCCGGATCGGTCGTGATGAGCCAGGTTCAAAGTTCGGAGCGGGCCATCGAGGCGGTGGAGGCCGGGGTGGATATTCTCGTCGCGCAGGGAACGGACGCGGGCGGGCATACCGGGTCGGTCGGGACGATGGTGATTTTGCAAAGGGTTTTGGAAATTGGCGACGAGGCCGGAATCCCCGTCGTCGCGGCGGGCGGCGTCGCGACGGGGCGGGGAGTCGCCGGGGTACTCGCGATGGGGGCCTGTGGAGCGTGGATCGGCACCCGTTTCTGCGCGACGAAGGAATCCCTCGGGGGCGACGCGGCGAAGAAGCGTCTCCTCGAAAGCGACGAGACCGGGACAGTCCACACCCGCGTCTTCGACATCGCGCAGGAAATCCCGTGGCCGGAGGAGTTCCCCGGACGCGCCCTCCGAAACGACTTCACCGATCGGTGGCATGGCCGGGAGGATGAGCTTTCGGGGAATCTTTCCGATGCGAAAGGGACTTTACGTGACGCCCGCGAGAGCGGGGACTTCTCGGAGAACTATATTTACGCCGGGCAGTCGGTGGGGATGGTCTCCGATGTTCCGTCGGCGGGGGAGCTCGTCGAGCGTTTGTCTTCGGAGGCTCGGCTTCGGCTTGGCGCGTCGCTTCTCGATTAATTTATACTGTCGGTTGTAAATGGAGGAGATCGAAAGGAGAGGCATGGCCGCGACGTACATCCACACTTGCTACCGCATCCTCGACCCGGAGCGAAGCACGGATTTCTACGTGAACAAGCTCGGGATGAAGAAGGTGGGGGAGATGCACTTCGACACCGCGTCGAACTATTTCTTCGCGATGGAGGAGGATGCCTCCGAGCCGATGCTCGAGCTCACCCACAACCACGAGCAATCCGAGCCATACGACATGGGCGACGGATACTCCCACGTCGCCTTCACCGTGGGCGATCTCGAAGGCACCGTGGACAAACTCAAGGAGCAAGGAGTCGAAGTCGCCCTCGATCCGAAGACGATGACCGTGGGCGGACACGATTACCATATCTCGTTCATCGTTGACCCAGACGGATACCGCATCGAGCTTCTCGAACGAGGCACAATGAAAGTCGGAAACCTCACGCAATAAAATCGGAGCCGGGCCGGGAGCGAGAGCTTCCCGACTCTCGCTTTCTCCGGCGCGCGGCTTTTCATTTTGCTGACAAGCTGAGACGCTGACTGGCTGAAATGCGCGGCTCGCCTCCGGCGGGCCGCTTTCACTCGGTGAACTCGAATTCATCGTCGCCGTATTGCGAGGAGCCGGGCGACCCGGTGTCCTCTCCGTAGCTGTCGAGGGTGACTGACATGGCGTCTCCGTCGTGCGCTTCGGTGTCCGGCTCCGGATTTTGGCCGACGACTTCTCCTTCGCGTGCCTCTCGCTCTTCGAGGGCGAGGCCGACTTCGTCGAGGCGGGTTTCGGCCTCCGCGTATGTGAGGCTCGAGAGATCCGGGACTCGTATCGTCTGGCGAGTGTCGGCTTGCGGAGCCGCGCCCTCGTCCCCGGTGTCGGAGGAAGACCCGGACAGTGAATAAAGAAGCGCGGCGAGCATGAGAACCGCCGCGAGAGCCACCGCCGCGACGACCGCTCCTCGCCGCCTTCGTTTCGCCAGCGAGCCGAACTCCCTATCCGTCGTTCGCGCCGAGCGAATGGCCCTCGGGGAACTCGACGAGGAGAGCCGGATCCTATGCCGCCCACCCGGACGCGACCTCGCGAGCCTCGTCTCCGAATCCCCGATCCCAACCGCGCCATCCACCCCTCGCAACTCCGAACCCTCTTCGTCGTCGAAGCCCGCCCTCGCCCTCGGCTGCCCGGTCGAGCGGAGGAGGGTCTCGACCATCTCGGTGAGGTTGAAAACAGCGGACATGAGGAGGCTCTGGCGGGCGAGGATCGTCCGCAGCGCATGCGGGAAGGAAGCCTCTTCCAAAGCTTTAGGGTCGCCCCTCAAACCTTCGAGATCCCTCGACAAGCGGTCGAGCTTGAGTGCGATCTCCCCGGTGTCCGGCGCGGTTTCGGCGGTTCCGCTCATCCTCATCCGAACCGCCCCCGTCCCGAGCCCCTCCTTGTGGAGGTCGCGGGCGTGGCGGATCTTCTCGAAGGAGTCCTCCGGTATCGAGATCCGGCCCGCTTTCTTGACGCTCGGGATCGAATACTCCCTCAAGTAACGATAGAGGGTCGGGCGCGGTATCCCGAGCCGCTCGCTCGCCTCGTCTACCGAATAGATCTCCCGACTCCTTTATCGTCGCAATATTTTCGTAACATTTCCAGCTCGCACGAATGTTAGCATATCGCCCCGCGACTCCGTAACCCCGCCCATATTCCCCGCATATAAAGGCTTTTCGCCGACGGGCATCTCTCGCGTCTCACACGGTGATTCCGAAAGGCCTTCCGTGCCGATTATCATGGCGTGATAAACGCGATGAAACGCTTGATTTCCCATACTCACGCGGCATACTCCCCGGCGTTGAAACGTTGATAGTCAAGTACAGGTACATGTAAAGCTAACGCTGACGGAGGGGGACGCGTGGCATTTTCTCGTGGTTTTTCTGGGTATATGAAGTTTGTTTTCGCTGCTTTGATCGCGCTGATGATCGCGGCTTTCGCCGCGTCGGAGGCAAAGGCCGACACGACTCTCGCGTCGTGGTACGGCCCCGGATTCGCGGGCAATCCGACCGCGAGCGGGGAGACGTACGACCCGTCCGGCTTCACCGCCGCGCACAAAACGCTCCCGCTCGGAACTCCGATCACCGTCAGCTACGGCGGCAGTTCGGTTGACTTGATCGTCAACGACCGAGGCCCATACGTGGGCGACCGCGAACTCGACCTCTCCCAGGCGGCGGCGGAGACCCTCGGCCTCGACGCCGCCGGAGTTGACTACGTTGACTACTCCGTCGGCGGAGGCGCGGCGGCCCCGACGACGAGCGCCGCCCCGACACCGGCTCCCGCTCCGGTCGCTCCGGCGACGACGGGCTTCGAGGATACGATGTCGGGTTCGCCCCAGACGTTCACCGAGGGCCAGAGCGCGAGCGGCGGGTTCGCCGAAAGCTCCGTCGAGATGAGTGGGTCTGGCGGACAGGGTGGTTCGTACACCGTCCAGTCCGGCGACACCCTCGATGAGATATCCGGGCAGCTCGGGGTCTCGATGCACGACCTCGCCTCGGCGAACGGACTCGACAACCCGGACGTTCTCAGCGTCGGACAGACTCTCCATTATTGAGCGGGAGTCCGAGCGTTCGATGCGCTCTCGCACCTCCCATCGGTGGCGGTCTGGCGGAGAAAATCCTCGCGGCTCCTTCGCCCGGTGAGCCTTCGGCGGCGGTTTGAGCCATCGGACCTTCATCGAATCGGTCCGGTGAGGATCGCCGGCGGCGTGTAAACTCCGCGCGGCGTGGATCACCGACCATGAGAGCGGGGAGCGGTTTGCTCGGAGACGATGGAATGACGGGGGCGGCGCGCCCGGGCTCCTCGGGTGATGCGTCCTTCGGGTCATCGTCGAGCGATTCCGTCGAGGTTCGAGCCGAAAGTCGGAGCCTCGCCTCGGGCGCGGCGGAGGACGTGAGAGCCTTCTCCGTATGAGCGGCGAAGACGGAACTCCGCCGCCACTCTCGCCGGAGGAGGCGAGCTTCCTCGCCCGGCAGAGAGTCGCCCGCCTCGCCACCGCCGACGCGGAGGGAAGGCCGCAGTCCATCCCGGTCTGCTTCGCTTACGAGTCCGGGACGGTCTTCATCGCCCTCGACGAGAAGCCGAAGGGGGTCGAGGCGAAGAGGTTGAAGCGGGTTCGGAACATCCTCGAAAACCCCGAGGTCTCGCTCGTCGCCGACCGGTACGACGACTCCGACTGGAGCCGCCTCGCCTTCGTCATGGCTCGGGGGAAGGCGGAGCTTGTCGAGCCGGGAGCCGACGGGCATGAAGCGGCGATCCGGCTCCTCCGGGGAAAGTATCGCCAGTACGAGCGGATGCGGATCGAGGAGAATCCCGTCATCGCCATCCGAGTCGAAAGAGCCTCTTCTTGGGGGGCGCTAACGGAGGAGCCGGAGCCTCCGCGCCTCGAAGACACCCTCTTCGGGCGACGCTCCGTCCGGAAATACCTCGGCCTCGAAGTTTCGGACGAAAGCATCGAGCGCGTCCTCGAAGCCGGAAGGTGGGCGCCCTCGCCGCACGGACGCCAGCCGTGGCGCTTCGCCGTCATAAAAAAGCCGGAGACGAAAGAGCGGCTCGCCGATGCGATGGGGGAGTCGTGGCGGGAGAACCTCGAAATGGACGGGCAGTCGTCCGAGGTCGTCGAGAAGCGCCTCGAAGGCTCGAAGAGACGCCTCCTCGACGCGCCGACGCTCATCCTCGTGTGCCTCCATCTCGAGGATCTCGACGAGTACCCTGACGAGGGGCGGCGGAAGGACGAGGAGACGATGGCCGTCCAGTCGCTCGGGGCGGCGACCCAAAACATGCTCCTCGCGGCGTACGGACTCGGCCTCGACACGAGTTGGATGTGCGCCCCGCTCTTCACCCCGGAGACCGTGAGGGAAAGCCTCGACCTCGACGAGAGGCTCATTCCCCACGCGCTAATAACGCTCGGATATGCGGAGGGCGACCCGCCGAAGCGTCGTTCGAGGAGATCCCTCGACGAGCTTGTCGTCTTCCGCGATTGACGGCGAAGCGACCACGCTTCGCCGCCAGTGGGCGGTGTCGCCGCCGTCAGCGGGTGAAGCGCTCGATGAGGTGTTTGGCGATCCAGTCTTTGTCGTAGAGTTCGTGCATGGTGGGGATGGGATCCGAATATAGCTCGTCGCCCGCGAAGATTTCCGGCCAGTTCAGATCCGCGTCCTCGGGAACCTTCCCGGCCTTCTTCATCACCTTCAGGAATTCGTGGGCGATGAGTCCTTGCCCGATGGCCGAAGGATGCACTCCGTCGAGCCCGAAGAGGCCGCCTTGCCGGAGCCGCCCGCGGGTGTCCGCGTGATAATACTTCGTGTCCACCTTCGGATACACGAAATCGAAGTGCGCGGGGAAGTCGTACTCGACGTCGCCCGCGTTCCTTTTGAAGGCGAGCCTCCGAAGCGCCTCGCACGTGTCCACCACGTGGTATCGCTCGACGGAAGCCCCCTCCCTCTCGGAGACTTTCGCGTTCATCTCGGCGACGAGCTTTTTTATCGCTGCGTTGTATGCGCGGATGGCGTCGTCGATGTGGAGCGCGTCCTGGAGCGTGAGGTATGCTACGCCCTCGCCGCGCACGTCATCCTCCTCGAAAGGGAAATACGTATAGTATTTATAATATACCGAGGTCGCGCCGTCTCTTTTTATGCGGGTCGTCGGGCCGACGCCTTTGGCGAGGGGGGCGATGGTGATGAGCGGGACGGTTCCGACGAAGGTGCTCCAGTCGTCGTGGGTGTTTCGGCTCATGGCGGCGTCCACTTTTTCGAGGAGTTCGCGGTATTCCGCCTCGAAGTCGCGTGGGTGCCAGAGGTTCCATCCTTTTTCGGCGCGGGTTGTGTGGGGCATTTCGTGCGGGGGGTCGGTCGGGTTTCCGGGGGTTTGGCGGATGCGGAGGCTGACCACCGTCCCGAGCGCGTTGTTCGCGCCGAGCCAGAGGATGAGGTTCTCGACGCCTTCCCCGGCGGCGTGCTCTGCGAGCCAGCGGATCTGGCTGAAATCGTCGTACTTGGGGGCGTGGGAGGGATTGAGAACCGTCAAAGCCGTCCGGTGGAAAGCCGCGCTCGGCCCCGAGAAAGGAAGGTCGCGCCTCCATCCCGCCTCGCCCTCGTCGGCGTCCGATATCTCCTTTTTGCAAACCTTCGGCGTCACGAGCCACGAGTCGGCGACATCCGCCCCCTGGAAAGCCGCGTTGTGGAAAAACTCCGCGCCCTTCCCATACGGCTGCGCGCCCTTGCCGCGCTCGTAGAAATCCTCCGACTCGTCCATCACCGCGTTGATCTCACGCAGCGCCAAAGGCCATTCGAAGGCGTTGACATTCGGGCCGAACCTCTTCGCCAGCCGGCGCATGATCCGCTCCATGTTCACTGGGAGGCCGCCCTTCTCCCAAGTCGGATACCGGAACTCGTGGTCCGGAGCCATCACCCCGGCGACGAGGGTCGGGTACGAGAGGTCCGTGCGGGCCGCGAATCCCGACACGAACCCCTGTGTGACGCTGTCGCCCATCGCAAAAAGTTTCATGTCCGCTCCTTCCCGAAAAATCCACCACTCGACAAGAAAATTATGGCGAGCCGGAGAGAGCGGCGGTATCGTCCAAATGAGTGATTTTCGCCGCGGGGATCACCGCTCCAGTCGGAGGATGCCCCGTTCGAGTGCGGCGTTCACGGCGGCGGTCCGGTCGTCCACCCCGAGCTTGCCGAAGGCGTGGATGGGGTGGGATGAGCCGGGGCTGCTCCGAAAGCGAGAGGATCGGCTATCCGCGGCTATGAGGTTTTCGAGCCTCGGTACTTCGCCGCTCGAGCCTCGAACTCGGGGAGGCGGCGGTCGGCGGAACGCTGCGAGCCTTTCGGGAGCCTCCCGCTTTTTGCGAGGGATATGAACCGCTCCGTGACTTCGAGGGCGGCGGCATTTTCTCCCCGTCTTTCGTGGATGTTCGCGAGGCGTTCGTATGGGTGGGCTTCGACGAAGTCCTCGGCGACGCTTTGTTCGTAAAGTGAGATGGCGAGTTCGATGCCGCCGTTTTGTTCGGCTTCCATCGCCCGGAAGTTTCGCTCCGCCGCTTCTTCATAGTTTTTGAGGAGGTCTTCTTCGGTTCCGATGCGTTCGAGTTCGTCTTCGTCGAGGAGCGGCGCGGATGGATGGTTCGCTCCCCCTCCGCCGAAAAGTCTCCTCAAAAAGCCGGGCATTCCGCCTCCTCGCTTCGCGTTCCCCGCCGGGGCGATTTTATCCGCTTCGTGCGGGGGGCGGAAATTCCACTATCATTCGGGCGGCACGGGGAAATGGAAATTCACGGGGAGGGAGACTCATGTTGCGGGCAATTGCGCGTCCGATGGTGCGGGTGGTCGAACGTTGGCTGCCGGACAGTATGGTTTTCGCCGTGATCCTGACTTTCATCGTCGCGGCGATGTGCTTCGGACTGACGGAGAGCTCCACGCTCGAGATAGTCCGAGGGTGGGGTGACGGCCTCGCCGGACTCCTCGAATTCATGACGCAAATATGCCTCGTTCTCCTCCTCGGATACACGCTCGCGAACACCGGCCCGGTTTACCGGATGCTCCGGAGCATCTCCCGGATCCCCTCCTCTCCGGCGGCGGCGTATGCTTTCGTGACGCTCGTGGCGGGGCTGGCGTCGCTCGTATCGTTCGGCATCGGACTCATCATCGGCGGCATCATGGCCGTCCAAGTCGCCCGCTCCGCCCGCGAACGAGGCGTCCGTCTCCACTATCCGCTTTTGGTGGCGTGCGCGTATTCCGGGTTTGTCGTTTGGCACATGGGGTATTCGGGGTCGGGGCCTCTCGCCGCCGCCACTCCGGGGGATTTCTTCGAGGAGCTCGCGCCGCTCGTTCCGGTGACGGAGACGATCTTCGCGTGGTGGAATATCCTCGCCATCGTCCTCGTCCTCGGGGTGACGATCGCGGGTATGGTTCTCCTCGCGCCGAAGGGCGAAGACCGGATCGTCGAGTTCGACAGCGACGCGGCCTCCGACGACGGCGGCCCGATACAAGCCGCGCCCGGCGAGAGGGAATCGCGTGGCCCGGCGGATTCTTTGAACGGATCGCGCGCCGTCACGACGATTATCGGAGTGGCGCTCATCGTATACCTCGTGGTTTATTTCGTACAAGATGGACTCGCGCTCACCTTCGACATCGTGAATTGGTCGTTCCTCGCGGTGATCCTTCTTTTCGTGCGGAACGCGGCGCATCTCGGGGCGCTCATCGCGGACGCCGGGAAGACGGTCGGGCCGGTGCTTCTCCAATATCCGTTCTATGCGGGGATCATCGGCATGATGACCGTGACCGGGCTTGTCGAGATCCTCGCTTCGTTCTTCGTGAACATTTCGACTCCGGGGACGCTCGGCGTTTTCACGATGCTCTTCGCCGGGCTTGTGAACATGTTCATCCCTTCCGGCGGCGGGCAGTTCGCGGTTCAGGCTCCCATATTCATCGAGGCCGCCAACCAGCTCGATGTCGAGCATGAGGTCGTCATTATGGCGATCGCGTATGGGGATCAATGGACGAACATGATCCAGCCATTCTGGGCGATCCCACTCCTCGCTGTCGCCGGACTCGGCATCCGCGACATCCTCGGATACACGACGATCACTTTGTTCCTCAGCGGAGCGGTGATGATCGGGGTTCTCTTGTTTTTGGGGGCTGGCTTGTAAAAAGGACACGCTTATGACGGACGCTCACGGAGTCGGGAAGAGGAGGGGGGTGGTTTTTACCGCCGAAGGCTGCCATCATAAATCGAGTAAACGCAAATATTTCGTTCAAACAAAGGGGCGAACCGCGACGGCAAAGTTGCTTTCGGATAAGCCGTACCCCAGAGCTGCGGAGAGCCAGTCTTCTTGCCCCTCCTTTATATCCTCTTTTGGACCTTTGCATTCGATAAATACGATGGTTTCTAATGGACGATCATCGTCCCATGCCGCCACATCCGGTATTCCTCCGGTCTTTGTGGTGAGTTTCGCGCGTATATCTTTATCCAGTTTCTTCAGCCAATCCGGCAGGTTTCTCGGGTCTATAGACCACGGTCGCCAAAGATCCGGGACTTTGCTCGGCGCGTAAGAACAAACCCAGAATGCTTCTTGTCGGACTGTGCGTAGCAATTTTGCGACTTCTACTTCGTTGCAACTCCGTTCCGGTGGACCTCCATCCAGCGGATAGACTTGCTTACTTGCTTTGCCAAAGTGTTCGCTCCACGGCCCGATATGTCCATCCCACTGACGGTACGGCAACTCGATCTGCGTAACCATCGGAGGATCGCCAACTCTGTTCACACTTCGCTTCTTCGCT
>JACDAJ010000021.1 GCA_013695475.1 Rubrobacter sp. | reverse complement strand
TTCTCGTGTATACGTCCGGGACGACGGGGCGTCCGAAGGGGGCGGTCGAGACGCACTCGAACGTCGCGTACAACGCCGAGGTGTACCGGACGTGGATGCGGATGGACGACGAGGATTCCGTCCTCGGAGTCGCCCCGCTCTTCCACATCACCGGCCTCGTCGGACACATCGCCGTCGCCGGGCTCGCCGGAATACCGCTCGTTTTGTACCACCGCCCCGACCCGGCGGAGACATTGCGCCTCGTCGCAAAATGGCGACCCACATTCACCGTCGGTTCGATCACGGTTTTCATCTCCCTCATGAACGCGCCCGGAGCGAAGGCCGACTCGCTTTCATCATTGACGAAGGCATATAGTGGCGGAGCGCCCATCGCCCCGTCCATCACCAAGCAATTCGAGGCGAAGTTCGGCGTATACATCCACAATATTTACGGCCTCACCGAGTCGAACTCCCCGACGCACGGGACTCCGTATGGCACGAAAGCCCCGGTGGACACGAACAGCGGAGCTTTGTCGGTCGGGGTTCCGGTACCCGGATGCGAAGCGCGTCTCGTGAGCCTCGAAGACCCGGGCCGGGAAGTCCCGGTCGGGGAGCCGGGGGAATTCGCGGCGAAAGGGCCGATGATCTTCTCCCATTATTGGGAGAAACCCGAAGAGACGGAGAAGGCTTTCCACGACGGCTTCTTCCTCACGGGGGACGTCGCCATCATGGACGAGGACGGGTTTTTCTATATCGTGGACCGGAAGAAAGACATGATAAACGTGAGCGGATACAAAGTGTGGCCGCGCGAAGTCGAGGACATGCTTTATACGCACCCGGCGGTCCGCGAAGCCGCCGTCGTGGGAATGCCGGACGAATACCGGGGCGAGACGGTGAAAGCGTTCGTGGCGTTGAAAGATGGAAGCTCCGCCACCGAGGAAGAACTCGTCGCGCATTGCAAAGAGAACATGGCGGCGTACAAATATCCTCGGAGCATCGCGTTCCTCGATGAGGTTCCGAAGACGGCGACGGGGAAGTTTTTGCGGCGGGAGTTGCGGGACGGATGAAAACCGCGAATCGCTCGATTCGCGGTGAGCGAAGCGGTCTATATGTACTACGCACATATTCCTTAAAGATCGGATACAATGGAGTTTTAGCAAAGCAATTGGAAAAGACCCTGGGAGGGTTTCGAGATTGACTGAGAGAATGGATCCCACAGACCTTTGGAAGCAATGGTACGAGACGGGGTCTCGTATGTGGACGGGCGCGCTGCCAAGCGGCTCCTCGAACTTCATGGATCCGTGGGGGCTTTATCGCCAATGGTCCGAGGGCATGGAAAACATGCGCGGACAGATGATGCGGGGCATGGGTTCCATGGCCTCCATCGGTGGCGGGAACGGCTCCGAAGCCGCGGCGGCCGCGTGGCAAAAAGGCGTTGACGCGACGATGGAGAACTGGCGCAAATCCGCCGAGATGTCCACCGAGATGATGGGCATGGCTCCGCGCTGGATGGAGATGCTCGACCAAACACGTGAAAATTTGATGAGCGTCGAGAAGTATCCGAAAGACCCCCTCGAGTTCGCCGTCCAATGGTACAACGCCACGAGCGGCCCGTACTCCGAGTTCGTTCAAGATATAGTCGAGCGCGAGGAGTTTCTGGAGCAGGGAAGCCGATTCCTCCAGAATTACGCGAGCTTTTACAAGATTTTCAAGCGGCAATCCGAGGAATATCTCCACAATATCCAGATTCCGACGAGGAGCGACATAACCCGCGTCGCCTCGCTCGTCGTCGCGATGGAGGAGAAAGTGGACAACATCGAGGATGTCGTCGAGGAGATGGGCGACAGCCAAGCCGCCTCGCTCGCCGACGGGAAGATCTCCGACATCGAGAAGCATCTCGGCAAAGTCGAGAAGAAAGTCGAGAAGACCGAGGACAAGATCGAGAAACGCCTCGACAAGCTCGAAGACAAACTCGCCAAACGCTCCGACAAAGCGAACGACGGGATGGAGAAGCGGCTCGGCGACCTCGAAGGGAAGCTCGATTCGATCTCCACAGCCATCGAGCGCCCCGCCGACACGAGCGCGTCGGACAATTTGAACGCTCGCATGAACAAGGTGGAGGGCAAGCACGACCAGCTCCTCTCAAGCCTGGGGGACCTCGGACCCAACGCCGCCGCCGGCGCCGACAACGCCCCGACCGAAGAACCCCCGACATCGAACGCCCCGGCGAGCGCGTCGGCAAGCACATCGGCGAATACCACGGTGAGCGCCCCCGAGATAAAGGCGACGGACGCCGCGAGGCGGAAGGCGAATGACATGGACGTCGACCTCGCCGAAGTCAACGGAACCGGGGCGGACGGCCAAATTACCGTCGAAGACGTTCGCAAAAAAGGAGACGCATAAATGACCGAGCAGACTTTCGTTCCGGCGGACACGGAGAACTTCTTCGACAAGTATTCGCAAGGAATGCGTATCGTCGTGGAGGGCGCTCAGGCCGACACCGGACAAACCCCCAAAGAAGTCGTGTGGACGAAAAACAAGGCGAAGTTGTACCGGTACCAGCCCGCCCAGGATAAGACGCACAAAACCCCCATCCTCATCATATACGCTCTCATAAACCGCCCGTACATCCTCGACCTCATGCCGGGGAACAGCCTCATCGAATACCTCACGGACGAAGGCTTCGACGTGTACATGCTCGACTGGGGCGTACCCGGCGACGAGGACAAGGACATGTCCTTCGAACACTACGTCCTCGACTATATTCCCCGTGCGGCTAAAAAGGTCATGAAAACCTCCGGCACGGACGACTTCACTCTCTTCGGGTATTGCATGGGCGGGACGATGAGCGCGATGTACGCATCCCTCTTCCCCGACACCCTCAAAAACCTCATCCTCATGACCGCCCCGACATCGTTCCCGAAGGAAGCCATCGGACTGTATTCCCTCTTCACCAACGACAAATACCTCAAGCCGGGACCACTCGCCGACGCCTTCGGGAACATCCCCGGCGAGATAATTGACACCGGGAACCGGATGATGAAGCCGGTGACGAACTACGTCGGGACGTATGTGAGCATGTGGGAGCGGCTCTTCGAGGACAAGCCGATGGAGGGCTGGCTCGCGATGAACAAGTGGATCAACGACG
>JACDAJ010000018.1 GCA_013695475.1 Rubrobacter sp. | reverse complement strand
CGGCGGAGTTCGAGACTATGCCGTCAATGACACCGTACTTTATCGCCTCCTCGGGACTCATTATGAAGTCGCGGTCGGTGTCGCGCTCGACTTTCTCGAAGGGCTGCCCGGTCTCCTCGGCGATTATTTCGTTCACTCGCCGCTTGCTGTGGATCATCTCCTTCGCGTGTATTTCGATGTCCGACGCCTGCCCGCCAAGCCCGCCCTGAATCGCGAGCTGATGCAAAAGTATCCGGGTGTTCGGCAACGCGAACCGCTTCCCCTTTGCCCCGGAGAGAAGGAGGAACGCCCCCGCCGAGAACGCGCTTCCCATCGCCGTCGTCGAGACTTCGCAGCTTATGAAGTTCATCGTGTCGCGGATGGCGAGCATGCCGGGAACGCTCCCGCCGGGACTGTTTATGTACAAATTAATATCCTGGCCGGGGTCTTCAGCGGCGAGGTGGAGAAGCTGAGCCATGATGACGTTCGCCACCCCGTCGTCGAGCGGCGTCCCGAGGAAAATGATCCGATCCTTCAAAAGCCGCGAATAAATATCCATCGCCCGCTCGCCGCGGGGACTCTGCTCGATCACGTACGGAACCACAAACTCCATGCCCACAATGAACCTCCTCTTTGTCTTTCTTTGTCGAACAACCCGGCTATACTTCATTCGTGAAAGTATCATTTATGTAGCGTTTTAGCAAGTTTTTTGCAGCGTAAAAAGGAGGCTATGGGATGAACTTGCCGCATTTGCGGGTATTTCGCCAAAGGGCGGTGATGAGTCAGGATCAGTTGGCTCAGAAGAGCGGGGTGGCGCGGGACACGATCTCGAAGCTCGAGACCGGAAAACGAAAGGCGTACCCGAGCACCATCCAAAAACTCGCCGGGGGACTCAGCGTCGAACCGGGAATGCTCCTCGGCGGAGTCGAATACTTCGACGAACCGAACGAGCCGGAGAGCGAAGCTGATACACAGCCGACGGAGAAGAAAGACCGGAAAGTCGGTTTTTGATCGGGGGTTCGCGCTTCACAAATGGATGAAAAAAGTTAAGATACGTTAAGAAACTGGAAGACACACCCGGCGCGCAGAGGGGGACTCTGTCGGGAGGAGGTGTGGGAATGGGACGGTTTGCGATTTTCGCGGCGATGGTGGCGATGCTCGTTTTCGCTTCGCCCGCGGCGGCTCAGAATTCGGATGGGACGGAGGCGACTATTCCACAGTCGGCGGGGCAGAGCCAGTATCAATATGACCCGGGCGGCCCTTCGACGCAGCAAGCCATCGAACAAGGCATCGAGGACGCCGTCGAAGACGCGCGGGAAAACAACGCCGCCGTGGACGGTACCGAAGCATACGTCGAGTCGCTCTCGCCGGAGGAGGCCGAGGCGTCCGAGACCGACGTTTCCGAAACGGAGGGTGTCGAGCCGAGCGCGTCGGAGCGGTACGAGAATCTCCCGGACACGGGCGGGCCGACGTCGTTGCCGTTCGCGGGCGCGTTCGCCTTATTCATCGCGGGCGGGTGGATCGTGCGAAGGGTTCATACGAAGTCCGACTGACCGAAGCCCCCCTCTGAAAAGCTGACATGCGCGGTGAGCCAAAGGCGAACCGCCTTCACAAACGGATGATCCCCCGTTTGAGAGCCATCGTCACCGCCGCCGTCCGGTCGGCGACACCGAGCTTCTCGTAAATATGAAGAAGATGGCTCTTCACCGTCGTCTCCCCGATCCAAAGTTCTTTGGCGATTCGTTTGTTCGAAGCCCCCTCCGCCACGAGGTTCAAAACTTCGATCTCCCTCGCCGAAAGCGCCTCTTCCTCCGGCGAACGCATCCTCCGCATGAGCCGCGAAGCAACCGCCGGAGCGAGCGGCGACTCGCCTTTGGCGACAGTCCGTATCGCCGCGAAAAGGTCTTCCTTCGGGGTGTCTTTCAATAAATACCCCGTCGCCCCCGTCTCGATGGCGCGGAGGATGTCCGCGTCGCTCTCGTATGTCGTGAGGACGAGGATGCGAGTTTCGGGGTGGTCTTTCGTTATCTTTTCGGTCGCGGCGACACCGTCCATATTCGGCATTCGGAGGTCCATGAGAACGACATCGGGGCGGAGCTTCGCCACCATTTCGACGGCCTCCCCCCCGTTCTCCGCCTCGCCGACGACCTCGATGTCCGGCTCGCCGTCGAGCATGCCGCGGATGCCCATCCTCACCACCGGATGGTCGTCGGCGATGAGTATTTTCACGGTGACAATGGAGTTCATGAAAGTCGCGCCACCCCGCCATCTGTCCGCGCCAATATTTCCTGACGCCCGCCGCCCGACGCCCGAAAACCAATCCCCGAAGCCTCGATGCCTCCGCACCCCACCGTCATGGACGAACCGCCTTTCCAGCCATTATCGGCATCTCCACCGAGAGGGAAACGCCCTCCCCGACCTCGCTCTCGATGGATAATGTCCCGCCGACTTTCTCCACCCGCTCGCGCATCGCCCGAAGCCCGAATCCGCCGCCGTCCTCCGAAGGTTTCCCGTCCACCGAGGAGGTGTTGAAGCCGACGCCGTCGTCGCGGGCGTCGAGGGTGAGCGAGTCCGGCATGTACGAGAGTGTGATCGCCGCCCGGCCCGCCTTCGCGTGCTTCCCGATGTTCGCGAGGGCTTCCCCGGCGACCCGAACCGCCGTCGCCTCGACCTCCGCCGGGATCGGGCGCGGCTCACCGGTGATCACCGCCTCCGCCGGAACGCCCGTGTCGGACGACCATCTTTCGACGAGGGATCGGACGGCTTCGGGGAGGGGCGCGTCTTCGAGTTGCCCCGGACGGAGCGCCCACACAAGGCGGCGGGCTTCGGCGAGGCTCTCGCGGGCGATGGAGCGGGCGACGCTGAGGTGCCGCTCCATCCTCGACTCGTCCGAGCCTTCCGCCGCTTCGAGGTTCGTCACGATGCTCGTGAAACCTTGCGCGAGGGTGTCGTGTATTTCGTGCGCGAGCCTTTGCCGCTCATCGAGGATTCCGGCCCGTTTGCCCGCGTCCTTCGCCTCCTCGACGAGGCGGAGGTTTTCGAGGGCGAGGGAGGCCGTCGCGGCGACGGTGGAATATGCGCGTTCGTCGCGCTTCGAGAAACCCCGGCCTCGTCCGGCGGTGATCACCATGAGCCTCACCGCGCCTTCCCCCGATGCGAGCGGCAAAAGAAGCCCGCTCTTCACGCCCCGCTTCCCCCACACCGCCTTGTCCGGCCCGGAGAGTTCCGAGACGCGGACACGGATCGGGGCTTCCGTCCGCGAAAGCTCCCGCGTTGTCCCGAACCCCGTCTCGGGATGGAGTTCCTTCCTCCCGCCCGCCGTCCACTTTCCGAGCGGCTCGAAGCTCCCCGGCTCCCCGAGGCGGAGCGTCCACAAACTCACGCCGTTCACGTTCGAGCCAGTCAAATTCTCGCCGATGGCACCCGCGACATCCCCCGGACTCGTCGCCGCCCCGACCGCACGGTTCGCCCGATGGAGCGCGTCCTCCCCGGCGCGTATCTCCCATCCTTTCATACCGCCGAGGATTCCCCCGCCGATGAACACGACCGGATACGTCAATATTTCATATGGCTCCGGCGCGCCGAAGAACGGAACCGTCGCGGCATTCACCGCGACCACGGCGAATACTCCGATCAAAAACCCATGAACCATCGCGGACGGCCCGACGCGCCTCCCCACGAACATCGCCGCCCCGACGACGGCCGCGAGGGAAAGCGCCGGAGTCCCGAACCGGCCCATGAAAACGCCGAAGCCCGCCGCGCCGCTCCCCCCGGCCATCGCCTCGATGACGCCGTCGAAATACTCGTTCGCGAGCCACTCCGTCGTCACATACACGTTTATGAGGAATATGGAGAACACGAACGGCGAGACCCCCGCGACGGCTCCGGCGAGGAAAACCACCCGCCACCGGACGCCACCCTCGAAGATGCGCCCGAGCGAAGTTTCGTGTCCGGCGCGTTCGCGGGAGCGGTCGCGCGAAGCGTCAGCGGTGTCCGAAGTCGCTTTATATAGTGAGCGGAAGATACCGTTCCCCTTGTTTCTCTCATGTCGAAATCCGCCATCCACGACCGGATAATCGCATCGTCGCGGCGCCC
>JACDAJ010000240.1 GCA_013695475.1 Rubrobacter sp. | reverse complement strand
TCGGCGACATCTCGAACTTCCTCGGGGGGTTCGGATTGTCGCCGGAGTGGCACGTTACGGACGCGCCGGGCGACGCGGCGCGCATAGTCCGCGAGCTTCCCGAGGATGGGATCGTCGTGGCCGTCGGCGGCGACGGGACCGTTCACGAAGTCGCGTCGGCGTGCGTCGGGACGGAGAGGGTCATGGGGATACTTCCGGCGGGGAGCGGCAACGATTATGTGAAGGCGCTCGGGATCGGCGGGGATCTCCGCCGCGCTCTGGAAGTCATAGCGAGGGGAAACGTCCGGGTCGTTGACACGGGCGAGGTGAACGGGGTTCATTTCAACAACGGGCTTGGCATCGGATTCGACGCGGAGGTCGCCGCCGGGGTGAAGATCGCCCCCTCGTACCTCGGCGGGGCGGGACGGTACATGTGGTCGGTCGGGAGGCTTTTGTGGGGTTTCACATGCCACGAGGCGACACTCACCCTCGACGGGGATGAGGTCGTCGAGGCCGAGACGATACTCGTCGCGGCCGCGCTCGGGACGACGTATGGGGCGATGTTCAAACTCGCTCCCGATTCGAGGCTCGACGACGGGCTTTTCGATGTCGTGTACTCCGAGAAGATAAGCCGCCTCGACGTCATGCGGATCATACCCTCCGCGCTCGCCGGGACGATCATGCGCCACGACGAGGTGAATATGGCGCGGGCGAAGAAGCTCGAAGTGAAGATGGCCGAGACCGTCCCGGCGCATGTGGACGGCGAAATACTCGCCCCGACGAGGAGTTTCGAGGCGAAGGTCGTACCCGGCTCGTTGCGGGTACTCGCGCCGTGAGCGAGTATCATCGGGACGACCATTCGTTCGGGAAAGGGGTTCGCGATGGAATCGCTCGTTGATTTTCTGGGTTCGGGGAGAATGGCACTTTATAACGTCGCAGTTTTGGCGGCGGTGATCCTCCTTCCCATCCTCGTCATCGCATTGGCGGTTCGATGGGGCTTCGGAGGAGCCATGAAGGACGCTCGTTCTTCCGAATCGGGGAGCCGGATGGCGAGGGACATCCTCGACGAGAGGTATGCGAAGGGTGAGATCGAGCGCGAAGAATACGAGGGAATGCGCCGCGACATCGAGGGGTGAGGCGAGTCCGGGCGAACTTTTCCGGGCGCGTCGCGTATATGACATCCGTGGCCGATGTTGCAAACGGGCGCGGTTTTATGGTAGAAACGCACATCCTTCGCGTTTTGGGAGATGAGGTTTTTGATGAGGTTTTCGAGGCTTTGAAATCATTCGAGTGGACGGGTGCATGATATGAAGGCGTTTGTGTTTCCGGGACAGGGCGGCGGTGTGGCGGAGCCTCCGAATGACATGCTTCCGATTATCCGGGGCATCGTCGGGGAGAGGGTTCCCGACCAGGTGAAGATCTTCGCGCTCGCCGCCCGCGACGCCGACGAGAGCCGCGACCTCGACGTGCGCCCCGATGTCGTGGCCGGACATTCCCTCGGCGAATACGGGGCCGCATACGCCGCCGGATGCTTCGACCTCGAAACCGGGATATGGCTCGTCTCGCTCCGCGACAAGTTCCTCGCCGAGGTCGCCGAGAAGATACCGGGTGGGATGGTCGCCATCCTCCGGGCGACTCCCGAGGAGGTCGAGGAGGCTCTCGGCGAGTCCGAAGGCTCGGTGGTGGCGAACTATAATTCGCCGCGCCAAACGGTGGTTTCGGGCTTGCGAGAGGCGGTCGGGGAGGCGGTCGCCCGGATAAAGGGGCGAAAAATTCCGCTCAATGTCGCCTTCGCCGCGCATTCGCCGTATGTTTCGGCGGCGGCGGAGAGGATGCGCGACATCCTCGATTCGGTGGAGTTCAAAAAGCCGGAGGTTCCGGTCGTGAGCGCGATCGACGGCTCGGTCCTCACGAGCGCGGAGGCCGTCGGGGAGGCATTGAAAAATCAGATGGTCGCCCCGGTGCGGTGGGTGAAGGTCGTCGAAACGCTCGCGAAGATGCGTGTGGAGGAGTGGGTCGAACTCGGCGGGGGGAACGTCCTCACGCGAATGCTCCGCGACTTCGAGCTTCCCTCGCCGAGCGGCATCACCTTCGAGGATCTCCGCGCCCGCATCTCCGCGCAAGCGCAAAGCATTCTTCCGAGAAAGGAAGAATAGCCGTCGGCCGCCAGTTTTCAGCCGTCGGCTTTTTGGCCGGGAGTTTCCCGACCCCGCCCGAGGCGAGGCGTGCATGAATTCGATATCGAACGCCGCCGCATGAACGTCTTCTTCGACGTTCAGGGAACGCTCGTCGGCGCGGGGATGGCCCGCCCGCATAT
>JACDAJ010000234.1 GCA_013695475.1 Rubrobacter sp. | reverse complement strand
TCTTCGCGGCGGTCGTGGTCATCACGTTCGCGGGGACGACTATGGACACGGGGGTGCGGCTCCAAAGGTACATCATTCAGGAAATCGGGGAGATCATCGGCCTCCGCCGCCTCGTGAGGAACATCACGCTCGCGACGAGCATCGCCGTCCTCATACCGCTCGGACTGGCTCTTTATCCGGCGGGAGGCGGCGGGGATGCGGGGTTCGCGTTCGGCGTACTCTGGCGGCTCTTCGGGACGACGAACCAGCTTACGGCGGGGCTTGCGCTCGCGGTGATCGCGGTTTGGATCATGTCTCGCGGGAGGAACCCGCTCGCGGCGATCATACCGCTCGTCTTCCTCCTCGCGATGACGACGTGGGCTTTGTTCATACAACTCGGCGAGTTCTTCAACGAGGGGGCGTGGCTGCTTCTCGTCGTTGACGCGATAGTCTTCGTCCTCGCCGTGTGGCTCATAGTCGAGTCGGCCTCCGCGATGAACCGCGTCCGGAACATGAACCGGAACTCGGGCGGCGGCTCGGACAATACGCCCTCGCCGCGCGAATAGGTGCGGTAGACTCGGGGTATGGAACACAGGATCATACTCGTGCGGGAGTGGGACGCGCAGGTTTCGGCGTCGGGATGCTGCGGGCGCATCGGCGGCAAGCACAGCGAGTTCGGCGAAGGCGAGGCGTACGCCCACAACCGCGTCGAGATGGAGCGTATGGGCGAGGTGTACCGCGCCCTCAAAAAAGCCCTCTTCGACGAGGACGTCGAACTCACCGTCGTTGACCCGCGAAACGCCATATGGCTCGTCCCGGCATTATTGAAAGACGCCCGGAGAAACGGGCTTTCGATCCGGGACATGTGGCATGGCGTGACGAAGGGCGTCTCGTACAATTCCATCGTGATGGACGGGAAAGTCCTTTTCTCGGGCCGCATCCCAAAACCTGAGGCCGCCGTCGCCGCCGTGCGAGCCGAGCTTGCTTCGCTTTCACCGGGAGCCGCGTAACCGTGCGGCACATCATCGAGGCGTATCAAAAGGCCGAGGAATTCAACCGCGAGTTCTTCATGGGGCGGTGGCGGGCAGGCTTGCAAAAAGAGGCGGCGAGACAAGAAGACGCGCTCATGGCGATGCTCTTTCTCGAAGCCCTCGGCATTCCGAACCCGACGAGTTATTACACGCTCGAACTATATCCCGAGTTCGTCGAGGAGTTCCACCAATGGCACATGAGGATGGGGATGGACACCTTCGAGCCGGGTTTTTGTTGTTGAGCGGGTTGCTCGCTTTGCTTCGCGCTTGTCAGCATTTCAGCTTGTCAGCCGTCAGCTTTTTGACGGACGGCGAAAGTCCGGCGGCCTCATGAGCTTCTCCCTCGAAAACCATCACCATGAGGATCATCGCCACGACGGTGAAAATCGGCTCGTCTTTTTCGGGGGGAAGGGCGGGGTCGGGAAGACGACGCTCGCCGCCGCGTTCGCCTCGCTCCTCGCGGAAAAAGGACAAAAAACCCTTCTCGTTTCGACCGACCCGGCACATTCGACGAGCGACATCCTCGGGAAAAAGCTCTCCGGGGAGCCGACGGAGATCGGCTCGAACCTCTTCGCGGTGGAAATAGATGCGGCGGCGGACGCGAGCGAGTACATCGAGAAGATAAAGCGGGAGTCGAAGGACTCCGTGAGTCCCGAGGTTCTCCCGACTGTGGAGAAGCACCTCGAGATGTCGAAGTCGAATCCGGGAACGGAGGAGTCGGCGCTCTTCGACCGGTTCGTGGATCTCATCGCCCTTTGCCCCGGCACATACGACCGGGTCGTCTTCGACACCGCCCCGACCGGACAAACGCTCCGCCTCCTCACGCTTCCGGCGCTTTTGTCCGCGTGGGTGGAAGGCATGGTCCGACAGAGAGAAAAAGTCGCGGGGATGGAGCGGATGCTCAAAAACCTCGCCGGGCGCGACGACCCCGAGGGCGACCCGGTTCTCGACCGCCTTCGGGAACGCCGCCACAAGTTCCACCATGCTCGCCATCGGCTCCTCGAAGACACGACGTTTTATCTCGTCCTCATCCCGGAGAGGTTGCCGATCGAGGAGACGGATCGCGCCCTCAAAACCCTCACCGACGGCGGAGTCCATATCGGCGCGCTCCTCGTGAACCGGGTACTCCCGAACATGCCGGAGGGCGATTTCATGCGGGCGCGACTGG
>JACDAJ010000211.1 GCA_013695475.1 Rubrobacter sp. | reverse complement strand
TGGCACAGATGGTCGGTGCCGGCGCGCTGGTCACGCTGCTGCTCGGCGTCAGCAGCGACACCGCCAAGAACATCACCATCGTCGCCGTCGGTGCGCTCATGATCTTCTACGTCACCGTCGGCGGCATGAAGGGCACGACCTGGGTGCAGATCATCAAGGCCGTGCTGCTGATGACCGGCACGACGCTGGTCACCATCCTGGTGATGATCAAGTTCGGCGGCAGTGTCAGCGCGCTGCTCGGCGAGGCGGCGGCCCAGAGCGGCAAGGGCGACGCGTTCCTCAACCCAGGCCTGAAGTACGGCACGGACGCCCAGGGCCTCGCCGGCAAGCTCGACCTCCTCTCGCTCGGGATCGCGCTGGTGCTCGGCACCGCCGGCCTGCCGCACATCCTCACCCGCTTCTACACGGTCCCGGACGCCAAGGCAGCCCGCAAGTCTGTGCTGGGGGGCATCGGGATCATCGGCTCCTTCTACCTGATGACGATCGCACTGGGCTTCGGGGCGGCGGCGCTGGTGGGAAGCGACGCGATCCGCGAACAGAACAGTGCGGGCAACACGGCGGCGCCGCAGCTGGCCCGGGAGATCGGGACGCGCGTCTTCGGTGAACTCGGCGGCACGCTCATGCTTGCCTTCATCGCGTCGGTCGCGTTCGCGACGATCCTGGCGGTCGTCGCCGGGCTCACGTTGGCCTCCTCGTCGTCGTTCGCGCACGACATCTACGCCAACGTCATCCACCGCGGCGAGGCCCCCGAAGGCTCCGAAGTGCGCATAGCCCGCATCTCCGCGTTCGTCATCGGTGCGGTCGCCATCGTGCTGAGCATCTACGCGCAGCGGCTCAACGTCGCGTTCCTCGTCGCCCTGGCGTTCGCGGTCGCTGCGTCAGGCAATCTGCCCGCGCTGCTGTACAGCCTCTTCTGGCGGAGGTTCAACACCCAGGGCGCGGTGTGGGCCATCTACGGCGGCCTCGTCACGGCCGTGGTGCTCGTCCTCTTCTCCCCGGTGGTGTCCGGCAAGGTCTCCGCAGAGGGGACCAGCGCGTCGCTGTTCCCGCTGGGCACCGACTTCAGCTGGTTCCCACTGGAGAATCCGGGCCTGGTGTCGATCCCGGCCGGGTTCTTCTTCGGCTGGCTCGGCACCGTACTCAGCAAGGAGTACAACGAGGGAAAGTTCGCCGAGATGGAGGTGCGTTCCCTCACCGGTGCGGGAGCCGAGCAAGCAGTCTCGCACTGACGAGCCGACCCACTCCACCGGAGAAGCTACGACCCCGAGGAGCGCAGCAGTGACCAGCGAGGCACTCTCCAACCTGTTGCAGGAGAACCGACGCTTCGAGCCGCCGCCTGGCTTCGCCGAGGAAGCCGAGGCCCCCAAGGAGCTGTACGACGAGGCGGCGGGCGACCGGATCGCCTTTTGGGAGGAGCAGGCGCGGCGGCTCACGTGGACCACCGAGTGGGACAGCGCCCTGGAGTGGGAGCTGCCGTTCGCGAAGTGGTTCGTCGGCGGGGAGCTCAACGTCGCCGTCAACTGCGTCGACCGCCACGTCGACGCGGGCAGGGGCGACAAGGTGGCGATCCACTGGGAGGGCGAGCCCGGCGATACCCGCGCGCTCACCTACGCCGACCTGCGCACCGAAGTGTGCAAGGCGGCCAATGCGCTCACCGAACTCGGCGTCGAGAAGGGCGACCGGGTCGCCATCTACATGCCGATGATTCCGGAGACGGCGATCGCCATGTTGGCCTGCGCGCGGATCGGCGCCCCGCACTCCGTGGTCTTCGGCGGCTTCTCCTCCGACGCGCTGCGCAGCCGCATCAAGGACGCCGACGCCCGCGTCGTCATCACCGCCGACGGCGGCTATCGCCGGGGCGCCCCGAGTGCGCTCAAACCGGCCGTCGACGAAGCGCTCGAGGAGTGCCCTGACGTGCACCACGTTCTCGTCGTACGCCGTACCGAACAGGACGTCGCCTGGGACGACGACCGGGACGTGTGGTGGCACGAGGTGGTGGACCGGCAGGACGGCAACCACGAAGCGCCCGCGCACCAGAGCGAACACCCGCTGTTCATCCTCTACACCAGCGGTACGACCGCGAAGCCGAAGGGGATCCTGCACACGACGGGCGGCTACCTGACGCAGGTCGCCTACACCCACCGGGTCGTCTTCGACCACAAACCGGACACCGACGTCTACTGGTGCGCCGCCGACATCGGCTGGGTCACCGGCCACAGCTACATCGTCTACGGTCCGCTCGCCAACGGCGCCACCTCGCTGATGTACGAGGGGACACCGGACAAGGAGCGGTGGTGGAAGATGATCGAGCACTACAAGGTGACGATCCTCTACACCGCGCCGACCACGATCCGCACCTTTATGAAGTGGGGTGAGGAGTGGCCGAAGAAGTACGACCTGTCCTCCCTGCGGCTGCTCGGGACGGTCGGTGAGCCGATCAACCCCGAGGC
>JACDAJ010000199.1 GCA_013695475.1 Rubrobacter sp. | reverse complement strand
GATGATCCCGAAAAGCTCCTTCATTTGCCCCCAAAGTCGGGCCGTGTTCGGGAGGAGTTCGCGGCCGCGGGCGGCCTCGTTCTTCATCGCGTACAAACTATATGTGTCGCGGTACATCTCGCTCCCGCGCACCGGGAGAAGCTCGCGCGACTCGGCGTAAAGCACGAAGAGCATCCGGTACAAAGTTATGAGCGAGTTGTCGTAAATCGTTCGGAGGGTGTCCGCGTCGCGTCCGAATCCGTTTCGCGGGTGGTCGAGGAAACCTTGCGCGATGTGCCGGAGCGACTCGAAAACCTGCAATTTCAGCGAATCCCCGACGCTCCTCGCATAGTCCGCGCTCTCCGCGAGAATCCCCCGAAGAGAAAACTCCCCGCCATCGAAAGCTCCCCGTCGGAAGAACGCATAAAAATACAAGAACGCCTCCGTGTCTCCGGCTTCGATGAGTTTCGGCAGATCCACCTCGTAAAAGCGGTCGAGCTTGTGGGCGGAGTCGCGGTGATAAAGTCGCCAGAGACGGCCATTCGTGAGGATTCCCCACTCGGTTCCGGAATGCTGCATATAGAAAAAGATCTGGAACGAGGGATTCCGGTTGTCGAAGGAGCCGCTCTTTCCGAGCGACACATCGAGCGGCCGATCGAAATATTTCGCGTCCCCGACGGCGAATGCTTTGCCGGAAAGAGCCGCCTCGTCGAGCTTCTTCCCTTTGTTCGCGTCGAGGGAGGGACGGTCGTCATAGAAAACATAGTCCGGTCGTTTCGTCCCGTCCGGTGTGTCGAGGGCGGGCTGAACCTCGAAGTCGTGTCCGAGGGCGCGAAGCACCGGACGCACGAGATCGCTCTCGGTCTGCGCCTCGTTCTCGCTCGGCACATGCGAGGAGAGGATGTCGGAGATTCCCCCCATCGCCGGACGCGCTTCCTTCGCAAGCTCCTTCCATCCCGGACGCTCGGGCAATGTAACGTCCAAATAATGGTCGCTGAAAAGTCCGTGGTTTCGGTGCGGCGTCTCCCCCGGCGGCGGTGTTCGCATTGCCGAAGTATAACGCGAGGCGGAGTCGCCTTTACTTCGGACCTCGATCCTCTTCTTCCAAACCCTCGCCTTGCCAGACCCACCTCGCCGTGCTTTACTGGTTGTAACATAATGTTACAAACTACCGACTTTGCAACGCTTTCACGTATCAAGCTCGTCGGCGGTTGTTACGAGGAGGTTTGTGTGGAGATTTTGGATGTTCGGACGGACTATTTCCGGGAGGTCGAGCGTCTCAAAGAGGAGATGAACGCGGTCGTCCTCGCGCATTATTATCAGGAGCCGGAAATTCAGGACGTCGCCGACTATATCGGGGACTCGCTCGGGCTGGCGCGGGAGGCTCAGAAAACCGACGCCGATGTCATCGTGTTTTGCGGCGTACATTTCATGGCCGAGACGGCGAAAATCTTGAACCCGGAGAAGACGGTCGTTCTTCCCGACCTCGAAGCGGGATGCTCCCTCTCCGATTCTTGCCCGCCGGACGAGTTCGAGGCTTTTATAAAAGAGCGGCCCGGCCATGCCGTCATCTCGTATGTGAACACCTCGGCGGCGGTGAAGGCATTGTCGGATGTCATATGCACTTCGTCGAATGCCGAGAAAGTCGTCGGGAGCATACCGGAGGATGTGCCGATCATATTCGGGCCGGACAAGCATCTCGGTCGGTATCTCGTCGAGAAGACGGGGAGGGATATGGTTCTTTGGCCGGGGACGTGCATGGTTCATATTCTTTTCTCGGAGAAGAAAATTCGCCAACTTAAAGTCCGCCATCCCGACGCGGAGGTGCTCGCCCATCCCGAGTGCGAGGAGCGGGTGCTTCGACTCGCGGACCACGTCGGAAGCACGACCTCCCTCCTCGAACGAGCCGCCCGGAGCGAGGCAAGAAAGTTCATCGTGGCGACCGAGGCGGGCATCATCCACCAGATGAGGAAGGCCGCCCCGGACAAAGAGTTCATGCGCGCCCCCGGACGCGGCGGCGCCGAAGGCTCGTGCGAGGCGTGCGGCGAATGTCCGCACATGCGCCGGAACACGATGGAGAAACTATATTCGTGCATGGAGAATCTCGAGCCGGAGATCACACTCGGCGAGGAGCTTCGCCTTCGCGCCCTCCGTCCCATTGAGAGGATGCTCGAGCTGTGATGGATCGGACACAGACGAAAAAACCGCCGGAGCCGATGCTCGAAGTCGCCCGCCTCGCCCTCCGCGAAGACATCGGGCGCGGAGACGCGACATCCCTTTCGACCGTGCCGGAGGACACGACCGCCCG
>JACDAJ010000175.1 GCA_013695475.1 Rubrobacter sp. | reverse complement strand
TTTTCAACATCGTCGGTTTCCAGACGAGGCTCAAATGGGGCGAGCAAAAACGGGTTTTCCGAACCATCCCCGGCCTCGAGAACGCCGAGTTCGCCCGCATGGGCGTGATGCACCGGAACACATATCTCCCGTCGAACAAAATGCTCGACGCGACGATGAGGATACGAAACTCGGAAGCCCCGCTCTTCTTCGCCGGACAACTCACGGGAGTGGAGGGCTATGTCGAAAGCACGGCGATGGGGTATATCGCCGGAGTGAACGCGGCGCGGGCGGCGAGGGATGAAGAGCCGGTAACCATGCCCGTCGGGACGATGATGGGGGCATTGGCGAACTATATAACGACGAAGGAAGGCACCCTTCAGCCGATAAACTCGAACTGGGGGCTCGTCGCCCCGATCCCGAAAAAGGAAAACGGACGGCGCGTTTCCAAACAAGAACGCCGTCGGCGGCAAGCGGAGGCGGCGCTCGCCGCTCTCGATGAGTTCATGGGGGCGGCGACGCTCGCATAGTCCGCGCGGCTACAATTTCGCCGCCGCCTCTGTCCGAAGAGCCGCGTCGAGGATCGTCTCCACGAGGTCTTCGAGCGAAAGCCCCGCCGCTTCCGCCGCGAGCGGCAACGTCGAGGTCTCGGTGAAACCGGGTATCGTCTTTACGTCGAGGACTTTCGGAGTCCCGTCTTCGAGGATGGCGTCCACCCGTGCGAAGCCGGAGCATCCGAGCGCGCGGTACGCCGAAAGCGCCGTCTCTTCGAGGGCTTTCGTTTCACTCTCCGAGACTTCGGGTGGGATGGCGAAGTCGGTGGCGCCCGGCGTATATTTCGCCTCGAAATTGTATGCGCCTTCGCGAGGGCGTATTTCGACGAGGCCGAGGACTCTCGGCTCTTCCCCGGCGGGTTCGATGATGGACGCCGACACTTCCGTCCCCTCGACCCATTTTTCGAGGAGTATTTTCGCGTCGTATCCGAGCGCCTCATACACGGCCTCGAAAAGCTCCTCGGGCTTTTCGACGCGGGAGAGGCCGAAGCTCGAACCCTCCCTCGCGGGCTTCACGATGAGCGGGTAACCGAGAGATTCCACCGCCGTGTCGAGGGCGGCGGCGGCTCCCATCTCGTTCATCGCCCGCCGGAGGAAGGTTCGGAACGGCGGAGTCTCGATGCCCGCCGCTCGCATCGCCCGCTTCGCGTAGTCTTTGTCCATGCAACGGATGGAGGAGAGTGGGCCGCTTCCGGTGTATGGGAGGTTCAAAGTTTCGAGGAGGGCTTGAACGGTTCCGTCCTCGCCGCCGGAGCCGTGGAGGCAAATGAACACGGCGTCCGGGGAGAGTTCCATGAGCGTTTCGGTGGTCGCCTCTTCGATGTCCATCGGGTGTACTTCGTGTTCGAGGCGCTCGAGGGCGTGTTGAACGCGCCGCCCCGTCACGAACGACACGTCGCGTTCCATCGAATGTCCGCCTCGGAGAACGGCGATCCTCGCCATATTCATCCCTCCGTTCCGGTCGCGGGTGAGCGTCGTTTTTGCCTCGCGCCCCGCTTCGTGCCGCGTTCGAGGTCGCCCCGAAGCTCGATTCTCTCCCGAACCACTTCCGCGAGGATCTCGACGCCGCGCCGTATCTTCTCACTCTCCACGAACGAGAAATTGAGCCGCATATGGTTCTTTCCTTCGCCTCCCGCGTAAAATCCCTCGCCCGGAACATACGCGACGTTTTTGGCTATCGCCCGAGGAAGCATCGCCGTCGAGTCGAGATATGAAGGAAGCGTCGCCCATACGAAAAGCCCGCCTTCGGGGTGCGTCCAATGCACGTCGTTCGGCATGAACTCGGCGAGGGAGTCGAGCATCGCGTCGCGGCGTTCTTTGTATATGCCGTTCAGTCGGGCGACGTATGCTTTCCAGTCGGCGTTTTGGAAGAAGGACGAGATCATCATTTGCGAAAGGTTCGACGAGCAAAGATCCGCGCCCTGTTTCCCGACGTTTATCTTGTGGAGAATCCCCGGCTGCGCGTGAACCCACCCGAGCCGTACTCCGGGAGCGAATATCTTCGAGAACGTGCCGAGATAAACCACCCGGTCCACATCGCCTTCCTCCTCCATTTCGAGGGCGGCGAGGGTGGGGAGCGGCTCCCCCTCGAAGCGGAGCATCCCGTACGGATTGTCCTCGATGACGATGAGGTCGAACTCTTTGGCGAGGTCGAGGATCTCCCTCCGACGGTCCTTCGCGAGCGTGACACCCGCCGGATTCTGGAAGTTCGGAACCGTATAAAGGAACTTTATGTGGAGACCTTGTTTCTTCGCTTTATTCAAAGTCTCGCGGGCGGCGGCGGGGATCATACCCGCCCGATCCATCGGGACGTGCGCGATGCGAGGCCGATACGCGGCGAACGCATTCAATGCCCCGGCATAGCTCGGCCCTTCACAAAGGATGGCGTCGCCCTCGTCGAGGAAGACCTTTGCGACGAGATCGAGGGCTTGTTGCGCCCCGGTCGTAACGAAGACATTTTCCTGATTCGCGGGTGTCCCCTCCGCTCCCATGACTTCGACGATGACGTCTTTTATGGATTCGAGGCCGCCGGTCGGACCGTATTGGAGGGCTTGCGCGTAGTCCGCGGACATGTTCCTCGATATCTCCCGGAATGCTTCCTCTCCGAACGCCCTCGTGTCCGGGAAGCCTCCGGCGAGGGATATGATGCCCGGCCGAGACAACGTTGCCATCAAATCTCGGGTGGCGGCGGTTTTCATGCCTTTGACTCGGGTTGCGTACAAAAAGTCGAAGCGGTCGAGGTCTACGAGCGGCACATTTTATCCTTTGTCGTTTGGGATTATGGTTTCCACGTTCGTCCATCCGAGCTTTTCGGAGAGGGTTCGCCACAACTCCGGAGCCATCTCGAAACGGCTCGCCGACGATTTCCTTCCTCGCGCCGAGACGATTTTCAAGTCGTCGTTTCCGAAGGTGAAAGCCCCTTCGTCCGCGACGGCTCCGATGGCGTATGCCTGTTCGACGAACGAGTCTCTTTCGAGGGCGGCGCGGAGTTTTCCGGCGGTTCCGGCTTCGATGGTCGGGGCGAAGAAGTATCCGCTCGTGACGGCGTAAAGTTCGTTCGAGCGAAGCACGAGGTCGTATGAGAGGCCGCCGGAGTCTCCGCACGGGACATCTTCGAGGATCGTCTCGAAGGAATGTTCTTTGGCGAAGGAGAGGAGGCGGTGGAAAAGAGAGTTCCACTCTCCGAGTTCGGCTTCGGTCGGTTCGTCCGAGTCCGAGGCTTTCGAGAGAAGATCGTCCCACACGTGCTTCGGGAAGACGATGTTCACTTCGTTTCCCTCGCCGGAGTTGGCGGAGATCCAAATTTCGCCCCCGAGAGATTCCAGCTTGTCGAGGCTCTCCACCCGGACTTCGTGCATGTGTGCGACTGTACCATAAAGGCGGCGCGTGGTGAATGGCGACGGTTCGCGCCCTTCGCGGCGGGCGTATAATTTCCCTCCGACGGCGCGTATGGAGGTTCGTATGACGGAGACGAAAACGGAGACGAAGGTTCGGGTGGAGCATCCGATGACGTTGCGGGTGCCGAAGGCGGGGTTCGCGGTGGACGACGATGATTGGCTCTTCGAGTTTTGCCGGATCAACGACGAGCTTCGCATCGAGCGGACCGCGGAGGGAAATTTGAAGATCGAGATGCCCACCGGAGGAGAGACGAGCAATCGCAATTTCGAGTTGACAACGCAACTCGGCATATGGACGAGGCGTGATGGCACCGGCAAAGGATTCGACTCGAACGGCGGATTCATCCTTCCGAACGGCGCGCTTCGCGCCCCCGACGCCTCGTGGGTGAGCCGAGACCGACTCTCGAACCTCACCGCCGGACAAAAGCGGAAATTCCTCCCCCTTTGCCCGGACTTCGCGGTCGAACTCCGCTCCCCCTCCGATGCCCTCGAAAAGATCGAGGCGAAAATGCGGGAATACATCGAAAACGGCGCGAGGCTCGCGTGGCTCCTCGACCCGGAGGAAAGAAAGGCGCACATATACAAAGCGGACGGCTCGGTCGAAATCCTCGACAACCCGGAGAGTTTGTCCGGCGCCCCCGAACTCCCCGGCTTCACCCTCGAGTTGAAATCTGTGTGGGAGCCGGAGTTTTAGCCCGTATACTTCTCGAGGCGCCGATGAGACCGGGGATCGAGAAAGGACGACGGAGAGGCGAGGCTCCGCACAAGAAGCCCGG
>JACDAJ010000173.1 GCA_013695475.1 Rubrobacter sp. | reverse complement strand
CTGATATATTCGCGTGGATTCGATAAAGGCGAAATGGAGGAACCCATGACGACGACGATGAAGGCCATAGTGGTCGAGGAGTTCGGCGGGCCGGACGTTTTGAAACTCGCGGAAGTCGAGAGACCGGAGCCGGGCGAGGGCGAGGTTTTGATTCGTGTCCATGCGTCCGGCGTGAACTTCGCCGACACGATGCGTCGGAAGAACGAATACCTCAAAAAGCAGGCCGTCCCCTTCACCCCCGGCTCCGAAGTCGCCGGAGCCGTCGAAGCCGTCGGCTCCGGTGTCTCGGACGTCTCGGAGGGTGACGAGGTCGTCGTCCTCGGAAACGATGGGGGATACGCGGAGTATGCCGTTGCTCCGGCGAACTCGGTCATCCCGATACCGGACGGCCTCGGCTTCGACGCGGCGGCGGCGATTCCGCTTCAAGGACTCACCGCGTACCACCTCATAAAGACGACGGGGCGCATGGGGGAAGGAGAATCCATCGTCGTGCATGCGGCGGCGGGTGGGGTCGGGTATCTCGCGGTTCAGATGGCGAAGCTCATGGGGGCGGGGAACGTCATCGCGACGGCGAGCAATCAGGAAAAGCTGAACATGGCGAAGGATCTCGGCGCCGATGTCCTCGTTGACTATACGGATGACGGTTGGCCGGAGACGGTGAAGACCGCGACGGGCGGCAACGGCGCGGACGTAATATTGGAGATGGTCGGCGGCGATTTCCCGGAGAAGAACCTCGGTTGTCTCGCGCCGTTCGGTCGGATGGTGGTTTTCGGGGCGGCGAGCGGGGAGCCGAGTTCGGTCGGACTCTTCCGCATGATGAGGAAGCAGCAAACGGTGAGCGGGTTTTTCCTACCGTGGATCATGGCGGATCAAAATCTCATGGCGTCGAGCATGAAGGAAATCCTCGGCTGGCTCGCAAAGGGCGACCTCGAACTCAACGTCGGCGGAAAATACCCGCTCGAAAAAGCCTCCGAGGCCCACACCGACCTCGAGGGCCGGAAGACGACGGGCAAGCTCGTCCTCAATCCGTAAAGCGGAGAAGGAGAATTTCCGCCGATCCTCGTCACGTTTGCCACGTTCGCGCATATAGCACATATACTTGGCGCACTCGTTTTGAGAGGAGGCGTATGCCGCAGTTGCATTTGTATGTGCCGGAGGGTACGGCGGAGATTTTAAGGCGGAAGGCTCGGGAGCGGGGGAAATCTTTGTCGGGGTATCTGGCGGAGATCGTGGTTCGGGAGGTGGATGAGGAGCGGTGGCCCGAGGGTTTTTTCGATGAGGTATTGGGAAGTTGGGAGGGCGAGGTCGAGCGCGGCGGGCAGGGGGATTACGAGGCGCGGGAAGCGTTGTGATCGAGTATCTCCTCGACACGGACACGGCCATCGCGCTGATCAAAGGCCGGGAAGAGACCGTGGAGCGGCTGAGGGAGCGAACGCCCGAGGAGGTGGCTCTCTCATCCGCGACGAAGGCCGAGCTATATTATGGTGCCCGGAAAAGCGAGAGGACGAGCCATAAACTGGCCGTCCTCTCGCGGTTTTTCGCTCCGTTTCCGAGTCTCGCGTTCGACGACCGGGCATCGGAGAAATACGGCCTCATCCGAGCCGATCTCGAAAGGGCGGGGACGCTCATCGGCCCGAACGACCTCCTCATAGCCGCCGTCGCCCGCTCACGAGACCTCACGCTCGTGAGTTTCAACGTGCGCGAGTTCGAGCGGGTGATCGGCCTCAAAGTGGCGAGTTGGTAAGCCAGCGGGCAAGCTCGCGCTCGATGCGTGAAGGTCGCTTTGCTCCCGGTTGTTGGTTATTGGTTATTGGCAAAACCAATAACGGGCGCGAGGCGACTCCGCTTCGGGAGCGGGGAGTCGCGGCGATCTTTCTGCGAACTCGGTGGCTATCGCGGCGAGGGGCGGAGAAAACTTTCTCCGCCCCCCTTCGTCGTTCTTCTTTACCGTTCTTTGACGTATGAGCCGGGCGCGTCTTCGATGGGCGGGTGTTTTTCGCTTCCCATCTTCGGCGGCTCGGTTTTCTCGCCGCTTCGTTTTTCGAGCCATTTCGCCCAGTCCGTCCACCATGAGCCGTCGTGTTTTTCGGTGGCCTCGAACCATTCCTCGGGGGTGTTCGCTTTTTCGGCGGCGTCGTTCGTCCAGAAAGCGCCTTTGCCTTTGCCGGGGTGGTTGATTATCCCCGCGATGTGGCCGCTGTGTCCGAGGACGAACCGGGTGTTCCCGCCCGCAAGCTGGCTTATGCTCCACGCCGACTTCCACGGCACAATGTGGTCTTTCTCCGCGCCGACGGCATAAATATCTTGCTTTATGCGGCCGAGATCTATCGGCACTCCGTCGAGTTCGACTTTGCCCGGCTCGACGAGGTTGTTCTCGAGGTACGTGTTCCGAATATAGAAACTGTGGGCGTTCCTCGCCATCCTCGTGTTGTCCGAGTTCCAATAGAGGAGGTCGAAAGACGGGGGCTTTTGCCCCATGAGGTAATTATTTACAACGTTCGACCATATAAGGTCGTTGGAGCGGAGGAGGTTGAACATGTTATACAGCGAGCTGCTGTCGAGATAGCCGCGCTCGAGCATTTGGCGCTCCATGAAATCCACCTGCTCGTCGTCTATGAACACCGACGTGTCCCCGACCTCCGAGAAATCCTGCAAACTGACCATGAAAGTAGCCGGGCCGAACTTGTTCTCGCCCTTCGCTTCGAGATACGAGAGCGTCATCGCGAGCAGCGTCCCGCCGATGCAATATCCCATCGGATTGACAGTCTCGCTCCCGGTTATTTCGCGTACGACTTCGGCGGCGGCGAGCGGCCCTTTGTGCATATAGTCCTCGAAGGATGTCTCGTCCATCGAGGCGTCGGGGTTTTTCCAGCTTACGACGAAGAGCGTGTAGCCTTGCTCGACCATGTATTTCACGAAGCTGTTTTTGGGCTGCATATCGAGAATGTAGTATTTGTTGATCCACGGCGGCATCCAAACCATCGGAACCTCATGCACCTTCTCGGTTTGCGGCTCATATTGGATGAGCTCGATGAGCCCGTTCCGGTACACGACTTTTCCGGGCGTTATCGCAAGGTTCTCGCCCGGCTCGAAGGCGTTCACGTCGGTCATGGTGAGCTTGCCTTCTTGAACGTCTGCGAGGAGGTTCCGCGTCCCCTCGGCCACGCTCGCCCCGCCCGTCTCGACGACGCGACGGAGCGCCGCCGGGTTCGTGAGGAGGAAGTTGACGGGCGCCATCGCGTCCACGAACTGTTTGAGATGGAACCGGAGCCGTCTTTGCTCCTCGGTTCCGGCCTCTCCGTCCGTCTCCTCGATCTCGGTGAGGAGGTATTCGGAGGCGAGGTTATACGTCTCTTTGAGCGTGTGGTAATACGGGTTCGTCTCCCACTCGGGGGAGGAGAAACGCTTGTCGGAGCCGCCGCCGTCGTCCTCCTCCACCGGAATTCCCCATATGCGCGAGACGGTTTTGTTCCACGATTCCATCGCCGCGCTCCACGCCCGCATGTTGTAATCCATGGCCCGCGCGGTCGCTTGGGCGGGGTCGCGCATCTCGCGCATCCACAAAGTCTGGAGGGAGCGTGTGATCTCAACCCAGTTTATCGGCAACACGCTTTGAAGCGGATTCGCCTCCCACGCCTTCTCGACGACCGAGAGGAGCGGGTCTTTGCCGGACGATGCCCGCGTTTTCACGTGCGCCTCCTCACCGGGGGAGAGCATCATCCACGGTGCGCCTTCCTGCATATTATTTTTGAACCACTCCGACCAAACGTCGAAGGGCATCGTCGGCTGCGGTCTTTCTTCGCTCATAAGCTGCTTCCCTTTCCTCGCGTTTCCATCCAAAGTCTATCGCGTGGCATGGAGCCTCGCCCATCAATTCTTCCCACTTCACGAAACGCACGAAACCCGTCGAAAGCGGAAGTTCGAGATGCTCTCGATCCCTTCTCCCGCGAGGATCCCGTACCATGCCCGACCGGAGATGCCGACCTTTGCAAAACATCCACTTCGCATAGGCGCCTCGCCGGAAAACCCCCCGGAAACGAGGCGACCGCCCACCCGTGTCGCGGGAACGAGCCGACGGCCGCGCCCGGGAACGCCGCATTCGGGAACGCCGCGCTCGGACGGCGCTGTTTCGGGTTCGGCGGCATCCTCCCGCCTGGTTTGGCGGGTATTTTCGGAGAGTGTCTCGCCTTCGCGCCCGGCCTTCGGGGTGGGTGGGGCGGAGGCGGAGTGGCGCGGCTTCCGGCGGCTCGGCGAAGGAGAGCCACTATCCGCCGGGCCGAACGAGGGACGACAGCCGCTTCCCGGTGCGCGATACGACTCCGGCGCATCCGGCGAGGATCTCCTCGAACGTGCCTTTTTCCTCGGCCTCGGGAGGACGGGACTTCCGGGGTTTGAGGAAGCCCACGATTTCGCGGTTCACGTCGGCGAAGCGTTCGATGAAGACGAGATGCCCCGCCTCGTCGAGGACGCGGAGCTTCGCCTCCGGGAGGTTCTCGGCGAGGGCGGCGGCGTTCGCGGGCGGCACGAAACGGTCTTCGCCGCCGTGGACGACGAGCGCGGGGGCCGTTATGTCCTCGACGGAGCCGGAGATGTCGAAGCTCGCCCCGGCTTGCATTTGATCGAAATACGCGCTCGGCGACGGCGAATCGGCGAGCCTCGAATGGACGATCTCCTCGAACTCGTCGGGACGCTCCGACCGATACTTCTCCGAAGTCGCCCCTTCCAAACCGCGCCGGACGCTTCCTTCCGGCGTGAAGGAACCCCATCCGAGCATGTCCATGAGGGCGGACGGCGACATCGTCTCGCGGCCCCGGCCGCCATAGCTCGTGGATATGAGGACGAGCCGCTCGACGAGATCCGGGCGGAGAAGCGCGAGTTCCTGCGCGACGAACCCCCCGAGCGAAGCCCCAAGCACATGAGCCTTCCCGACCCCGAGATAGTCCATGAGCGCGACCACGTCCGAGGCGAGATCCCCGACCCCGTCCCGCAAAACCCGCTCCCTCTTCACATCGAAGGTGACGACCCGGAAATGCCTCGACAAAGCCGGAACCTGCCGAAACCACCCCCATCGACCAAACCCGAGGCCCCCGATCAAAAAGAGCGGAAATCCCTCCCCAGCCTCGTCGTAATCTATGCTCACCCTCTCCGTTATAGCGACCGGCATACGCCTCACCTCCTCATACTCGACTAAGTGCATTACGCACGTAAATATACCAGACATGTATCTTACGAGAAGGAGTATCGCCATGAAGGGGAGGACGTAAACGTGATCACGGGTGTCGCTCCGCCTGCGGCTCCGCTCCCGGTTTGGTTATTGGTTTTTGGTTATTGGTTTTTGGCACGGATTGTTCACGAGATTTCCGTGTGAAAAGCCGGGAGTCGGGGGGCGTTTTCGACCTTCGCGGCCTTCTCTCCTTCGGCGCCTTCGCCTCCCCGCCCGGCAAACCCGCGCCAGACTCGACCGGATGCCCGGGCGGCGCGAGCCTCGCGCCCACTCCTTTCCCCGACTCCCGAAGCGGGCGCCAGCGAACGGCTTCCGGCTCCCGACCCCTCGGACTCTCGCCTTTCGAGGAAAGTCCCACTCTCCGGCGGCCTCTTCATGAATAATCCGGGTTATTGGTTTTTGCCAATAACCAATAACCAATAACCAACAACCGGAGCGAAGCGACCCGCGAAGCGACCCGCATTGACCACGGAGGCGGGGCGGCATATCCTTGCCGGAGAGAGGGTCATGGAAAATACGCGAAGGGACGGGGCTATGACGATGACGCCGGAGGGAACCCGGAGGGACACGCGAGCGGCGGATTTTGTGAGGTCGGGGGCGCTCCTCACGGAGGATGAGGCGGCGGTTCGGGACTCGGTGAGGGCGTTCGTGGACGAGCATGTGATTCCGGGCGCGGCTGAAAATTGGGATCGGGCGGAGTTTCCGTTCGATGTGCTTCCGAAGCTCGGGGAGACGGGGGTGATGGGGGGCGTATTCTCCGAGGAGTACGGGTGCGCGGGGTGGAACAATGTCGCGTATGGGCTTGCCATCGCCGAAATTGCGCGGGGTTCGGGGTCGTTGGCGACTTTTCTCCATGTTCAGTCGGGGCTGGCTATGACGGCCATTCACGAGCTTGGGAGCGAGGAGCAAAAACAGAAGTGGCTCCCCGCGATGGCGAAATGCGAGAAGATCGGGTGCTTCGGGCTGACCGAGCCGAACGCCGGGAGCGACCCGTCCGCGATGGAGACGACCGCGAGGAAAGTCGAGGGGGGATACGTCCTCGACGGGGAGAAGCGGTGGATCGGGAACGCCTCCTTCGCCGACGTCGCCGTGATATGGGCGAAGATGGACGACGGAAAAGTCTCCGGCTTCCTCGTCGAGGGCGGGACGGACACCGACGGCTTCGAGGCCGACGTGCTTCCGAGGAAAGGCTCGCAGCGTTCCGCGTGGCAAACGCACATCACGATGAAAGACTGCTTTGTTTCGGAGGAGAACCGCCTTCCGAAGGCGGACGGCCTCGGCTCGACGCTCTCGATACTCACTCATTCGCGCTACGGCGTGGGGTGGGACGGCTTCGGTCAGGCGATGGATTGCTATGAAACCGCGCTCGCGTACACGAAGGAGCGCGAGCAGTTCGGGCATCCGCTCGCCTCGTTCCAGCTCGTCCAGCAAAAGCTCGTGAGCATGGTAAACGACATCTCGCAAATGCAACTCCTCGCCATCCACATAGCCCGACTGAAAGACGCCGGGGAACTCGACGCGCCGCTCGTCTCGATGTTCAAAATGAACAACGTCTCGAAGGCGCGTGGCATCGCCGCCCTCGCCCGCGAGGTTCTCGGCGGGAACGGCATCCTCCTCGACTACCGCGTCATCGAACACATGGCGGACATCGAGGGCGTGTACACGTACGAGGGAACCAACGACGTGAACACGCTCATCGTGGGACAGGCGATAACCGGGCATCGGGCATTCGCGCCGCGTCCGGCTGCGACGTGAGAAGAGCCGCGAGTCGTTCTTATTCGATTCGCGACTCTCGATTCGCTATCCGCGGCTTTTCATGGCCGAGCTGCTCGAAGAGGGCGGCTTCGTCTATTTCTCCGCGATGTGCGGTGATGCGACCGTCTCTCACCGTGTCGGTGAATATTCCGGTGAAGGCGACGATTTTGTTCGTCGGCGGATAGTAAAGGACTCCGCCCCGGTCGGTTCCGCGCATCTCGCAGCGGGTGGCGACTTCGTTCTCTCCGTCGGAGGTTTGGGTTTGGATTGCGAGGTCGAGGTCGGGGAAGGTGGCGTGGAGGGCGGCGAGGTAATGTTTGAAGTTCTCCGCTCCTTCGGCTCTGTGGCGATGATTCACGAAGCCGGGGGCGAGGATTTCGTCCGCGAGGTCGAAGGCTCCTTTATTCCATACTTCCTCGTAGAAACGGCGCACGAGGGCGAGGTTTTCTTTCTTTTTCAAGGCGAGTTCCTTTTCATGCGCGCCGAGGAGGACGAGGCCGAAGAGGATCCATCCGACGCCGCCCAGCGCCCTCGGCGTCTCGATGGCCGCAGCGAGCGCGAAACCCGGCTCCATGAGGGAGAAGAAGCCCATCGGGTATATGAGAAAGAAGACGATCTGGTACGCCGGAAAGCATGCGAGCGCGAGCGGGGCGAACATGAACCTCCACCGCCCGAGGGATCCCACCCGAAAAGCGGGAATTCCAACGAGGAGGACGCCGCATATCCAACCGAGAAACGAGGCGGCGTATGCGCCATGAGACACGTAAAACACGATCGGCTCCGGCGTGGAATAACGCGGCAAGTACGCGTAGACGATGATCGCCGCCGCGCAAAAGCCGGATACGAGGGAGATCACGACGCCCGTTTTCGTCGTGCCGGAGAGCTTCCCGAAACGCATCCGCGACAAGGCGAGTACCCCGAACATACCCGTCGCAACGAGAAGGCTTCCAAGCGGTCCCGTGAGCTCGTATGCCATGAGAAGCATCCTTTTGGCGGCGTATTCCTCGGCGAACATCTCGTATCCGGGTGAGAGCGGGGAGATGAGGCCGACCGCCAGCGCAAACGAAACGAAGGCCGCAAGCACGAACATGGTTCCGCCCGAGATCACGGCTACCCCTCCCCACCACACCATCAGCGGCGCTCCCGACAACGCCGCCACGAAGTCGAAGCCGCGTCCCGGAGGTCTTTGTGTGGTTTCGAGAGCCAAAATGCACCACTCCTCACATGAATATAGTATATCCCCGACCGGCGCGTAAAATAGAAGCCCGAACGCGCAGCGATTAAGATAGAGTGAAGCATTCACCACGACTTCGAGGGGAAAGGCATTTTATGGACAAAGAGGAGAGCAAAGCGCATAAGACCGAACTCCGCGTATCCGAAGATGAAGCAAGGCGCGTCGCCGACCTCCTCCGCTACGCCGTGAGCCTGAACACGACGGTCGGCCTCGTCTCCCCCGAGCGTCGCCTCGCCCCCTCGACGTACCGCGCCATCGAACTCGCCGCCCTCGTCCTCGAAGGAAAGTCGTTCGCGGAGGCAGCCGAAGAGGCGGACGAAAGCTGGAGCGGCTCCCTCGAAGAGAACCACGACCACGCCCTCGAACTCCTCCAAACCACCCGCGCCCATCTCACCGAAGCCATGGCCGGCGCCCTCACCCCCGAAAGCGCCGCCCGATACATGGAAATCGAGGGCGATCAATTCCTCGAGCTCGTGAAGTTCCCGAAAGCCGCGAATCGCGAGAAACGCGCGAATCGTTGAGTCGCGAATCGAAAAACACCATTCGCGATTCGCGCTCTCATGTAAAACCTCCCACGACATTTAACACGGCTCCGTATTCGATGCGATACCATACGGCTATATGCGTTCCACACATACACAAAGGACGTTGGCGTTGCGGGACGGGACGTGCGTGGAGATACGGGAGATACGGCCCGGCGACGCCCCGGCTCTTCAGCGGCTCATCGGTCGTTTGAGCGAGCGGACGGTTTATCTTCGCTACTTCGGCCCGATGAAGGAACTCTCGGACAGGAAGGCCCGCCACTTCGCCGAGGTTGACGGGAAAGACCGTTTCGCGCTCGTCGCCCTCGACCCCGACGACGAGGATGAAATAGTCGCCGTCGTGCGCTACGACCGCGAAAACAACACCGACGACGCCGCCGAGTACGCTGCTCTCGTCGAGGACAAATTCCAGGGCAAAGGACTCGGCATCGGGATGACGAAGCACCTCATCGAAGCCGCGAAGGAGAGGGGCATAAAGCACATGTTCGCGCTCGTTCTCCACGAGAACCGGCAAATGCTAAATCTCCTTCGCGCCCTCGACTTGCCGGAGGAGTTCCGGTGGGAGAACGGCGCGGAGCATGTGGCGATGGACTTGCGTGGATAGCTTGTCAGCTTCTCAGCCGACTTCACTTTTTTGACGAAAGTCCGGTCGAGGAATGAGGCATACTCCCACGTTCCCCGTCGCAGAGACATTCCGGTGGAATTAGGATACATTCCAGTGGATCGTCCCGGAATCGTTGCCGATCATCTCTCCGACGGAAGGCCGAGTTGCTCCATCAAAATTTCTTCGTCCATCTCGCCGTCGTGTTTGATTAGTTTTCCGTCCTCGAAACGGTCGGTGAAAGTTCCGTCAAAGGTCGCGGTTTCATACGTCGGCGGGTAATAAAGTACGCCGCCCCGGTCGGTGCCGGAGAATATGATGCGGGTCGCCACGGCGTCGCCTTCGGCGGTTTGCTCCTCGATCTCGACATTCAAGTCGGGGAAAGCGTGGTGGAGGTCGGAGATCGCTTGTTTGAAAGCCGCCGATCCCTCGCGGTTCCGGCGACGGTCGAAGAAATCCTCCGAGGCGATTTCGTCCACGACGAGGAGTTTCTTTTCTCCCCACGCTTCGTTATAAAGTCGGCGGGCGAGGGCGAGGTTTCTTTGTTCGGTTTCATGCCTCTCTTTCGAGATGGTTTTTGCTTCGCGTTCCTTTGCGCCGAACATCATTACTCCGACGGCGATCCATCCGAGGCTGGCGAGGAATGATGGCGTCGCCACGGCGACATCCACCCACACGTTCGGCTCCACGATTACGATCGTCCCGCCCGAGTAAAGCCGGAAAATGATGAAGCCGATCAACGGCGCGGATAAAACGCTGATTATGATCGGAAGGAAGCGGAAAAATCCGAGTCCCTTCGCTCGTAAAGCGGCGATACCGACGAGGAAGATCCCGATGGAGCCTCCATAGCCCATAAGGAAAAAGAAAGCCTCGGAGTTCATGAAGCCCGACTGTGAAGAATAGTATGGGTCGGGCGCGTCGGAGAGCCAGTCAAGCAGCAAAATCTGCGACCAAAACACGACCGGGAAGGCCGCGAGGATCACACCCGCCGCGACCATCGCGCGAACTCTCCCCGGAAACGAGCGCATAAACTCCGGCGAGACCGGGGAGAACGAAGAAGTCCCTCACGGGCCACAAAACGTTGCCAATACTCGTCACCATCTCTTCGATCCCGCCTGGCACAAACTCGGAAGATGGCGAATAAGAAATAGTCAGAAAGAGAAACCACGCAGACAGAGCGAACCCCAAAATTCCCGCCACAACGAGCGACACCCCACCCCACCGCGACCATCGAGGAGAAGAAAAGAACACGTCGAGTTTTCCGGCGAAGCGGTCGAGCGAAAGCAGCGACACCCGGCGTTCATCACCGGGCGTCGAGGAGTTCGTCATGGCTGAAAGTTAACGAATTCCGGCGTTCACACCCTCTCGAAGATGGCCGCGATGCCCATTCCGCCACCGATGCACAACGTGACGAGGCCGTACTTCCCTCCGGTGCGGGCGAGTTCGTGGAGGATTTTGACCGTCAAAATCGCGCCCGAGGCGCCGATGGGATGGCCGAGGGCGATGGCTCCACCCATCGGGTTCATCTTCTCGTCCGGGACGCCGAGCTCGCGTCCGACGGTGACGGCGATCGAGGCGAATGCTTCGTTCGCCTCCACGACGTCTATGTCGTCCACGGAGATTCCGGCTTTCTTTATCGCGGATTGCGAGGCGGGGATCATGCCGACGCCCATGATGGACGGGTCAACGCCCGCCACAGCCGCCGAGACGAGCCGCCCGGCGACGGGAAGCCCGAGTTCCTCGGCTTTTTTGGCGGAGGTGACGAGCATCATGCCCGCGCCGTCGTTTATGCCGGAGGCGTTCGCGGCGGTGACGGTTCCGCCGTCGCGCTTGAAAACGGGCTTGAGTTTGCCGAGGCTTTCGGCGGTGGCGTTCTCGCGGACGTGCTCGTCCTTCGTGAACTGGATGGTCTCCTTGCGGGACTTTATGTCCACGGGGACTATCTGCTCGTCGAAGTAGCCTTCGTTGATGGATTTCTGCGCCCGCTGGTGGCTGCGAGCCGCGTACTCGTCTTGATCCTCGCGGCTGACGTTGTATTGCTCGGCGACGTTCTCAGCCGTGACGCCCATGTGATAGTCGTTGAAAATATCCCACAGCCCGTCATAGACCATGTGATCGTACATGTCGGCTTTCGGCATCCCCATCCGGTATCCATACCGGCCTTTCGGGAGGAGGAAGGGGGCCATGTCCATGTTCTCGATGCCGCCCGCCATGACGCACTCCGCGTCGCCGAGCGCGACTTCCTGCGCGGCGGAGACGATGGCCTGAAGTCCCGAGCCGCACATGCGGTTGAGGGTGAGTGCGGGGGTTTCGACGGGGAGGCCCGTCTTCATGCCGACCTGGCGGCCGGGGTTCATGCCCTGTCCGGCGGAGAGGATGTTGCCGACGATGATTTGATCCACGTTCTCCGGCGAGACGCCGGACTTCGAGACGACTTCCTTGCCGACGGTCGCCCCGAGGTCGGTCGCCGGGATGTCCTTGATCGCGCCCCCGAACGTGCCTATCGCGGTTCTGAGGGGCGTCGAGATGACGATCTCGGTACCGTTGCCATTGCCAAAACTCATAATGCTCCTTCCCTCTATGCTTGCAGTACGCGAAGCATAGCACCAAAAGCAAAAGGCCGAACCTCGAAAGAGGCTCGGCCTGGGATCTCCCCAGAATGTTTTTCCCGCTCGCTACTTGCTGTCTTTCCCTGCGTCTTCCTTCGCCCGGTTGATGTTCCGCTCCTGGTAGGCGAACATCGAGCTGATGAACTCGTTGTATGCCTTCGTGGACTGCTGGAACATCTCCTGAGCCGCCTGACGCTGCTTCTGCTGCTGGTCCGCCAAGTCCTGCGCCAGCGACTTGTTCGCCTCGGACTGCGTCTGGAGGTTGTTTATGACCTGGTTGAAGAAGCTCTGCGTGAGCTGGGAGTTCATGTCCTGGGCGTTTACCGCCCGGTCGGCGACCGCCTGGTTGGACTCCTTGACCGCCTCGGCGAACTTCTCGGCCGCCTGGTTGATCTGCTTCTGCTGCTTGTTATCCATGATTCTCCTTTGCTTGCTTTAGCTTCACTTGATTTTCGTACTCTCTTCAGGCCACTCGAAACTTCTGCCCGAAAAGACGCGGGAGCGGAATACCCGTAGTCCGCTCCCACTAAACGCACCGAACCGTAGCCGCTCTGCTACTTGACCGCCTGCAAGTTCTTCTTGTAGAAATTGAACGGCGTGAACGCGAAGTCCATGTACGCGTCAACGCTCTCCTGCACGAGCGTCTGGTAGGCGCCGCGCTGCTTCTCGGTACGCTCCACCAGTTCCTGCGTCATCGCCTGGTTCGTCTCGGCCTGCTGGCGAAGCTCCTTGATCGAGCTGTCAACCATCCCCTGCGCGAACCTCACGTTCCGCTCCTGCATCCCAACCACATGGTCGAGAACCGTCTGGTACGAGTCCCTCGTCGTGTGTGCGAGCTTCTCGGCGGCCTTGTTGGCCTTTTCCTGGTTAGCCATTTCGCTAACTCCTTTCTCGCGGACTTACCGCGAATTTCCTTCGCCGCTCTCTTTTTCGTTCTCTTCGTTCTCATCACTGGGGAGCGGCTGCCCCGTGTACATACGAAAGAAAGTGTCCATCGTCCGCTGGTACTGCTCCAGCGACTTGGCCCAAAAGTCGAGGTACGTCATCCCCGCGTCCGTGATGGAGTACATCCGGCGCGCCGGGCCACCCCGCGAGGTCTCCCACGAGGACTCGACGATGCCGTCCTTCTCCATCTGCCGGAGGGTCCGGTACAGAGTCCCAGGGTTCATCGCATCGAACCCGAACCGCGTCGAACGCTCCATCAACTCGTACCCATAAGAGTTCCAGTCCCGGAGCGACAGCAAAATCACCGGCACCAGCCAGTTCCTCGGACGAGCCTCCGACCCGCTCGGGTCTTTCCCCCCGACACGGCACTTTGGCAAATCCTCGCGATCCTTCTCCTCGTTGCTCATGGCTCTCTCTTCCATATCTATGTGCAGTTTACACCTATATACCGATGCGTCAAGCGAATCGGCGAAGGTTTCCTGACATTGTAACGCTTTGCCGCACCTATATATGCGAAAAGTACCTAGTGAGGGAAATTCGCGGGATGGGTAGACTGGGTTGTCAGGCAATGGAACATGGGAGAAGGAGAGAAGATGAGTAGTTTGGATGGAGCGGTAGCGATAGTGACGGGGGCGGGGCGGGGGCTTGGCAAGGCGATAGCCACCGAGCTTGCGAATGGCGGGGCGAAAGTCGTCGTCAATTACTCGAAGAGCAAAGAGCCTGCCGAGGAGTTGGTGAAGGCCATCGAGTCGAATGGCGGTGAGGCGACCGCCATACAGGGCGACGTGTCGAACCCGGAGGAGGCCGAGAAGCTCGTCGAGCAGGCGGTCGAGAAGTACGGCAAGCTCGACATCCTCGTGAACAACGCCGGGATCACGATAGACAAAACGATGAAGAAGCTGACGTCCGACGACTGGGACAAGGTCGTGTCGGTTGACTTGAACAGTTGCTTCTATACGTTCAAGCCCGCGATGGAGCATCTCACGGAGAGCGGCGGGAAGGTCGTGAACATAAGCTCATTCGTCGGGCAGGCGGGGAACTTCGGGCAGGCGAACTACGCGGCGGCGAAGGCTGGGATCATCGGCTTCACGAAGTCGGCGGCGAAGGAGATGGCCCGCCACGGCGTAACCGTCAACGCCGTCTGCCCCGGCTTCATCGAGACAGACATGTTCGCCGACGTCCCGCAAAAAGTCGTGGACGAGAAGATAGTGCCGCTGATCCCACTCGGAAGAATCGGCCAGCCCGAAGACGTCGCCAAAGCCGTGAAATATCTCTGCGCGGACGGCGACTATATAACCGGACAAACCCTCAGCGTGAACGGCGGCGTGTATATGTAAAGATGGTGAAGAATAGTGAGTGGTGAATAGAAAACTATTCACCACTCACTGTCTTTTGGCTCGACGAACCTTCGCCGACCTCGACCGGATGCTTCGACGGCGGACTCCTCGCCGCTCCACCGTTTTTCTCCGACCCCCTCCATCTCTTCCGAGGGCGGAGCGACCCGACTCCCGGTACTTCCGCATTGGTATACAATTCACTCATTGGCCGGAGGGAGGAAACTTCCGCCCGGTTTCGCTGCATATTCCGGCCCATCTCCTAGCTGCGTCTGACACATACATTCTAACCGTATACAATTAATGGTGCTGAAACAGAGAGTCATCGTTTATGGAATGACGGTTGTCGGAATGTATTTAGAGAGGTGGTCGCATGGGCAGGCTGAGTGGAAGGATCGCGGCTGTTACGGGTGCTGCGCGGGGAATCGGGGCGGCTGAGGCTATCCGTCTGGCGCAGGACGGGGCGAACGTGGCGGTTCTCGACCTTTCGGCGGAGGCTTGCCAGGAGACGGTCGAGGCCATCGAGGCGACGGGGGCCGAGGCTCTCGCCGTAGCCTGCGACGTATCGAGTTCGCAGCAAGTCGAGGCGGCGTTCGATGAGATCGCCAATAAGTTCGGTCGGATCGACATCCTCGTGAACAATGCGGGGCTTCTGCGCGACAACCTCTCGTTCAAGATGAGCGAGGAGGACTGGGACATGGTTCTCGACGTGCATCTCAAGGGCAGTTTCCTTTGTTCGAAGGCCGTCCAGAAATACATGGTCGAGCAGGAATACGGCAAGATCATCATGACGAGCTCCATCGTGGCGCTCGGCAACCGCGGACAGGCGAACTACTCGGCGGCGAAGGGCGCGCTCCAGTCGCTCGCCCGCACCCTCGCTGTCGAACTCGGTCGTTTCAACGTGAACGTCAACGCCGTCGCCCCCGGCTGGGTCGAGACCGAGATGACCAAAGAAGCTGCCGAGCGAGCCGGCATGTCCATGGATGAAATGAAAGACCGCTTCGCCAAAAACATTCCGCTCAAAAGGTTCGGGCGCGTCGAGGACATTTCGAACGTCGTCTCGTTCCTCGTCTCGGACGAGGCTTCGTACATAAGCGGCGAGACGATATACGTGGCGGGCGGGCCTTCGAGTTCGGTGATTTAAAGCTCGTCAGCTTGTCAGCTTGTCGGCTTTTTGGGCGGAGGGGATTTCCTCCGCCCTTTCGTTTGTCCGGAGGACACGCTACCAGCTCGCTGCTTTGAGGCCGACGACTCGCTCGAACTCACGCATATTTAAACTCATGAGCGTGAGATCCCGGAATCGGGCGAGGGAGGCTATGAGGAAGTCGTTCGGGCTTATGGGGGTTTCCGCCCTTTCGAGGTCGGCTCGGATGAGGCCGTATTCCTCCGTCGCCCGGTCGTCGAGCACGAGGCTCGGGAACGGACTCGTTCACGGAATCGCCAGCCGCGCCAACTCGAGAAGGAAGTTCGGATAAATCCCAAGCCCGATGGATATGGCCGCGCACAATGCCAGCGGGAAAACAATGAAGAAGGCGCCTTCTTTGACTGAACCCTTCGAGGACGAATCTTTGGCGGGTTCGGAAGGTTCTTCGCTGCTCTCCTCGGAGCTTCCGAGGAAGATCATGCGGAACACCCGCAAATAATATGCGGCGGAGAGGAGCGTGCTTATCAAAAGGACGAAGAAGAATGCGATCTGCCCGGCCTGAATCGTTCCGATGAAAAGGTACCATTTCGTGATGAACCCGGCGGTCGGCGGAATGCCGACGATGCTCACCGCCCCAACCGCGAACGCCCCCGCCGTCCACGGCATGAGACGGGCGATCCCACCCATCTCCGAAACTTTCAAAGTGCGGGCGGCGACATATATCGATCCGGCGCAGAAAAACAGCGTGATCTTCCCGAAGGCGTGGTTGGCGATGTGGATGATCCCACCCGTCATGCTCTCGGGGCTGAGAAGCGACACGCCAAGCACCATATAAGAAAGCTGCCCGATGGTCGAATACGCGAGAATCCCCTTTATATTGTCAACCGTGAACGCATAAAACGAAGCCACCAAAATAGTGAACGAAGCGATGATCGCCGTCACGAACCCGAGATTCAATTCCCCCATAAGCTCCGGCCCGAAAACATCGAGGATCACCCGGAGTATCACGAATACGCCCACATTGACGACGGCCACCGCATGCAAAAGCGCGCTCACCGGAACGGGCGCGACCATCGCATTCGGCAGCCAGCCGTGAAGGGGCATGAGAGCCGCCTTCGCCGCCCCCGCCAAAAACATGAAATAAACAATCACCAAAACCGCCCCGCCCGCCCCAGCCGCAAACACCCCTCCCGACTGGAAATCGAACGTGCCGGAGATGATGTACGTCAGGAAAACAGCGGGCATCATGAACACGAGCGAAGCCCCGAGATGATAAAAAAGATACCTCCGCCCAGCCGCCACAGCCTCCCGAGTCCCCTCATGAGTAACGAGCGGATACGTCACAAACGTCAGGATTTCATAGAAAACATACATCGTGAGAAGGTTCGCCGAAAACGCGATCCCCATCGTCGCCGCGAGCGTGATCGCAAAGCACGCAAAAAACCTCGTTTGATGGCTCTCCCCGAGCGCACGCATGTACCCGATGGAATAAACCACCGTGAGAAGCCACAAAAACGACGCGACGAGAGCGAGCAAAATCCCGAGCGCGTCCACCCGGAGCGCGATCGAAACTTGCGGCAAAAACGGGAAAAGCGTGAAGTGAAGCGTGTTCCCGGCAAGCACCGCCGGAACCATCGTGAGGACGACGAGAAACTGGATCGAAGCCGCCCCGAGTGAACATCCCTCCCGGACATTCGGACTGTTCCGAGCCGCATATATGAGCGCGACCCCGAGCAAAGGAACCGCCATCGCCAGAAAAGGCGCGAACGAATTAATCTCCATCTCCCACCCCCCGGAGTTCATCCTGTGCGAGTTGCGTGGACGGGCCGGCTTCGATCCTCTCCGCCAGAGCCTCCGTCGAGCCGCTCGTCATGTTCAAAAGCGGAGCGGGGAAAAGCCCGATGAAGAAAATGACGATGACGAGAGCCGCCGCGATGGCCGTCTCCCGAGGCCGGAGGTCGGTCGCCTTCCGAACCGCGTCGCGCGTGACCGGCCCGAAAAACGCCCGCTCATAATAAACAAAGAAATATCCCGCACTCAAAATTATCCCGACCACCGCCACGACCGCGAGCGCCCAATGAACCTGGAAAGCGCCGAGGAAAATAAGGAACTCCGCCGGGAACCCGCTCGTGCCGGGCGTCCCGATGCTCGCCAGACCGACGATGAAGAAAAACACCGCGAGGAGCGGCATAGTCCGCGCCGCTCCCCCGAAAGACCCGAGTTCCCACGACCCGGTTCGCGCATAAAGGAAGCCCGCGAGGAAGAAAAGCCCGGCGCTCGCGATGCCCATGTTCACGAGCATGAGGATGCCGCCCTGAAAACCCTGAGTGCTCAAAGTGAACATCCCGAGCGTCGCGAGTCCCACGTGGCTCACGCTCGAAAAAGCGAGGAGGCGGCGGAGGTTCGGCTGGACGAGCGCGATGAGGGCGCCATAAATAATCGCGATCAAACCGAGGACGGCGATGAGCCAAAACCATTCGCTCGCCGCCTCGGGGGCGAGCGGGATGGCGAAGCGGATGAATCCGTAAATCCCCATTTTCAGCCCGATGAGCATCACGCTCATCCCCACCGGCCCCTCCGAGAACACTGAAGCCATCCACGTGTGGAACGGGAAAAGCGGCCCCTTCACCGCGAACCCGAACGCGAGGAGGAAAAAGATCAAAGTTTGGATGCCCGCCGAAGCCGGAGTCTCCAAAAGCGCGACGAAATCAAACGAATACTCCCCCGTCACATTGAAATGATTCACCCCGAGAACGACTATTCCGACGAGCAACGGCGCCGAACCGACGAGCATATACATCACATACTTCGTCCCGGCGTATTGGCGGCGCGGCCCCGTTCCCCACATCTTCAAAAGGAAATAGCTCGGCACGAGCATGAGTTCCCAAAACACGAAAAACAAAAGAAGGTCGAGCGAAGCGAAGACCCCGATGGTCGCCGCTTCGAGTCCGAGAAGGGCGATCAAATACCCCTTCGTCAAAAACCGGACCGTCCCCCACGAAAGAAGCATCACGAGCAGGGTGAGGAAAGCCGTGAGTGGAATAAAGAGGACGCTTATCCCATCCACCCCCACGAAATACCCGACCCCGATGCTCGGCATCCACTCCGCCCTTTCGGCGAACTGGATATCCGACGTCCCCGAAACGAACCCGACGGCCATAACGAGCGCGAGAACGAGCGTCAGCGAAGCCCCCCCGAAAGCCACCTTCCGGGCGAGTCCGTCGTCCCGGACGAAAGCGAGAACCACCGCGCAAAGCACGGGAAGGAGGATGAGCGTGCTTAATATGGGGAACCCGATCTGCTCGATGGCGAACACTTCTTCGAGAATCATGGTCGCTCCCTTCGGTCGGAAAGATCGGGAGTGGGGAGTGGGGAGTGGGGAGTGGGGTCATTCTCGACCCGCTCATCTCCGACGCTCGCGCCTTCCCGCTCGACGTACTTTCGCCGGATACGGTGGAGGCTTCGGCGGCGAATACCTCGCTCCCTCGCCTTCCCCGACTCACGGTTTTCGAGGCGGGCATCGGAGATCGGCTCCGGGTTTCCACCCTCCGCACCCGCAAACGGAACATCATTCACACGTGCGATGGACGCCTCGGAACTTTGCCCCTCACCACTCTCGGCAAAGCTGTCGGGCGAAGTGACTCCGGCGCGGGTTTCCAATGCTTCGAGGGAGGGGCGCATTCTTTCGACGAACGGCGTTGTCGCGAGGCCGATCCAAAAGATCACAGCCCCGAGCGAGAGCGTGATGACCATCTCCCGAAGCCGGAGATCCTTCATTTTGTGGACGGTGCGCTCGTTGACGTCGCCGAGAAACGCCCGCTGGAAATACCACAGGAAATACGCCGCCGTCAAAAATATGGCCGACCCGGCGGCTATGGACAACGCCCAATGAACCTCGAACGCCCCGATGAGAACGAGATGCTCCCCATTGAACCCACCCGTGCCGGGAAGCCCGACCGTCGCGAGCGCGATGACGAGGAAGGCGACGGTCAGCCACGGGGCGTTCGTCGAAACGCCGCCGAGCGATGAGAGTTCCGGCGGCCCGACGCGGGTGTTTATGAACCCCGCCACGAAGAAGAGTCCCGCCCCGGCCACGCCGAAGTTGATCATTTGCAAAAGCCCGCCTTCGAGGCCATAAATATTCAGCGTGAAAATACTCAAAACCACGACCCCCATATGGCTCACGCTCGCAAACGCGAGAAGCCGCCGAAGGTTCGTTTGTATGAGTGCGATCATGGCTCCATACACAATGCTCACCGCTCCGAGAACCGCCATGAGCCACAGCCACTCCCTCGCGGCCTCCGGCAAAAGCGGAATGATGAACCGGAGCATCCCATACGTCCCGAGCTTGATCCCCACCAGAAAAACACTCATCCCCACAACCGGCCCCTCCTCCAAAACCTTCGGCATCCACGTATGGAGCGGGAACAAAGGAGCTTTCACCGCGAACCCGATGAACAAAAGGAAGAAAATAACGGTCTGCAAACTCTCCGACACCGGGACATCGAGGAGCGCGACGAAATCGAAAGACAGTCCCGACCCCGCGACCATGCTGTGATTCACCGCGAGGAGAACCATCCCCACGAGCATGAGCGCCGCCCCCGTGAGCATGAAATAAATATACGAGAAAGCCGCCTCCCGCCGCCGATCCCCGGTTCCCCACCGCGTGATGAGGAAATAAGCCGGAACGAGTTCGAGGACGAAGAAAGCCCAGAAAAGCACGAGGTCGAGGGAGAGGAAAGCCCCGAGCATGGTCGCTTCGAGGCCGAGCGTCGCCATCAAATAATGCCGGGCGTCCGCCTGAACGGAATACTCCGCATAAAGCACGACGAGCAAAGCGAGAAGTGCCGTAACCGGGATGAAAAGAATGCTCACCCCATCCACGCCGAGATAATATCCGACCCCGATCCCCGGAAGCGGCCCGAGCCGTTCGACGAATTGCATGTCCGACGTCCCGATCCGGAAACTGTACGCGAGGAACGCCGCGAGGATGAAAGTGAGTGCCGCCCCCGCCAGCCCGATCCGGTACGCGAGCTGCTCGTTCTTCACGAAAGCGAGGGCGACCATGAACACCACCGGGAGGAAAAGCAAAACGCTCAAAATGGGGAACCCGATCTGCTCCATCGCCGTGACTTCGTTCATAGCCACATCGCCCTCACTAAAATGGCGGAGAGTGAAACCAGAATGATCCCCCCGATGACCACCGGGCGCCCGATGACCTCCTCGGTCTTCGTCATGGCGCGTCCGAGGAAGCCGCTCGCCTGTGGCATGCTCACATGAACCCCGGTGAACGTGGCCTTCTCAACCCACACCGAGAGCGAAACCACACCCTCGGTCAGTCGTTCGAGCATGTCCGGGATCCGGTCCACACCCCTCTCCATCGAGTTCGAGATGCTCCCGCTCAACCCGGTCAGCCACCCGAGAACCCCCGGCGCCCGCCGAATTCCCCTCTCCACGAAATCCGAAGCACCGCCGCTCACCCTCGTCAAAGTCCCGAGAATCCCCGGCGCCCGACTGACCCCCTCCCGCTCGACCCACCCCGAAGCCCCGCCTCCCGCCTGCGTCAAAGCCCCGAGAACCCCCGCCGCGCCACCGAGAGCGGCCTTCTCCTTCCTTTCCTCCTCATCCCACGTCGAGGTCGGCTCGGTGGCGGCGTGGCTGATGAGGCGTTGCTCCTCCCAAGTTTCCCGCGCCGTCTGAACACGCCTCGCCGGAGCCTCGACGCCCGTCGCCCGGTCAATGAACGCCGCGTCCACCCGTTCGAGGAGATGCCCCAGTTTCTTGCTCGTCCGAACGAAAGCCGCGTCATACATCTCATCCAGCCAGAAACGGTTGAGGGCGAGGTTGTAAATCCCCCGCGTCTTGAAAAAGAGGAGTCCCGGACGCTCCGGCCTGAAACGGTCGAGGAAAAGTGGCGCGAACCACCCGACGACGAGAAGGAGGATCAAAAGCCCGAGCAAAGCCGCCGCGAGCGGCACACTCCCCCCCGGAACCCCCGGCTGCGCCGAAACCACCGGAGCCAGAAATTCCTGAAACCAAGTCCCATCGAGTCCGCCCGGCAATATCCCGACCGCCACCCCGACCCCCCCGACCGCCGCCAAAATAACGAGCGGCGCCACAAACTTCCACGGCGAAGCCGACGCGCCATGATCTCCATGCGCGTCCTCGAAGAACGATTCATGAACCATCCGGCTCGTGGCGAAAGCGGCGGCGAAAACCGCGATCACACCGACCGCGACGAGGATATACAAACCGCCCGAAAACGCCCCGAGGGCATCACTCTGCCACCATACCGAAACGAACGGAAGCGCCATAAGCCCCACCGCCCCGATGAGGAAAAACTGATACAAAACCGGGACGCTCTGTTTCACCCGCCCGACCTTCCGGGCATCCGCCCCGCCGTGGAGATGATGGAGTATCGAGGGCGCGGTGAGGAAAAGAAGCGTCTTGAAAAAAGCATGCGCGACGAGGTGGAAAATTGCCACCGGATAAGCTCCGAGGCCGCACGCGAGGAACATGAGTCCGAGTTGCGAGGTCGTCGAATACGCCAGAATACTTTTTATGTCCGTCTGGACGAGGCCGACCATCGCCCCGAAGAGAGCCGTAGCCGCGCCGACTATGGCGACTGCGAGGAGGGCGTTCGGGGCGAGGTCGTAGATGACGTGGCTGCGGGCGATCATATACACCCCCGCCGTCACCATCGTCGCGGCGTGGATGAGCGCGCTCGACGGCGTCGGCCCCTCCATCGCCCGCGCCAACCAAGTCGTGAGCGGAAGTTGCGCCGATTTCCCGACCGCCCCGACGAGAAGGCAAAGCCCGATGGCGGTGAGCGTCGCCGTACTCGCCGACTCGGCCTGTGAGAATACGCCCGAAAAGTCCGTCGTCTGGAAAGTGGCGACGATGAGGAAAACGCCGATGAGGAACCCCGCGTCGCCGATGCGGTTCATGACGAACGCCTTCGTCCCGGCCTTCGCGGAGGCGGGTCGCTCGTAGTAATAACTTATGAGCAAATACGAGCAAACTCCCACGCTCTCCCACCCGAGAAAGAGAAGGACATAGTTATTCGCCATCACCAAAACGAGCATCGCGAACACGAACAAAGGCGTCACCGTGAAGAAGCGCGAGAAGCCCCGCTCGTTGTGCATATAGTTCACGGAGAAGACGGCGATCAAAAACCCGATGCCCGTCGTGACGAGCATCATGATCGCGGAAAGCGAATCTATGAGGAAAGCGAAGTCCACATTGAGGTCGCCGCTGAAAAGCCACCGATAAACAACGACCTCCCGAGGCGCCGGGTCGAGAAGAACCCCGACGAAAATCCACACCGCCCCGAGGAAGGAGAGAAATATGGCGCCGCACGCCACCCGATACGTGGCGACATACGAATACCGCTCGCCGAAGAGCGCGTTCACTCCATTGGCGAGAGCCGCCAAAAGCGGGAGCGCGACGATGAGGATCACGAGAAGTTCGAACATATTATCGGCCCCCGTTCGGAATGAAATTCAAACTTCGACAAACCTTCCCTGCCATAGAGATGTGCCAATGGCGCATCCCATCCCGCCGCGCCTCGTCCCATCGTCGCGTCTCACCCCGTCGCGCCTCACCCCGATGCGTCTCCGCCCGATGCGCCTTGCTTCTCGGCATACCTCTCTTCGCGGCGGGGGAGAGGGCTCGGCGGGTCGTCTCTATGGGGGAGGCGGCGATGTCGGGCGGAAATCCACATCCGGCGAGACGGCGCGCCCCGCGCACCGGAGCTTTTCCTGAAACCTGAAACCCGAAACCTGAAACCCGCCCCGTGGAACCCGCCGCGAGGGACATTTATCTCCCCCCTCCATTATGGACGATGTGCGCCGGAGGAAGGAAGTCCGTCTTCCCCCGATACCATTCGAAGGAGGAATCTGCTTTCGGAAGCGGTTTCAACGGCTCGTCCCAGAGTACGAAACCGACTCCGGGGACGAACATATGGAACTCCTCCGTGTCCGGGTCCATTGCGATGAGATGCACCCATGCGTTGTCGAGAAGTTCTTGAATTCCGGGCTGGCGACCGTATATCTCGCCGAGTATCTCGGGTTTCGCGTCCACTATGAGTTGGAGGCGCATGGCCTCGTGGATCTCCACCATCTGCCGCGGAAGCCCGGTCCGGAGGTCGCTCATCGCCCCCTCCATCACCCCGATGAGGCCGGACACGTTGTGCGGAACTTTCGTGTCGCAGCCATACTTTTTGTTGTCCACGGTGGAGAAATAATATTCGAGGTTTATGCCCGCCCCGACCGGACCGACGGCGAGGAGTATCCTCTCGACGATGGTTCCGTCCGGGTCTTGTGTGGGGTCATACGAAATGAGGAACGGCCTCCGGTCGAGGAAAAGCCCGCGCGTGATCGAGCGCCGCCCGACGACGGCGAAGGCGTTCGTCGCATGGCCCCATTCCGGCCGTACTTGACTCAAATCCACGGATCGACCTTCGATGTGGCGGAGGGATTTCTTCGGGGAGACGTCCTTCGGGGCGGAGGCGAAGCGTCGGCATCTTTCCTGCGCGGAGCGGGCGCGCGCCTCGTCGAGGTCGGCGGTGAGGCTCGCGAAATCCTCGCGGAGAGATTCCGGGATGTCCTCGATGTCGGAGTACGTATAAAGCTCGTTGGCCGTGTTGTGCTGCGAACCGACGAACCATGTGTCGTCCGGTATTTCGATGCCGCGCTCCCGGAGGATTTCCCGGACTTCCGGGCGGTTCGCCATCGCGGCGAAGGCTCGGGCGTTCGGGCCGCCGTGTTTTCCGCCGCATGCTCCGCAGTCGTGCGCCGATTCGTGGGGGTTGTTTATGCTCGCGGAGCCGTGTCCGCTGAAAAGCACGATGCGAGCGAAACCGTATGTCAGGCCGAGGTTCCGGAGCATCGTCTCGACTTGATTCGCCTGCTCCTCGATGACGAACCCGACTTTGTACGCGCCGTCGAGCTTGTGAGTCTCCCCGGCGTCGAGCGCGAGGGAGGTCCGGACCGATGGGACGACGCGGTGATGGACTTTATCCGCGACCACCGAATATGCGCGGGGGGCGAGGATCCTCCCGATCAAAGGCACGCTTTGCAAAAGCCCGACGAGGTGGATGAGGAAATACGCCGAAACGGAGTTCCGCTCCGTCTCCCAGTATGCGTTGTGGAAAGTCTCCTCCCACTTCGAGCGCGTATTGTGCGTCGCAAGCCGCTCGGCCTCCTCCGGGCGCTGAACCTCCACGATCTTGTTTATCGGGCTGACAACCGCCGGGCAAAGCGGGGTCGTCCCGTGGTCATCCAAAGCCTGATATTGCATCGCAACCCCGAAGAACCCCGCCGCTCCGAATGTCTCATACTCCGGGTTTATCTCCTCGAAGTGGCGGCGAATCGCCTCCTCGCGCTCGTCAATGCAATACACGACCTGCGCCTTCGGGCGCGTCTCCCGCGTCTTCCAGCGACCCCGCCCACGATTCTCGGAGAGCGCGTTCAAAATCCCGTCCCGATAATTCCGCTCATAAGCCGTGAGCCAAACCGGCCCATGCTCCGAACCCGGAAACCCATCCACGATTCCGAGCAAACGCACTCTTTCTTTTTCGGAGAGCGAACGGATTTCCTCGCCTGTGAGGGCGAGGAATTGCGCGAGATGGAAGAGTCGCCATGTGTCGCCGCATATCGCCGAGGCGGCGTCGCTTTCGCGGTGCGCCCAGATCATGTCGGCGAGGGTTTGCCAGCGTTCGTCTTCGGGGCCGCCGGAAGCGGACGGGTCGGCGGCGAGGTTCCGGGATTGTTCGGCGAGGTAGTCGGGGAGGTTCCCTTTCCGCATTTCGCGCCGGACGAAGAATTCGGAGGGGTGGGACTCGAAGTATGCGCGGAGGCTGTGTACGCTTCCGTCGAGGCGCCACGTTTCGCCGCAGATTTTCTGGATGAGGAGTGTTTCGTAGAAAAGGCGGACGGCGAGGTATTGGATGAGGTCGATCGGTTGTGTTTCCTGGCGGGCGTATTGCGGGTGGGTTTCTCGCCATTGGATCATGCCCGCCCATCCGGGAAGCTGAAGGATCAAACGTCCCAGATAATCCCCCCAATCCTCCTCCCGAACGCCAAGCTCCCGAAGCCTTTGTATAACCGCATCCCTCGCCAGCGCGGGCAAATGATGGAGTGAGTCGCGCCATCCGGGAAGGTTGTCGAACTCCAAAGTCCGGTCTTTCCCGGCGAGGCTCTTCCACGAGTCATAAAACCCGAGAGCGCGTCCCGGAAGCCGCCACGCCGCCAAACCCTCGTCGAGGAACGCCGCGCAGCGTTTGATCACATACTCGTTCACCCGCCCGCTCACGTCCTCACCGACGATCTCCATCAAGAAATCGCTGTGGGATTTGTCGCGCCCGAGCCGACACATCTCCGCCTCGATGCTCCGGCTCATGAACTCGCGCATCCGGCGCCGCGGGTCCCGCCTGTGAAGCTCCGCCAAAAGCTCGGAATGCTCCCCCCGCAAAGAAAGAAGAATCTCGAGCGCGGCAAGCCCCCTCCGATTCAGCCCGGCCTTCCCGAGGTCGTGGAGAACCAGCCAGCAAAGATGCGCCGCCTCCAAAGTCGAAGCCTCGTCGCCGCCGCCGTTTTCGGAGCTTCCTTCCAAACGAGACATCTCCCCATGCACGACTTCCCGGACGGCGTTCCCGAGTTCTTCGGTGAGTGGGATGGGCGGCCCTCCCCACCGCTCCATGTGCCGGAAACGCTCCTCCATCCGCTCCGCCGCCCCGTCCGGATTCCGCTCCCCGAAATGCTCCGAATCCGTCGTCGAGAGCGGGTCTTCGAGGCCATGCGCCCCGAGGCACGCCCCCCAAAGCGAAAGAACCGCATACCCCTCCAAATCCGCCTCGAAACGACGGGCGATGTCAGAAAAAGTCCCGCGCACTCCGAAATGCCGCCGGGCGAGCCTCCTCACAATACGCGCCTCCGCATCGAGCCAGAGACGGCGTATTTGATCTCGCTCCGCCTCGGTCACGGGAGCGTCCCCGATTCGACCGCGCCCGGCATCGTTCACGGACGCATCTTCAATTTGTCCGCGCTTCGCGTCTTTCACAGGCTTGTCTCCGGCTCGACCGCGCTCGGCATCTTTCACAGACGCGCCTCCGAAACGCCGGTCTATGCACGCGAGGTACCCGTCCCACCGTTCTTCGGGGATTCCCATCGCTCGAAGTCCGGCTTCCGTATTTCCCGATTCGCCCCGGCCTTCCTCCATTTCGCCTCGGACTTCGACGCGGAGGCGTTTCGCCGGATCGAGATTGAGATGGACGCCGATCCAGTCCGAGAGCGTCCATTCGCGGCCTATGCGGTCCATGCTCCGGGCGAGTTCGTCTTTCGCTTTTTCCATGAGCGATGCCCGGGTGTCGTCCGGGACGTCGTCGTGGAGGCGGCGGGTCGCGCCTCGTTCGTGGACTTCGAAGCCGAGCCGGGCGGGATCGAGTGGCTCGATGCCCCGGAGGAGATGGACGCGCCGGACCTCCCCGGCTTCGATGCGCCATTTCCCGACCTCCACGTTCGGTTCGTCGGGGAATTCGCGTCTCTCGAAGGCGGCGGATATGTCGTCGTCGGAGATGCGGCCTCTCGCGTAAAGGGCGCGGAATTCTTCGTTCGGCAAATATCCGCGGCCTCCGAGAATGCGTTCGGCCTCGACGACCGCGACCTCGAAGGGGAGATGTTGGAGGCCGTGGAGTGTGTTGTGGTGGACGAAGGTTTCGATCGGGCCTTGTCCGGCGAGGAGGTGGCTGAAATGATCCACCTCGTGCTTGAGGTGGTGGCGCATTTCGTTTGTGATGTCGGGGAGCATGTGTCCCTTTCTAGCCGAAGAGGGCAGCAAATTGAGCCATCGTTTCGTTCATGAGTCCGAGAGCCACGCTCGGATAAAGTCCGAGTATGAGCATGAGCGCGGCGAGGGGGAGGATGACGACGAGTTCGCTCCCGCCGATGTCTTTCAGGTTCGCCCATCGTGGGTCCACATCGCCCATCACCATCCGTCCGATGGTCCGCAGCGAATACGCCGCCGTGAGAAGGATCCCGAGGAGGGCGATGATGATCCACAACCCCCATTCCTGGAAACCGCCGACGAGAACGTGGAACTCACTCACGAACTGCGCCAAACCCGGAAGCCCCATCGAAGCGAGGAACGAAAGCGAAATGAGGATCGAAAACACCGGCACACTCGACATAAGCCCGCTGAAATCCGTCATGTCGCGGGTATGCGCCTGCTCATAAATAACCCCGACGAGGAAAAATAGAGCCGCCGAGATGATGCCGTGCGTCACCATCATCATCACAGCCCCGGTGAACCCGAGGACGTTCAGCGCGGCGATGCCGACGAGGACGAACCCCATATGGTCGATGGATGAGAAGGCCACGATGGATTTCAAGTCCGTCTGACGCCACGCGAGGAGCGCGCCATACAAAATATTTATGAATCCGAGCGCGAGGAGAATCGGCGCGAACCATTCGAGGCCGAGCGGCAAAAGCTCCCCGGCCCGCATGAGGCCGTATGCGCCCATTTTCAGGAGGAGGCCGGAGAGGACCATGCTCACGGGGGTCGGGGCCTCGACGTGCGCGAGCGGCAGCCAGCCGTGGAGCGGGAAGATCGGGATCTTCACCGCGAACCCGACGAGAAACGCGAGGAAAGCTCCGGTCTGGAACGTCTCCGTCCATCCGTCGCGGGACTCGAGAAGCTGGCGCATATCGAACGTGCCGGGGTCCGAGTTGAGATAAACCGCGATGATCCCGAGGAGCATGAAGATCGAACCGACGAGCGTATACAAGAAAAAGCTCATCGCCGCGACGTCTTTTCTCGTCCCTCCCCACAAGCCGATCAGGAAGAACATCGGGACGAGGCCGACCTCATAGAAAACGTAAAACAGGAACCAATCCTGCGCCACGAAAACCCCGAGAACCGCGAACTCCAAAAGAAGGAACCATGCGAAATATCCCTTTATCCGGTCGTGGATGAGGCTCAAAGAAGCGACGACCGCCGCGAGGGTGACGAGGGTGGTGAGAAGAAGGAGGGGGAAAGAGAGGCCATCGAGGCCGAGGGAGTATGTCATGCCGAGGTCGGGGATCCACTCGGCTCGCTCGGTGAATTGGAGTTCGCTCGTGCCTCGGTCGAAGGCGAAGAGGAGGCTCCAGCAAAGGAGGAACGACACCCCGGCGCACCCGACCGCGACGGCTTGAATCGCCTTCACCTGCTTCGCGGGCAGGAAGAGGACGACCGCGACGCCGACGAGCGGCAGCCAGACGATCAAGCTCAGGATAGGGATGTTGTTCATGACAGCCATGACACGCTCCTCGTCGTCGTCCTCATGTCCTCGTCGGCCTCATCCGGCGAGCGTCCTTTTTTTCGTTTCGAGCATCGCCCTCATCATGTCCCGGATCGAGAGTATGCCCGCGATTTCTCCACTTTCCTCTTCGATCACGATGAGGTGCCGGAAACCGCGCTCGATCATGGTTCGGGCGGCGTCCTCGACGTGCCACGCCGGGGTGATGGCGACCGCCCGGGAGGTCATGTATTCGCCGACTTTCACGCCCGTCGGGTCGGCTCCTTCGGCGACCGCGCGGAGGATGTCCCGCTCGGTGATGATTCCGGGAGGGTCGTCGCCGGAGATCACCACCGCCGAACCCACGCGGCGCTCCCATATTCGCCGGGCCGCCTCGGCGAGGGTGTCGCCCGGCTCCACGGAGAGGATCTCCCGCCGAGTCACGAATGATTCGATGAGCATGGAGTCCTCGCTATACCGAAGTCGGGGTTCTTGTCTCCTCCGCCGCCACGGGCGTCCCGCGCCTCGGCGAGAGGTCGTCGTGGCCGGAGGCTTCGAGGTGGTCCATGTTCCGCCACTCGACCTCGCCGCCGTTGTCGGTGTATACGCGGTCGAAGTCGGAGAGGCGATCCATGACCGTGTGGTCTATGAAATGAACCCCCGAGAAATCCATCACGATGTTCTTTCCTTCCGGCACGGAATCCAACCGACTCCGAATCCCGAGGAAGTTGTGGAACCCGAGCGCCCCCGAGAAATTGACCGGAACCGTCCCGTTCTCCGACTGGATATCCACCTTCGGCTTGAAAACGTTCGACGGCTTCGTGCGCCCGACGACGAACGCGATGATGAACGCCACGATGAGTCCGGTCGCCACCCCGATAAGGAGGTCGGTCAAAAGAACGGTGATCGCCGTGACGAGCATGAACAAAAACTCCGTGCGTCCGACGTGGAGCGCGTGGCCGAATTCTTTCGGGTGGGCGAGCCGGAAGCCGATGACGAGAAGGACTCCGGCGAGGGCGGAGAGTGGAATCTGCGACAAAAGCCCCGGCACCGCGAGGACGAACGCGAGGAGGAAGAAGCCGTGGAAGAAGTTCGACCACCGGGTTTTCGCGCCCTGCAAAATGTTCGCTTTGCTGCGGACGACCTCGGCGATCATGGGCAGCCCGCCGATGCCGCTCGAAAGCGCGTTCCCGACGCCCTTGCCGAACAATTCCTTGTTCATGTTCGACTGGCGTTTGTACGGGTCTATTTTGTCAACCGCCTCGGCGGTGAGGAGGGATTCCAAACTCGCCACGAAGACGAAGAGGAAGATCCACTTTATGGAAGTCCCGGTGAGTATTTGCGAGAAGTCCGGGAAAGCGAATCCCGCGAGGAGTCCGCCCTCCGGCAGCGGGACGAGGAACTGCGCCCCCGTCTCGTATGTGTTCCCGAAAAGCGTATACGGGGCGCCGCTCCCGACGCCGAGGCCGATAGCCATGAGCGTCCCGATGACCACCGCGACGAGGGGGGCGGGGACGATCCCGGCGATCCTCCCCATCTTCGGCCAGAAAACCATGATGAGAACCGCCGCCAGCCCGATGAGCGCGACATACGGATTCAAATTCAAGAAAGTCGGTGGGATGGCGGTGAGAATTCCGAGTCCGTGTTCGCCGGGGTTTTCGCGTCCGAGGGCGATGTGGATTTGCCCGGCCATGATGATGAGGCCGATCCCGGCGAGCATGCCGTGGATCACCGAAGAGGCGAAGAACCCGGTGAGTTTCCCGGCTCGTATGAACGCGAGTCCGATCTGGATGACCCCGGCCACGACGCCGACGGCGAGCGCGAGTTGGTAGCCGAGAGCCGCGTCTCCGCCGCCGAGTTCCTGGACGGCTCCGAGGACGATCACGATCATACCCGCCGCCGGGCCGTTTATCGTGACATGCGAGCCGCTGATCAGCGAGACGAGCATGCCCGCGATGATGCCGGAGATGATCCCGGCTATCGGCGGGAACCCGGAAGCGAGCGCGATGCCGAGGCACAGCGGAAGTGCGATGAGGAAGATGACGAACCCGGAGACCGCGTCATTCTTCCAGTTCTCGGCCAGCCCCGGCAAATAATCCTTCGGCGGCTCCGGGCGCTCCGGCTCCGGCTCGCCCCCGGCCACTGGCTGTCGGCCTACCTCGTCGCTGCTCATCTCTCACCCTCTTCCCGCCCGCCCGAAAAACGCGCCCCCGACAAAGAAGAGGCCGAAAACCAGACAGACTTCCGCTTGAGCATCCACCATACAAAATCTTTCCCGTGCATCCGAGATACATTTTGAGCCTTCCGATATGACCGCCGCATCCCCAAAAATAGCCAAATTGCGAAAATGCCGGGAGTCGGGAGGCACTCGCTTCGCTCGTTTCGGGGGTCGGGAAAGGCGGATATCGAAACTTTCGCTGTCGAAGCATCGTCTCGAATTTATCGGGAGTTCGCCGGGCGGGGAGGCGAAAGTGTCCGGGAAGAGACGGTCGAGAAAAAGCATTCACCATTCGCCACTCACCGTCTTTCCGGCGGGGGGGAACGGTCGTTCGTATATAATGGAAATTGCATTCGATTTTCCGATGTTTGATGGGGTGGTTTGCGGATGTTACGGAGGTCTCGGCATCCGGGGATAAATGGGATGGCGGCGACGCTTTATGGGCTGCGTCCGGGGGTGATCGCCCTCGCGGCGGCTCTCGCGCTCGCCATCGTCGTATGGTCTTCGGTGACGTTGTATACGGATCAATTGCGGTTTGCGGTCTTCGCGCCGCAGGCGCATGTGGCAGTGGTCGTGGCGACCGCAAGCGCGCGGCTGTTCGGCGCGCTCGTCCTCAGCATGTTCGTCACCGAGAGGCACGGCGACCGGCTTTTGTGGGTGGCTGCCGGACTTTTCGTGTCGGGGGTCGGGGGGCTTGTCCTCCAATATAAGAATCTTTTGTTCGGAAGCCCGCACGACCCGAACGTGGCGACTTATGAGTCGCTCCTCGTGTGGATTATGACGGCGGCTCTTTTCGTGGTGGGGCTTGTCATGAAGAATCCGCCGCGGCTGACTCGGAGCCACGTCGCGGGGATATTGGCCGGGTGTGTCGCGGCGGGTTTCGTCGCCCATGAGTTCGGGGCTTTTCTGCCGCATCTCATCGCGAACCCCGAGGTGTCCTCCCTCGCGTATGAGGCGACTGGGTGGAACTGGGTGGTCTCGATGGTCCCGCTCGGGCTGGCGGTTGCGGCAACTTTCGGGGCGGCTTCGCTTTATCGGAGCGGGCATCCGGCGGGGTGGCTCCTCGTGGCGATGGTGCTTCTCACTGGCTCCCAGCTTCGAGCCGTTTTCCAGCCGACCGCGTACAGCACGGTCATCACGACCGCCGACTTCCTCCACCTCGGCTTCGCCGCCGTCGTTGCCCTCGGGGGCATCCTCAAACTCCGCCTCATCGCCGCCGAGCGCGAAAACCTCCTCTCCGCCGAGAAGGAGACGAACCATCGCCTCGAAGAACTCGGTGTGATGAAGGCCGACTTCACCGCGATGGTTGCCCACGAACTCAACGGCCCGCTCTCCGCCGTCCGGAACCTCTCGGACATGCTCTCGTGCGGGGAGCTTTCGAGCGTCGAGCGGAAGCGCGTCCTCGATGAAATACAGTCGCAGACCGACTCGCTGAACGCGCTCGTCGAGGACGTGCGAACCTCCGGGAGCGTCGAGCGCGGCGACTTCCACGTGGAGATGCGACCGACCCCGCTCGACGGCATCATCGCCGGAGCCGCCTCCTTCCACCGAACCCTCCCCGGAGAACGGAAGCTCATCGTGGATTCCGAGGTCGAAAAAGGTGTGAAAGTCCTCGCGGACTCGGGGAGGATCGGGCAGGTTCTTCGGAACCTCATCTCGAACGCCGCGAAGCATTCGCCGGCGGGGGCGGACATCGAACTTCGAGCGACTGCGGAAAGTAAAAACGGGAAAGAATTCGTCCGCATCGAGGTCGCTGATCGGGGGTTCGGGGTTCATCCGGGCGATGTGGCGAGGATCTTCGAGAAGTTCGGGCGCGGGCGGGACGCCTCGGGTGGGAAGGTTCCGGGGGCGGGACTCGGGCTGTATTTGTCGCGCCGAATCGTGCGTCGGCATGGGGGGGGGCTTTCGCTCGAATCCACGTCCGGGGAAGGGTCTGTTTTCGCGTTCGAGTTGGAAAGAGACGCTTGATAAAGACGCTTCTCGTGGACGACCATCCGTCTTTCCGGGA
>JACDAJ010000139.1 GCA_013695475.1 Rubrobacter sp. | reverse complement strand
GGCGCATCATCTCCCTTCCTCCGAACCCTCCGTCGGCCTCAGCCACAACGAGGCATGTTCCGGCTGGACGGTCTTTTCGACGACCGTGATGAGGTCTTCCGTGAGGCCGTCGAAGTCCGTCTCGCCTCGGAGCCTCGCCGAGAACTCGGCGAGAGCCTCGCGGGCATCGTAGCGGGTGCGGTAAAAACGTCGGTCAACGAGGTTTTGTATGCGGCGGCGCATCGGGTTGAAGAGCGCGACGTTGGCGAGGGTCGAGGCGACTATGGCGATCTGAGACCCTCCCCCCGTGAGCGAGCGGAAGAAGAACTGCGAACCTACGATCATCCCCAAACACACGGCGACGAGGGCGGCGGTCAAAGTCCCGTACACGAGTGTTTTGTTTATGATGAAATCTATGTCATAGAGGCGGTACCGGAGGATGGCGAGTCCCGCCGCGACGGGAATTCCGGCGATGATGAGCGAGTCGGCGATGATGAAGGCGAGGGGGAAGTTCTCGCCTATGGGGCCGTTTATGGTGAACCATACGGGGAGGATCGCCGCGGCGAGGGTGAGCCATTTTATTTGCTGGCGCTCGACGCCGGAGGAAGCCCGGAAACGCGCGACGAGGCTCATGGCGGCGGCGAAGATGAACGCCACGATGCACACGATGAGGAAAACCTGAAAGAAGCCCATATACGGCGCGAGCGCGTCGAGGCCGAACGGGTTTCGGATGTCCGTGCCGTACACGGCGACGACGGGCGCGACGGCGTCGAAGACCATAAGGACGGGCGTGAGCGCGGGGAGCGTCCACACGAGTATGCTCCACCTCCGCGACGGCGGCCTCCCGGTCGGGAAGAAAAGCGGCACGCACACGAAGCCGAGAATCGGCCCCGGAACCCGCAAAACGAGCGAGGCCCACGCCGCCACCTCCGCGAAAGGCACGGAGCCGGGGGAAGTCTCGATCCCGTATATCGCGTACTCCCCGAAAAGAGCGCGTACCGTCGAGAAGACCGCGCTCGCCAAAAAGAACCATCCGACGACATTCCGCGGCTGGCGCGAGGCGACGAGCGAGCCGACGACCGCGCTCGCGATACCGAGGAAGGGAAGCCCGCCGCGAACGATGTCCGCCTCGTTCAAAAACATGAGCGCATAAACGAAGAAGGTCATGACGAAGAACGCCGCGCACAACGACCACGCCACCCATCTCGCGGCCACGCTTCCCTCGAACCTTTTTCCCCGTTTCAATGCCAAAGCGCAAACTCCCGTTGCGAAGCGCGAAGATCCATCCGACCCTCCCGACTTTCTCCGCCAACATGGGAAGAGTACCCTCGAAGCCGCCTCTGGCGCATCACTCAAACTACGTATTTTTGGGGGGAGCGGGGCGGCGCGCGAAACTTCCGTCCACCCCCGAAGCTAACTTGCAACGAGTCCGAGTGAGGGGTTTGCCATTCTCCGAGACGTGCCCGGAGGGTACCCCGCAAAGCCTCGTAGAGACGGCTCACCGAGTCGCCTTCCGGCGAATGAAGGTTTCTTCAGCCGGGCTCGGTGTTTCGGGCAAACAAAGGAGGAGCGGCATGGGAGAGTTCGAGGAGAAAAATATCGCGAAGGAATCGGAGAACCCGCCGAGCAGTCCGGCCTCGGACCTCGCGCTCGGGGCGGTGTTCTTCCTCGGCGGAATTTATATGATCTTCGCGTTCTCGTCGTTTTTCGTGTTTTTGATCGGCTTCGGATGCGCCGCCTTCGGCGCGTCGTCCGTGGCGAGGGCGCTCACATCCTCGGGCTACGGCGAAGCACTCGGCATCCCGAGAAACCTCCGCCGGAGCCTCCCCTCCCCCGAGAAGGAAAGCGAGCTTCTGTGCGCCGTGAAAGAGAGCGGAGCCGGAGGCGCCTCCCCCGCCGAAGCCGCCATCGCGACCTCCCTCACAGCCCGCGAAGCAGACGGAATCCTCTCCGAACTCGCGGGCCGCGGACACCTCGAAGTCGAGTCGGAGAAGGGAACCCTCTTTTATTCCATCCCGAAGCGAGGGTCGGGAAACGAAGTGTGATACCGAGTCCGGATGAAGGGACTTGCGTTCTCGCCCGACGAAGGAGGCGACCGGGCGGGTTGTCTCTGCGATTCGGGGGTCGGTTCTCGGGAGGGGGCGATGATCGCCCGAATTCCGTATCATAGCGGGCCACGCGAAAAATGATCCCCACGCATTCCAGCTCGCCGCTTTTCGTTTTGGCTGACAAGCGAAGCGCGCGGCAAGCGCGAAGCCCCCGTCTTCTTGCCGCTGCCGGGGCGGTATGGAACAATGGCCGGGATGTCTTCGGCGCAGGGAAGGGGAAGATAACGTGCGGCATCCTCGCCAAAATACGCCCGTGCTTTCTCGGTCGCGCCGGACGAAAACCAACGAGAACCGGGAGATGAAACTATGATCTTCGAGCAGTCCGAACGGACGAGGCGACTCCACGAGCAACTCCTCGCGTTCATGGACGAGCATGTCTATCCGAACGAGGGCGTCTTCCACGAACAAGTCGAAGCCGCCGACGACCGCTGGCAACTCCCGCCAATCCTCGAAGAGCTGAAAGCGAAGGCGAGATCCGAAGGACTTTGGAATCTTTTCCTCCCCGAGAGCGAGTTCGGGGCGGGACTCTCGAATTTGGAGTACGCGCCTTTGTGCGAGATCATGGGTCGGAGTCCGCACTTCGCGCCCGAGGTCTTCAATTGCTCCGCGCCGGACACCGGGAACATGGAGGTTCTCGCCCGGTACGGCACTCCCGAGCAGCAAGAAAAGTGGCTCACGCCGCTTCTCGAAGGTGGGATACGCTCCGCGTTTTGCATGACCGAGCCGGACGTCGCCTCCTCCGACGCGACGAACATCGAGTCGAGCATCATGCGCGACGGCGACGAATACGTCGTGAACGGTCGGAAATGGTGGTCAACGGGGGCGGGTACTCCGCGGTGTGAGATCACGATTTTCATGGGGAAGACGGATTTCGACGCGCCGCGCCACGAGCAGCAATCCATGATCCTCGTCCCGATGGACGCCCCCGGCGTGAAGGTCGAAAGAACGCTCTCGGTATACGGCTACGACGAGGCTCCGCACGGCCACGGCGAGATCACCTTCGACGACGTCCGGGTTCCGGCCTCGAACATTTTGTGGGACGAAGGAAAAGGTTTCGCCATCGCGCAGGGAAGGCTCGGGCCGGGTCGCATCCACCATTGCATGAGGCTCATCGGGATGGCCGAAAGGTCGCTCGAACTCATGTGCGAGAGGGTGAAGGAGCGGGTCGCTTTCGGGAAGCCGATTGCCGAGCAAGGCGTGGTTCGGGAGTGGATCGCCGACTCGCGGATCGAAATAGATCAAGCCCGACTCCTCACTTTGAACGCCGCATACATGATGGACACGGTCGGAAACAAAGAGGCGAAAAGCGAGATCGCGCAGATAAAGGTCGCCGCCCCGAACATGGCCCTCCGCGTCATTGACCGCGCCATACAAGCCCACGGCGGCGGCGGAGTCTCGGGCGACTTTCCGCTCGCGCTCATGTGGTCGGAGGCGAGGATACTCCGCCTCGCGGACGGCCCGGATGAAGTGCATCGGGCGTCCATCGCGAAGATGGAACTGAAAAAAGAGCGGTCAGCCGTCGGCGACGTGCCATCATCCAAAACGCGCTGAAAGCGGGAGGCGACCTCGAACACGAGAAAGCCATCGCACGAAAAGTCCGACGCGCGATTTTCAAACCGGGAAGGAAGGTGGAATCTCGAAAGCCTGAAAACAAGCACGGGGTGGGAAACAAGGGGAAAGCAAAAAGCTGACAAGCTGGCACGCTAATTTCGGGAAGGGATGCGTATGGCGACACAGGTGAACACGGTGACGGGGGCGGTGTCCTCCGACGACATCGGAAGGACGCTCGTCCACGAGCATTTCCAGTTCGGGTATCCGGGCTATCAAGGCGACTCGACCATCGGCCCATACGACGCGGAGGCGAACATAAAAATCGGCCTCGACGTCGCCGAGAAAGTGAAGGCGCACGGCGTGAAAACCGTCATTGACGCGACCCCGAACGAGTGCGGCCGCGATGTCGAAGTCCTCCGGGAAATCTCCGAACGGGGCGGGGCAAACATCGTATGCTCGACGGGATATTACTACGAGGGCGAGGGAGCGCCCGCGTATTTCGGCTTCCGCACGGCGCTCGGGACGGGCGAGGATGATGTCCTCGAAATGATGCTCACCGAGATAAACGAGGGCATAAACGGAACCGGGATGAAGGCCGGGGTCATCAAGCTCGCCACGAGCAAAGATGTCATGACGGACTACGAGGCGATGCTTTTCCGGTGCGGGGCGAAGGCACAAAAAGAGACGGGCGTTCCCATAATCACTCACACGCAGGAAGGGACGATGGGGCCGGAGCAGGCAGCGTATCTCATCGAGCAAGGAGCCGACCCGAAGCGGTGCATGATCGGCCACATGGACGGAAACTCGAACGTCGCATACCACCTCGAAACTTTGTCTCACGGAGTCCGCGTCTCCTTCGACCGCTTCGGCATACAAGGAATCGTCGGCGCGCCGCCGGACGAGCATCGCGTCGGGACGCTCATCGGGCTGATCGGACTCGGATACGCCGACCGCCTCCATATGTCCCACGACAAAGTGAACGTGTGGCTCGGACGGAAGCTCGTGTTCCCGGACGCCGTGGCCGAGCTTCTCAAAACTGGCACATCACGCACGTTTTCGAGAACATCGTGCCGCAACTGAAAAAGGGCGGCGTGACGGACGAGCAGATCGAGCAGATATTCGTCGGGAATCCGAGGACTCTCTTTGACGCTTGACAGCTTGTCAGCGTCTCCGCAAGAATAAAAAGCGACATGCTGACTGGCTGAAAACGTGAAGCACATGCGCGGCTTTCGGGAAGTCTTCCCCGAAAGCCGCGCCAATTACAAGCTCCGAACACCGTACACACTTCGACACACTCTCGTTTGATATTCACCATATGTGTGTAAAATGCACATAGTTTGACGTGAAAGCAATCTTATGGAGATTTGAAGGCGATGTTCGAGACGATAACAAAACCGAATACAGTTCCCCGAATGTCCGCGGAAAACCTGGGAATTTTCGGAATTTCCGACTACGACGGCCCGGAGACTATCCGCTCAAGGAAGTACGCAACGGGTACGCACGTGCTTTTGCGCGAGGTGGAGGTTGAAACCGGGGCGACGCCCAAAGAGGTGGTTTGGGAGAATGGAAAGGCCCGGCTATATCGTTATGGGGGTTCGACCGGGGAGAAGCATCCGGTGCCGATCCTTTTGACGTATGGGTTCGTTCTCAAGCCGTATGTTCTCGATCTCGTTCCGGGAAACAGTTTGGTCGAATATTTGGTGGACGCGGGCTTCGACGTGTACATGCTCGATTTCGGGATCTCCGGCAACGAGGACAGAAAACTGTCCATCGAGAATCTCGTCCTCGACTATATACATGGTGCGATCGAGAAAACCCTCGAAGTTTCGGGGGCGGAGGAGATCAGCCTCTTCGGACAGTCGCAGGGCGGGACGTTGTGCGCCATGTACGCCGCGCTCTTCCCGGAAGCTCCGCTCAAAAACCTCGTCCTCCTCTCCGCGCCAACCGAGTTCGCCCCGCGAAACCCCGGCATGCTCGGGCAATGGACGCACATGAGCCGCGCCAGCGGAGCGTACTTCGAGCCGGCGATAGTCCCGTGGTTCATGGGGAATTTGCCCACGGATCTCGCAAGCAAAGTCATCACCTCGGCGTCCTCCGCGCAGGCTTTGGCCCTCGGCGCGGTCGCCCGTCCATTCGGGCAACGCTTCGGGATGTACGGCGCGACGCTCCGGGAATTACGCGACCTCGCCGAGCGCGACGTCTCGATGCGCTCGTGGCTCGCGGTCAGTCAATGGGTGGACGACGCCGCCCCGTTCCCCGGCGAAGTGTTCCGACAGTGGGTCAAGGATTTCTATCAGGGCGACAAGCTCGTCAAAGGTGGAGTCTCCCTCCGCGGAAGAACCGTGGATCTCACGAATATCGAGTGCTCCATACTCAACGTCTCGGGCAAATGGGACTACGTCGTCCCGGCCGCACAGACAAAAGCCACGACCGAGCTTGCGAAGAGCGAAGACAAACAATCCGTCTCGCTCGACGCCGGGCATGTCGGCATGATCGCCGGCCCCGGCGCGAACAAGGTCTGGGGGCGCCTGCGGGACTGGCTCGAGCCTCGTTCGGCGGTCGGATCATAGCCGCCGTGGAAAAGTCCAAAAGCAACCCCGTCGCCCCCACTTCGCGGTGGATGGCGGCGGCGAGGGCGAAGGAGACCGAGCGCGAAGACCGCCTCTTCCACGATCCGCTCGCCGCCAGCCTCGCCGGGGACGAAGGCTTCGCCTGGCTCGAGCGAATGGAACCCGCCAAGCATACTATGGGCGGACCGGGGATGTACGCCGTCATCCGCACCCGCTTCTTCGACGACTTCCTCATGGACGCCTGCGAAAGCTCCGGCATCCGGCAAGTCGTCCTCGCGGCGGCCGGCCTCGACACCCGAGCCTTCCGCCTCGACTGGCCGTCGGGGGTTCGGCTATACGAAATGGACCTCCCCGAAGTCCTCGACCACAAAGAAGCCGTCGTGGCGGGCGCAAACCCGACCTGCGAGAGGCGCATGGTTCGGGTGGATCTCAAAGACGAAACCTGGCCGAAGGCGCTCCTCGACGCCGGATACAGAGCCGACGAGCCGTCGGTATGGCTCATCGAGGGTCTCCTTTTCTATCTGCCCCGAAGCGCCGTGCATGGTCTTTTGGACGAGGTGGGCGAGCTTGCCGCGTCCGGAAGCCGTCTCGGCCTCGATCTCATGAACTGGAACCTTCTCTTCTCCCCGGTGGCGTGGCCGCAACTTTCCGCCCTCGCCCGGCGCGGCGCACAGGGACGCTTCGGTACGAACGCCCCGGAGGCGTTTTTAGCCCGCCACGGCTGGGAGGCGGACGCCGCACAGCCCGGCGAAGAAGGCGCCAACTTCGGACGGCTGCCCGACCGCTCGGTTCCCCGCAGCCTTCCGGGCATCCCGCGGAGCTTCCTCGTCACCGCCGCCCGCCCGTAATCTCCACGCCATCCCCGACTGCGATTTCACCATCCTCCATCCCCCGGAACTCCGCGAAGAACTCCTCCGCCATTCTGAAGAACTGTCCGCGCTCGCAAAACGGACGAAAACGGAACGATAATATCCGCGGCGCATGGCGGAGGCGCGAGGTCGGCTATATATTCCTCGACTCGGCCTCCCCTTCATTCTCTTCGCCGGGAATTTGAACGACGCAGAATCGGTTGCCGTCGGGGTCTTCGAGCACGATGAAATCTTCGTCCGGATGGTGTTTTCGCGGGTACCGCCTCGCCCCGATCCCGATGAGCCTTTCCACCTCGCCCGCTTGATCGGTCGTATACAAATCGAGATGCACCCGACTCGTTTCTCCGATCCGTTCGAGCGGCTCCGGAACCCGGTCGAGGGACACGTTCGGGCCTCTCCCCTCGGGGTCGCGGAGGATCACCCACCCGTCCTCCGAAGGCTCCCTCGGGACGTATCCGAGAGCCTCGCTCCAAAACGCCACCATCTTCTCGAACTCGTGGCAACGAACGACGATCGAACCGATCTCCATGCGCCCTCCCCCACGCCCTCGAACCACCATAAAAACAAAGGATACCTCGAACGGAAACCCGCCGTTCGTCCCAATGGTTTCGGCGGCGGAGGGCGAAGCGGCCAACGCAAAGCGGCTCACGATATAATCCCCCGCCGCGGGGAACGAACTTCCGGGAGGAGACGATGGACGGGAAAACTCACTCGCTGAATAAAGAAGCGCGAGAACTCTGGGATGCGAAAGCATCTTTTTGGGACGAGAACATGGGCGACGGGAACCTCTTCCAAAACACCCTCGTCGACCCCGCCACCGAACGCCTCCTCGAAGTGAAGCCCGGCGAGAGCATCCTCGAAGTCGCGTGCGGCAACGGCGTCATGTCCCGCCGACTCGCCGCCCTCGGAGCGAACGTCGTCGCCACCGATTTCAGCGAGAATTTCCTCGAGCGGGCGAAGGCGAGGGACACGGAGAACATCAAATACCGCCTCGTGGACGCGACGGACGAATCCGAACTCCTCGCGCTCGGCGACACCGGAAGTTTCGACTCCGCAGTTTGCAATATGGCGCTCATGGACATGGCGGCCATCGAACCGCTCACGCGGGCTTTGGCGAAGCTCCTCGAACCGAACGGACGCTTCGTGTTCTCCGTGCCGCATCCATGCTTCAACTCGAACGCGACGACGATGCTCGCCGAAATGGACGACGACGACGGCGAACTCTCGACGAAATATTCCGTCAAAATCTCGGGATACCTCGACGTGCCGCCCGGAAAAGGCGCGGGGATGCCCGGCGAGCCGAACCCGCACTATTATTTCCACCGCCCGCTCCACGAACTCCTCGGCGCGTGCTTCGAGGCGGGCTTCGTCATGGATGCCGTCGAGGAGCCGAGCCTCGGAGAAGAATCGAGGGATGGCGGCTCGCCGCTCTCGTGGCGAAACCTCACGAATATACCGCCCGTCATCGTCGCCCGGATGCGGCTCATATAAGGAGACAAGGAGGCTTCATGCTTTATCGGAACTTCGCCACGCAAGAAGAACTCGACGCCGAATACAACCTTTACGAAACCGTCCCGGACGTGCAAATCTACGCGGATTTTTACCTCCGCGAGAGCGAGAAGCTCCGCTCCGAGCGAGTACACGAAGCGAACGTCCCCTTCGGCCCGACCCTCGACGAATACGTGGATATTTATCCCGTCCCGGAAAACGAGTCGGCCTCACCCGTTCTCGTATACATCCACGGCGGATACTGGCGGGCGAGGAGGAGCGGCGAGTTCGGCTTCGTCGCTCGCGGCCCGGCATCGAAAGGAATCGCGACGGTTTCGGTGAATTATTCGCTTTGCCCGAAGGTGAAATTGGCCGAGATCGTCCGCCAGATTCGAGCCGCCGTCGCGTGGACGTATAAAAACGCATCGTCGTTCGGCGGCGACCCGGAAAACATCCACGTCGCCGGACATTCGGCGGGCGGACACCTCGCCGCGACTCTCCTCTCGACGGAGTGGGAAGAGGAATACGGGCTTCCGAAGGACATCATAAAAAGCGCGACGGCCATCAGCGGCCTCTTCGACCTCACGCCGTTCCCATACACGTTCATGCAGCCGCAATTGCAATTTACGTGGGAGGAAGTGCGTCTGTACAGTCCGCTCTTCGATATACCGGACGAAGCCCCACCCCTCCTCCTCGCCCACGGAAGCGAGGAGCCTTCCGAACTCGCCCGCCAATCGCGCGACTATCTCGAAGCGTGGAAAAAGAGCGGCCTCACCGGCGACCTCATCGTGCTCGGAGGGAAGAACCATTACGACGTTATAGACGGCTTCCTCGACGCGGAGAGCGAGCTTTGTTCGGCGATGCTCCGCATGGTCGCTCCCTCCGGCCGCTCCGGGGAGTCGGGAGCCGTTCGCTAACGCTCACTTCGGGGGTCGGGAGTCGGGTCGCTCCCGATTCACTTTTGCGCGATGCTTTCGCTTCCACGTCCGATGAACTTTCGCCGTTCATGGGGGAACGTCGGCAGCGGAAATACCGCCCCGGCTTTTCCCGACTCCCCGGAACATAACGCCGCGTTTCATTTATAGTTTCCTTCCGGCAAAGTTTTCCGGCGAAAGGGCGAACGTATGACACCGAAAACCGAAGGCTGGCAAGGCCGTTTCTTCGAGGACTTCGAGGAAGGGGACATATATAAACATCCCCTCGGGCGGACGGTGACGACGACCGACAATATTTGGTTCACGCTCCTCACCCAGAATACCGCCCCCGTCCACTTCGACCACCACTACGCCTCGCAGACCGAGTTCGGCAAGCCGCTCGTTGACTCGACCTTCACAGTCGCCCTCGTCACCGGGCAAAGCGTCACCGACATCTCCCAAAACGTCTTCGCGAACCTCGGGTGGGACGAAGTGCGACTCCCCGCACCCGTCTTCGAAGGCGACACTGTTTATTCCGAGTCTCGCGTCCTCGAAAAGAGGGAGTCGAAGTCGCGTCCGAACGTCGGCATCGTTCGCGTGGAGACGACCGGATACAACGAGCGTGGGACGGTCGTCATCTCTTTCAAACGGACGATCATGGTATATAAGCGAGGCCATTCCCCGAGCATGTCGAGACCCGAGCCGGACATGAAGTGAACATCGGAGGGAGGATATGACGGCGCGGCAAAGCCACGAAAAGCTCCGCGAGGAAGTTCGGAAAGTCTGCCAAAAGTTCCCGAACGAATACTGGCGCGACCTCGATGAAAAGCGCGAGTACCCGGAGGAGTGGGTTCGGGCGATGACCGAGTCGAAGCACCTCGCCGCGCTCATCCCCGAGGAGTATGGCGGCCTCGGACTCGACCTTTCGGCGGCGTGCGTGATTTTGGAGGAGGCGAACCGAAGCGGGGCGAACGCGAACCCCGCCCACGCCCAAATGTACGTCATGGGAACCGTCCTCCGCCACGGCTCCGAAGCCCAAAAACGTGAGTATTTGCCGAAAATAGCGAACGGAGAACTTCGCCTCCAGGCGTTCGGCGTGACCGAGCCGGAAGCCGGAACCGAGACCACCGCGACCCGAACCTTCGCCAAAAAGAAGAACGGCAAATACATAATAAACGGGCGAAAAATATACATCTCGCGCGTTCAATATTCCGACCTCATGGTGCTTCTCGCCCGAACCACGCCCGTCGAAAAGGTCGAGAAAAAGTCGCATGGGCTTTCGGTTTTCATCGTGGATCTCCGCGAGATAAAAGGAAAGTCCCTCGACGTGAAGCGCCGCCGCGTGATGATGAACAATTTCACGAACGAACTCGAGTTCCGCGATGTCGAGGTTCCGGCGGAGAACCGGATCGGCGAGGAGGGTCGCGGCCTCAAATACATCCTCGACGGGATGAACGCCGAGCGTATCCTCATCGCCGCCGAGTGTGTCGGCGACGGGCGTTTCTTCCTCGAACGGGCGGTCGAGCGGGCGAACGGGCGCGAGGTTTTCGGGCGGAGGATCGGCGAAAACCAGGGCGTGCAATTTCCCATCGCCCGCGCATACGCAAACCTCGAGGCGGCGAACCTCATGGTCGAAAAGGCGGCTTCGCTTTTCGACGCGGGCGAGCCGTGCGGCGCGGAGGCGAACATGGCGAAGATGCTCGCCGCCGACGCTTCGTGGGAGTGCGCCAACGTCGCAATGCAAACCCTCGGGGGATACGGCGTGGACGCCGAGTACGACGTGGAGAGAAAGTTCCGGGAAACGCGGCTTTACCAGGTCGCCCCGATCTCCACGAACCTCATCCTCGCATACATCGGCGAGCGCGTGCTCGGGATGCCGAGGTCGTATTGATGCGGCTCGCCTGGCGGCTCCGCCGCGCACGCGCTTCGCTTTGCTTCGCGCTTGTCAGCCCGCTCCGCTCGTCAGCTTTTTTTGCCGGGTCCGGTCGGCGAAGGTCGCCGGGGGCATCCACCGTCCTCACGGAAGCATTGCGGCGGAGCGTCCTTCGATGGAGCATCGCTCGGTGAGGCGTTTCTCCCACATCGGGGACGAATCGGCGGAGGCGGCTCGCCGGGGCGCATTCGGGGACGGGAAAAAGCGCGTCGCGGGAAGGCGCGTCGCGGGTTCGGTGTCTTTCGCCGGATCGGTGCCGGAGGCGGTCGTCTCCGCGGTCGGATGCGCGTCTCACTTTCCGAGACACGCGCCGACCTCATCCATCGGAGCGGGGGTGTTCGGATGACGCTTCCGGCTCCGCTCGACGGGATCACGGTCGTCTCCCTCGAACAGGCCGTCGCCGCGCCGTTCGCCACCCGCCAACTCGCCGACCTCGGGGCGAGGGTCATAAAGGTCGAACGCCCCGGAGCCGGGGACTTCGCCCGCGGCTACGACGAGACGGTGAAAGGAATGGCGAGCCATTTCGTGTGGCTGAACCGCTCGAAAGAGTCGCTCGCCCTCGATTTGAAAGATGTCGAGTCGCGCGAAATCCTCGGGGAGCTCCTCGAAAAGACCGACATCTTCGTTCAAAATCTCGCGCCCGGCGCGGCGGAAAGACTCGGCCTCGGAGCCGATGCGCTTCGAGAGAAACATCCCCGGCTCATAACGTGTTCCATCTCCGGCTACGGGGATTCGGGGCCGCATCGCGACCGGAAGGCGTATGACCTCCTCGTTCAGTGCGAGGCGGGGCTTGTCTCGGTGACCGGGACGCCCGAAACACCGTCGAAGGCGGGCATCTCCATCGCGGACATCGCCGCCGGGATGTACGCGTATTCGGGAGTTCTCTCGGCTCTCTTCCGACGAGAGAGGACGGGCGAAGGGGCGAACATCGAGGTTTCGATGCTCGAAGCCCTCGCGGAGTGGATGGGCTTTCCGGCGTATTTCACGATGTACAACGACCGCCAGCCGCCCCGAACCGGGGCGAGCCACGCCGCCATCGCCCCATACGGCCCGTACCCGTGCGGCGATGGGGAGATCGTGTTCCTCGGAATACAAAACGAGCGTGAATGGAAAAAGCTGTGCGAAGAAGTCCTCGGAGACGCGAGCCTCGCCGCCGACGAGCGATTTTCAACGAACTCACGGCGAGTCGAGAACCATGAGTCTCTCAACGCGGAGATCGAGAAAGCGTTCTCGCGGATCACGGCGGACGAGGCGGCGGAGCGGCTCGACGGGGCGGGCGTCGCCAACGCCCGGCTGCGGGATGTGCGGGGCATGCTCGAGCATCCGCAGCTCGCCGCCCGAGAAAGGTGGCGAAGCGTGGATTCACCCGCCGGAGCCATATCCGCTCTCCTCCCGCCCGCGAACATGGACGGATACGAATCGAAGATGGGACGCATACCGGATGTCGGGGAGCATAACGAGGCGATATTCGAGGAGCTTCGCTCGGGTCGCTCCGCTCCGGGGAGTGGGGAGTCGGGAGCCGCTCGCTGACGCCCGCTTCGGGAGTCGGGAAGGACAAAGAATAAAGCGTCCGCCGTCGAAGCCTCCGACCGCCGTCGGCGAAAGTTCGTCGGGCGGGAAAAGAGGGTGTCCGGGGAAAGCGGGCCGCGGCATCCCGATTCGCGGCGCGTTCCAGATCTTTCCCGCGAGTGTCCGGGCGCGGTATCGGGTAAGCTGTATTTCAGGGAAAGCGAAGCGCCGCGGACGTGTTTTCGTCGCGGCTCGGGGAAGGAGATGGAACGTTGAAAGGTAGAGTCGCCGCCCTCGTCGGGCCGGAGAGAGTCGTTATCAAAGAGTTCGATGTCCCGAGTCCGGAGCCGGACGCGGTCGTCGCGAAGGTGCGGCGGGCGAACACGTGCGGCTCGGAGGTCCATATTTACCACCATCACCATCCGCTGCTTCGGGAGTGCGTCCTCGGACATGAGTTCGTCGGGGAGATCGAAGCTCTCGGAGAGGGCGTCGAGACGGATTACGCGGGCGAGAAAGTATCGGTCGGCGACCGCATCATCGCGCCATATTATCGGACGTGCCGGAAGTGTCCGGCGTGCCTGAAAGGGGATTTCAACCTTTGCCAGAAAGCGTATTCTTTCTGGTCGCAAGCCGCCGAGGAGTTCCCCCATTTCACGGGGGCGTTCGCGACTCATTACTATATTCAGCCGGATCAGTATTTCTACAAAGTCCCGGACACCGTGCCGGACGAGGTCGTGGCGGGGGCGAATTGCGGGCTTTCGCAGGTTTTGTACGGACTTCATGAGATCGGGCTTTCGGCGGGCGATAGTTTGGTTATACAAGGCGCGGGCGGCCTCGGTCTTTACGCGGCGGCGGTCGCGAGGGACATGGGAGCGGAGGTCATCGTCGTCGAGGGGATACCTGAGAGGATCGAGCTTGCGAAGCGGTTCGGAGCGGAGCATATCGTGGACATGCGCGAATTCGAGAGCGCGGACGAGCGAATCTCCGAAGTCCAAAGACTGACGAACGGATACGGCGCGGATGTGGTCCTCGAAGTCACGGGCGTTCCGGAGGCGTTCGTGGAGGCCATCGGGCTTGTGAGGCCGGGTGGGCGTATAGCCGAGATCGGCAACGTCAGCGTGGACAAGTCGCACGAAATATCCCTCGCTCCGGGACTCATAACGAGGAAGGTCATCCGCATTCAAGGTTTCGTGCGTTACCAGCCGTGGTTCCTCCACCGCGCCATCCGCTTCCTCGAACGAAAGCACAAAGACCACCCGTTCGACGAACTGTCCGACCGCGAATACAGTCTGGAGGAAGCGGGAGAGGCCATCGAAAGAGAGGAGGCGAGGAAAGTGGCTCGTCCGGCGATAGTTCCGTGAGGCGGTTTTTGTTTTTCGCTGACGAGCGAAGCGGGCTGACTGGCGAAGCGGGATGACAAGCTGAAATGCAATCCGACGAAGGAGGATCCATGCAACTCATCGAAGCTCCGAAACAGGAAGAGACGCGCAAATACGGGATGCTCATCGGGGGCGAGTGGGTCGAGCCGCTCTCGGGAAAGACTTTCGAGAGTTCGAACCCGTTCACCGGGAAGGCGTGGGCGACGATCTCCGAGGCCGAAGCCGAGGATGTGAACCGGGCCGTGAAAGCCGCCCGCCACGCCTTCGACGAGGGGCCGTGGGGGAGGATGACCGGGACGGAGCGGGCGCGCCTCCTCCGCCGCCTCGCCGAACTCATCGGGGAGAACGCCGACAATCTCGCGCTCGTCGAAAGCACCGACAACGGGAAGCTCCTCCGAGAGATGGGCGGTCAATTGAAAGGACTCCCGGAGTGGTATTACTATTTCGCGGGGGCTGCCGACAAGATACACGGCGACACCATTCCTTCGGACAAGCCGAACTTCTTCGTGTATACAAGGAAGGAGCCGGTGGGGGTGGTCGGGGCGATCACACCGTGGAACAGTCCGCTCCTCCTTCTCTCGTTCAAACTCCCCGCCGCCCTCGCCGCCGGATGCACCTTCGTCGTCAAACCCGCCGAACATACCTCAGCCTCGACTCTCGAATTCGGGAAACTTTTCGAGGAGGCAGGTTTCCCGCCGGGGGTTTTCAATGTCGTGACGGGGTATGGCGCGGGCGCGGGAGCCGCGCTCACAGCGCATCCTGGCGTGGACAAAGTCGCGTTCACCGGCTCGACGGAGACGGGGAAGCTCGTCATGAAAAGCGCGGCGGACCACCTCGCCAAAGTCAGCCTCGAACTCGGGGGGAAGTCGCCGAACATCGTCTTCGAGGACGCGGATGTCGAGGCGGCGTCGAACGGTGTCATATCCGGGATCTTCGCGGCGACCGGACAGACGTGCATCGCCGGGTCGAGGCTCCTCGTGCATAAGAAATCCCACGATGAGATCGTGGAGCGGCTCTCCGACCGGGCTTCGACGATAAAGCTCGGAGACCCGCTCGCCGACGACACCGAGATGGGGCCGTCCGCCTTCCGCGAGCAAATGGACAAAGTTTTGAACTACATAGACACCGCGCAAGGAGAAGGCGCGGAGCTTGTGAGCGGCGGGAATCGCCCCGACACCGAAGGTCTCAAGGAGGGGTTCTTCGTCGAGCCGACCATCCTCACCGGAGTGGACAACGATATGCGGATCGCCCGCGAGGAGGTTTTCGGCCCGGTTTTGTCGGTCATCCCCGTCGAGAGTGAAGAAGAAATAATCCGCCTCGCCAACGACACCGAGTTCGGCCTCGCCGCCGGGATATGGACGAAGGACATACAACGGGCGCACCGGGTCGCGCACGCGATACGGGCCGGGACGATTTGGATCAACGCGTACCGCACCCTCTCTTTCAACACGCCGTTCGGCGGCTACAAATCGAGCGGACTCGGACGCGAGAACGGCCTTGACTCCATAAACGAATTCTGTGAAACAAAGAGCGTGTGGGTCGAGCTTTCGGGGAGTACGCGCGACCCGTTCACGATGGGATAAACCTTCCAACAAACCCGGCGGCCGGGGGAGACTTCTTCCAGTCGCCGGGTTTTCTCGTCCGCTCCCATACTTCGATGTGAGTTCGTCTCCCGGTCTCCGTCGAGCGGCGGCGTAAAATTACGGCAGCGAAGGCGAACTACGAAAAGGGGCGCGGGCAATGGCTATCGAGATGACGGGCGGGCAAATTATCCGTGAGCGAGGCACGGTCGTGACGTTCCACCAAAAGTGCGAAAGTTGCGGACACGTCTATGATTTCAATAAAACCACCATAGTCCCGGCGTTCTCCTCGCGCAAAGTCCGGGCGTTCACATGCGAGAACTGCGGACATTACCAAGAAGTCGAAGCGAGGCACTTCCGGGAGGACGGATAATATGAAGACCGCCCCATACGGCTCGTGGAAATCCCCGATCTCCGTGACGGACGTCGCGAGCGGCGGAGTCGGACTCGGCGGGGTTTCGGTGGACGGAGGCGACATATATTGGCTCGAACGCCGCCCCGACGAAGGCGGCCGCTCGGTCATAGTGCGCCGAGGTTCTGACGGAAAGACGGAAGACGTCACTCCTCCCCCGTTCAACGCCCGAACCCGCGTCCACGAATACGGCGGCGGAGACTTCGTCGCCCATGATGGAACCGTATATTTCTCGAACTTCGCCGACCAGAAACTTCACCGGGCGAGGCGCGGCGAAGAACCCGAGCCACTCACGGGCGCACCGGAACATCGGTACGCCGACATGACCGTGAACGAAAAACGGGGGCGACTCATCGCCGTCCGCGAAGACCATTCGGAAGACGGCGAGCCGAAGAACGAAATAGTCGCTGTCTCGCTCGACGATGGATCGGAGACGGTGCTTGCGACGGGGAGCGACTTCTTCTCTTCCCCGCGCATAAGCCGCGACGGAAACCGCTTCGCATATCTCTCATGGAACCATCCGAACATGCCGTGGGATGGGACGGAATTGTGGGTCGGGGTGATGGATGGGGACGGGCTTCCCACGAATGCTCGGAAGGTCGCGGGCGGCGAGGACGAGTCCATTTTCCAGCCGGAGTTCTCGCCGGAAGGGGCGCTCCATTTCGTCTCCGACCGGACGGGATGGTGGAATTTGCATCGGGAAGGGGAGGCCGTATCCCTTCACAAAACGGACGCGGAGTTCGGGCTTCCGCAGTGGGGGTTCGGGATGTCCACGTATGCTTTTCTCTCGGATGGGCGCATCGCATGCACGTATATTCGGGATGGGGGATCCCATCTCGCGAGCCTCGACGCCGACTCGGGGAAGCTCGACGAAATAGAGACTCCGTACTCGGTGGTGTCGGGGATAAAGTCCGGTGGAAACGGTCGCGTCTTTTTCCGGGGAGGCTCCTCGACGGAGCCGGGATCCATCGTCGCGATGAATGTGGAGAGCGGCGACGTCGAAGTTCTCAAAAAGTCGCGGGAGGCGAGTCCCGACTCCGGATATCTCTCCCAGCCGAGGGCCATCGAGTTCCCGACGGAGGATGGTCTCACGGCGCATGCCTTCTTTTATCCGCCGAAGAACGCCGATTATGAGGCCGCGTCCGGCGAGCTTCCGCCACTCGTCGTGTCAAGCCACGGCGGCCCGACGGCGATGACGACGGCATCCTTCGACCTCTCGCTCCAATATTGGACGAGCCGGGGCTTCGCCGTCCTCGATGTGAACTACGGCGGAAGCTCCGGATATGGTCGCGAGTACCGCGAGAGGCTGCGCGGAAACTGGGGTGTCGTGGATGTGGACGACTGCGTGAACGGGGCGAAATATCTCGTGGAAAGAGGACTCGTGGACGGGGAGCGGCTTGCGATCACGGGCGGGAGCGCGGGCGGGTACACGACGCTGTGCGCCCTCACTTTCCGGGATGTTTTCGCGGCGGGAGCGTCGCACTTCGGGGTCTCCGACGCGGAGGCTTTGGCGAAGGAGACGCACAAGTTCGAGTCGCGGTATCTCGATGGGCTCATCGGGGCGTATCCTGAGGATGTGGAGCTTTATAAGGAACGCTCGCCGATCCACGCGACCGAGAAACTTTCATGCCCGGTCATATTTTTTCAGGGACTCGAGGATGAGGTCGTCCCTCCGAATCAAGCGGAGGCGATGGTGGACGCGCTCCGCGAAAAGGGGCTTCCGGTCGCGTATGTGCCGTTCGAGGGCGAGCAGCACGGGTTCCGGAAGTCCGAGAACATCGAGCGAGCCGTGACGGGCGAGCTTTATTTTTATTCGCGGGTATTCGGGTTCGAGACGGCGGACGACATCGAGCCTGTGGAGATCGAGAACCTCCCGTGAGCGGCGCATCCACGCGACTCGGGAATTCGTCGGACATCGAGGCCGCCGTCTCGGTGTGGAAATCTTCGGACACCGCGAGGCGCGGAGGGAAGGCCGCCCCGCCGGGGCATGAGAAGAGCGCGCGGAGCCATTTGAAAAACCCGGACTCTTTCCTCCTCATCGCCGAGGGTGCCGGAGGCGACATTGTGGGTGTGGCGTGCGGGACGCCGGGACTCGCGGACGACGGGGCGGGGCCGAAGGTGGACGGGCTTTGCCACGTCGGGATGGTCTTCGTCGCGCCCGGAAGGTGGGGCGAGGGGATCGGAAATATGCTCGTGGACGCGACGCTCGGTGAAGCCCGTTCGCGCGGATATAAAGAGGCGCAATTATGGACGCATAAAGATAACGAGCGGGCGAAGAGGCTTTACGAAAACTATGGTTTCGAGCGGAGCGGGCGCGAGATGAAGGATGACCTCGGTGAGTGGATCTTCCACTACGAACGCGACTTGTGATGCCCGCCCGGCGCGGCGCTTCGCCGTCGCGCCGGGGAAACGATGAACCGAACCCCCCACAAGGAGAAGGCATGAGCGAAAGAGACGAGTGGTTCGTGGCGAACCGGGCGAACTGGGACGAGCGAGTCCCGATCCACACGAGCGGAGATTTCTACGACGTGGAGGGATTTATATCCGGCGACGAACGTCTCCGTCCGTTCGAGGTCGAGGAAGTCGGCGACGTTTCAGGAAAGTCCCTCGTCCATCTCCAATGCCACTTCGGGATTGACACGCTCTCGTGGGCGAGGCGAGGCGCGAGAGTCGTCGGCCTCGACTTTTCCGCCCCCGCCGTCGAGGCGGCGAGGAAGCTCGCCTCGGACATCCGCATCGAGGCGGAGTTCGTCGAGTCGAACGTGTACGATGCGAGGGGGGTTCTCGGAGGACGGACTTTCGACATCGTGTATACGGGACTCGGCGCGTTGAATTGGCTCCCGGACGTCGAGAGATGGGCCGAGGTCGCCGCGTCCCTCGTAAAGCCGGGCGGGTTTTTATATCTTTCGGAGTTCCATCCGTTCACGGATGTTTTCGGGGATGAAGATCTCACGGTCGAACACAACTATTTCCACAGCGGCGAGCCGATGGTTTGGGACGAACCCGGAACATACGCCGACTTCGGGGCGGAGACCGTGAATAACAAAACGTATGAATGGAACCATCCGCTCGGGGAGGTCGTGAGCGCGGCGATCTCCGCCGGACTGTCCGTCGAACTCCTTCACGAACACGACTATACGCTCTTCCCGAGGTGGCCGGTCCTCGAAAAGAGCGGATTCGACACGTACCGTTTGCCGGAGAATATTCCGAAGGTGCCGCTCATGTATTCGATGCGGGCGAGGAAGCCGGAGGTTCGTTAGCGGCCACACGAAGTATCGGCGTCGGATCCGATCAACCCGAATAACTCATGATGCCGTGTGGGATTGGGAGTCGGAAAAGGCGAAACGATGCGAGACGTACGTCCCGACTCCCGGGTTTTCCGAAGGATGGTTCGTGGATTGTCCAGGATATCGCTTCGGCGGCGGCCTCATGGTGAAAGGAAAAAACCTCGTCGGCGCCTTCGCATCCCCGCCGACGAGTGGAGCGGGCTATGTATACAGGCTCGGGGGACGGTCTTCGAGGTTCGAGCGGAGGATCTGCTCGCCGTCGGAGTCGGCTATGACGACGGCCGAGGCGTTTTGGCGGAGGACGGCGGCGTTGAGGGCGCAGTCTATTTTCGCCCCCCCAACTCCGATGAATGTCCCGGTCGGCACCGTGTCGCCGTCTTCTCGCTCGATGGAGACGGTGTATACCTCGCCGGCTTCGAGTCCCTCGGCGTCCATGAGAAGTTCGGTTCCCCACGTGTGGGCGACGACGGAGGCTTCGACAGTCACGCCCACCGGAGGAGAACCGAAGGATATCGGCTCCTCGTCGCCGAGTCCGGGGGCGCCCGAGTTCGGGAGTCCGACGAAAACGGCGGCGACCCCGACGAGGACGACGGCGGCGACCGCGGCAAAGGCGGCGAGCGGGGCTTTCGTCCGGGCGCGTCGCCCGCCGTCACCTCCGCCTCTTCCGTCGCCGAACACTTCTTCGACGACCTTCTCTTTCAGTTCGGGGGGCGGTTCGAGGTCTTCTTTTTCGAGGCTTCCCGGCTCTCCGAGGAGGTCGGCGACGGAGCGAAGCTCGGCTTCCTCGGCGCGGCACTCGGGGCAGGTTTCGAGGTGGCGCTCGAGTTCGGACTCCTCCTCGGGCTCGATTTCTCCGAGCAGGCGGGCGCCGAGAAGCTCCCGGTACCGTCGGTGGTTTTCGTCATCTCTCATCGGGCCAACCCATCTCTTCCAGTGCGAGTCGCAGAGACTTTAACGCATAGTACATGCGGCTGCGAAGGGTGCCGGAGGGAACCCCGGCCTCCTCGGCGACCTCGGAGTATTTCCGGCCCCGGAAGTAAATTTCCTGAACGACGAAGCGGTGATCCTCGCTGAGAGATTCGAGAGCCTCGGAGAGGAGCATCCCCCGGAGCGAACCCTCCGCGGGATCCTCGACCGACGAATCGGCGGTTTCTCTCCCGCCCGAGTCGGAGGCGGGGCGGCTTTTTCTCGCCCTCGCGGCGTCTATGACGAGGTTCCGGGCGATGGCGAAGAGCCACGTCCTCCGCGAACCCCGTCCCTCGTCGAACCTTTCGCGCGAGCGCCACGCCCGGACGAAGGTCTCCTGTGTGATCTCCTCGGCGAGGCCGCGGTCGCCGAGCGAGCGGAGCGCGAACCGGAAAAGCTCCGCCCCATGCTCGTCGTACGCTCCTCGAAAAACGGCCTCGTCCTCCCGGCGGCGCATGCGGGGTCGGAGCCTCTCCATGAACGTCCGGCGGGGCGATGGCGATCTTTTTTGCGAGTCTTCTCCCACTCATCTCATATTAACCGATGGGTCGTTCGGCAACGGGGACGCATGGAGGCGGGACGGGCCTCGCGGCCTGTCCCGGAAATTGCCCCCGTGCTTTCGTGTCGCCCGTTTTTCAGGAAGCGTCGCGCCTCACCGTGCGGAGCGCGATGGCCCCGCCCGCTATGGCGAAGGCGGCGAGAGCCGCGCCGACGACCGCGAGCGGCGAGAATCCGCCCGTGTCCGGTATGACATCCATCTCCGTTCCCATGCCGGAGGTTCCATCCTCCATCATGGCCGACATATCCCCGGTCGGGATGGCGAATCCACCGACGACTTCTCCGGCTCCGATGGCGCCGATTTCGGTCGCCGCGCCGGAGTCGAGGTCAATGGAATAAAGGCTCGAAGGAAGCCCCTCGCCCGGCTGGAGGACGGCGTATGCGTCGTCGTTCGGGGCGGCGATGTCGAAGCCGACGTTCGAGGTGAACTCGACTCCGAGAGGCCCGATAGTCGAGAGGACTCCGGGGTTCGCGTCCTGCTGGAGGAGGCTCCCGGTGGCGAGGTCGATGTCGAAGAGCATCGTGTCCTCGGCATCCGGGACGTTGTTCGTGTACCCGGCGCCGACGACGGCGGGCTGCCCTCCGGCGTTCTCGTCGGCGTCGTCGAAGGCGAGTTCGCCGTCAACGGTGGTGCCGATCTCCTCGTCGAGGTCGGTCAGGCGGAGGTTTTGCCCCGCGTCGGTGACGACCCGGATGGCGTCGGCGGTCGG
>JACDAJ010000123.1 GCA_013695475.1 Rubrobacter sp. | reverse complement strand
TCTCCGTCTTCGACGCCGAGTTTGTTCGCGTCCTCCTCGCAGATTTCGAGGAGTTCTTCGTCGTCTTTGACTTTTTTGTAGTCCATGGTCATCGTGCCGGTATTGTAGAAAGCGAGGCGCCGACCCGTGGTGAGCTGGAACGGATACTCGTCGTCGGGCATCTCGACCGGGCCTTCATGGTCCACCGGGTGGAACGGGACGCGCTTCTTCACCTCGTCCGCCCACAGATGCGCGTGCATGAACTTCGTCCCGACGGTCTTCGGCTTCACGGCGGTCGTCGTGCCGCCGCCGTCCTCTTCGTCCACTTCGCTGTCGGCCCCGGTTAGCTGCTCGCGCGGGTCGTTGTCGGATATTTCCTCGATGGAGCCGTCGAGGCACGGCCATTGGATGCCGCCGTATTTGTCTATCCTCTCGTAGGTGATGCCGCCGAAGTTCGGCGCGAGCGTCCGAAGCTCGTCCCACACTTCCTCCGCCGTCTCGAAATCCCAACCCGCTCCCATGCGGTTCGCCACGTCGCGGAGCATGAAGATGTCGTCCCTCGCCTCGCCGGGCGGGTCGCCGACTTTGCGCACCCGCTGCACACGCCGCTCGCCGTTCGTGAACGTGCCGTCCGTCTCGGCCCAGCTCGCCGCCGCGGGCAATACCACGTCCGCGAGTCGCCCCGTCTTCGTGAGGAAGATGTCTTGAACGACGAGGAAGTCGAGGTCTTTGAAGAGCTTGGAGGAGTGGTTCTCGTCGGCGTCGGACTGGCATGGGTTCTCGCCGATGACGTACATAGCGCGGACCTCCCCTTCCTCCATCGCGTCGAGAAGCTGCGCCTGGTTTTTGCCGATCTTGTCGGGGAGCGGCACTCCCCAAACTTCCGCAAACTTTTCTTTAGCCTCCTCGTCGTCCCAGTCCCAGCCGCCGACGAGCCGGTTCGGCAAAGCGCCCATATCCCCGCCACCTTGCACATTATTCTGCCCACGAAGCGGATTGAGTCCGCTTCCATACTTCCCGACGTGTCCCGTCAAAAGTCCGAGGTTTATTAGCGCGAAGACGCCGTCCAATCCATTGTGGTGCTCGGTGATGCCGAGCGTCCAATTGAGCGTCGCTTTATCCGCCGTGGCATACATACGCGCGACTTCGCGGATGTCGTCCGCCGGGACGCCCGTTATCTCCTCGGCGTGCTCGGGCGTGTATTCCTTGACTTTCTCCGCGAACTCGTCGAAGCCTTCGGTCGCGCGTTCGATGAAGTCTTCGTTGTGGAGGTCTTCTTCGATGATGACGTGCGCCATCGCGTTGGCGAGGGCGATGTCGGTGCCGACTCGGACGGGGAGCCACTTGTCGGCTTTTTTTACCTGGTCAATTTTTCGGGGATCCACCACGACCATCTTCGCGCCGTTCTTTATGCCGCGGCGCATGTGGTTGTAAATAATCGGGTGGGCCTCCATCGTGTTCGAGCCCCAGCAAATTATGACATCGGTTTCCTCGAACTCGTCGTAGGAGGTAGTCGCGGCGCCCGTTCCAAACACTGCCACCAGACCGGTGACGCTTGCGGCGTGTCAGGCTCGGTTGCATGAGTCTATGTTGTTCGTCCCGAGTACCGACCGGGCGAACTTCGACGCGAGGTAATTCAGCTCGTTCGTCGAGCGCGAGGACGAGAAAACGCCGAAAGCGTCGCCGCCGGACTCGTCCCGAATCTCGGACATCTTCGATCCGATGAGATCGAGGGCTTCCTCCCACGAGGCTTCGACGAGTTCGCCGTCTTTGCGGATGAGTGGTTTCGTGAGGCGTTTGTCGGAGTACATGTACCGCCAGCCTTGCAAGCCCTTTATGCACGCCTCGCCTTTGCTCGTCGGGTTGCCTTTCTCGCCCGCGACCTTTTGGATGACGCCGTCCTCTATTTTGACGGTCAGGCCGCATCCCACGCCGCAGAAACTGCAAACCGTGTTCACTTCGAGAGCGCCGTTCGCCTTGCCGTTCTCTTTCCCGTTCGCCTGAGATTTCTCCGTCGCCATAGCCATGCGGCTCACCCCTTCTTTGTAGCGAAAACTACTTCGTTGGAGGATTTTAACCTCTCCGAACTCTGTTTGTAAGCGGATTATATTACGGTTTTTAGAGGGAATTGCCTCTTTGGGAGCGAAGTGCGGCATGTGGTTTGGGAAGGCGGGGAGGAACGCTCCCGGAGTGGATCATTGACACGCGGTCGGAGCCATTCATAATACGCTTCGCATAAATAGAAATGTAAAGAGGGGATAGGAGGAGTCATCAGCGGATTCTTGTCCAAAGAGAGGATCACGGCCGGGCCGGGTTTTAATCGGTGGTTGATCCCGCCAGCGGCTTTGGCGGTTCATCTTTCGATAGGCCAGGCGTATGCTTTCAGCGTTTTCAATGAGCCATTGACGCGGGTCATCGGCATAAACGAACCCGCCCAGGGAGACTGGGGGATTCCGGCCCTCGGCTGGATCTTCTCCATAGCCATCGTCTTCCTCGGCCTCTCGGCGGCGGTCTTCGGCGAATGGGTCGAGGAAGTCGGCCCGCGAAAGACGATGTTCACGGCGGCGTGCTGCTGGGGCGCGGGCTTCATCGTCTCCGCCATCGGCGTGTGGACGCACCAACTCTGGCTTCTCTATTTCGGATACGGCGTCCTCGGAGGCATCGGGCTTGGTTTGGGATATATCTCGCCTGTGGGAACTTTGATCCGGTGGTTCCCGGACAGGCGTGGGATGGCGACGGGGATGGCGATAATGGGCTTCGGCGGGGGCGCGCTCATCGGAAGCCCGCTCGGCGTGAGCCTCATAGGACTTTTCGAGACGGACAGTTCCGTCGGCGTCGCTCCGACGTTCATCACGATGGGGGTTTTGTATTTCATTTCGATGTGCCTCGGGGCGTTCGTGGTGCGGGTTCCGGCGGAGGGGTGGAAGCCCGAGGGATGGGAGCCGCCGCCCGAAAGCGAGCAAAGCGCGATGATCACACGCAACGACGTCCACGTCCGGGACGCGCATAAAACGCCGCAATTCTGGCTTTTGTGGGTCATACTTTGTTTCAATGTCACGGCGGGCATCGGGGTTCTCGGGCAGGCTTCGGTCATGATCCAAGAAACCTTCGGGGGTGCGATCACCGCCGCCGCGGCCGCCGGATTCGTCGGGCTTCTCAGTCTTTTCAACATGGTCGGACGCTTTTTCTGGGCTTCGACCTCGGACTATATCGGGCGGAAGATGACGTACTTCATCTTCTTCGGCCTCGGGACGGCTTTGTATGCGCTCGTTCCATTGTTCGGCTCCGGGTTGAATAGCGTGTTCTTCTTCGTCCTCGCGTTCGGGATCATTTTGAGCATGTACGGCGGCGGGTTCGCCACGATTCCGGCATACCTCGCGGACATTTTCGGGACGAGGTACGTCGGAGCCATACACGGTCGCCTCCTCACGGCGTGGGCGGCGGCGGGGGTTCTCGGGCCGGTTCTCGTGAACTATATCCGCGAGTTCCAGCTAAACGCGGGCGTCGCCTCGGCGGACGCATACAACGTCACGATGTTCATCATGGCGGGTCTTCTCGTCATCGGCTTCATCGCCAACTTCCTCGTGAAGCCCGTTGACCCGAAGTTCCACATGAGCGAGTCCGGCGAAGAAGAGCGCGAGGAAGCATCCTCCACGAGCGCCTCCTCGTCGTCGAGCAAACCGGCGGAAGCATAGAAGGGGGCTTCGATGAGCGAGCAAACCCAAAGAAGCGAAGAGCCTTCATCGTCGAGCAAAGTCCTCGTCATCCTTTTCTGGGGATACGTGTCGCTCCCGCTCGCATGGGGTGTTTACGAGACCTCGAAGGGTGTCGTGGCTTTGTTCACGGGATAGCGAACCGGGGGAAAGGTGAAACGGGAAGAGCCGCGCCCCGGAGCGCGGCTCTTCCCGTTTATCCGGGGATTCTTCCCTTCCCGGCGTAAAGATTGAATCGCTCCCCGCGCAAAAACCCGACGAGCGTCATATTGAATTCCTTCGCCACGTCCACCGCGAGGCTCGACGGCGCGGAGATCGCGCACACGATCGGCACCCCGGCTTGGAGACATTTCTGGAGGATCTCGAAGCTCGAGCGCCCGCTCACCATGACGATGTGATTCGAGAGCGGCAACTTCCCTTCGAGGAGCGACCATCCGATCAATTTGTCCGTGGCGTTGTGCCGCCCGACATCCTCGCGAAGCTCGATGAGGTCGCCGTCTTTGTCGAAGAGGGCGGCGGCATGGAGTCCGCCGGTACTCTCGAAGAGGGATTGCCGCTCGCGCAGTTTGTCCGGCAGCGAATATATGGTTTCGGCGGAGACTTCGGGGCCGGGGGGGATCACCGGGCATCCCTTCAGTTCGAGTTGTTCGAGGGACGCCTTGCCGCACACGCCGCACGCGCTCGTGGTATAGAAATGGCGTTCGAGGGATCGGAGGTCGAAGTCCTTCCCCTCCCGAAGCTCGACGTTGACGATATTGTAAAGTTGGTCGGCGTCGACATCCGGGTCGGTGCAATAACTTATCTTCTTTATCTCGTCCCAGTCGGTGACGATTCCTTCTCCGTACAAAAACCCGGCGGCAAGCTCGAAGTCGTTGCCGGGCGTACGCATCGTCACCGCGACGGTTTGTTTCGATTCTCCGGTCACGAGCCGTATCTCCATCGGCTCTTCGGTGGCGAGGGTGTCGGGCCGTACTCTTTGTTTTCCGCCTTCGACGACGCGCACTCTCGTCTTCGTTTTATTGCCGGGGCGTTTCGCTTTTTCGATCATCTTTCATCCACCTTTTCGGTTTGGCGAGAGTTTATCAGCGGCGTGATACCATGCGCCCCATGCGACTCATGGGACTCCCCGCCGTCGAGAAATACCCGGAAGCGACGGTGAGCCGCCACGAGGAACACATCGGGATCGTTTTCGTCGGAGACGACGGCGAGCAAACGATGAACGTCCCGCTCAAGTACGTCGGGGGCGACGCGGAGTCGGCGGAACTGTGGCTTCTCGCCGACCTCGAACGGATGGGATACGAAGTCCGGCGCGAGACGAAGGGTTTTTAGCGAGGATTCTTCCGTGCGGCCTCGCGGATCTTTTTAAGCCATTCGGTACGTCGGAGGGATTTTCTTTTTTGCATGAGATCCGTGAGTGCGTCGGCCCGGATCCCAGCGAGGCATTTGCTTTCGGCGGATTTTCGGTATGAGCCGCTGTCGAGGCGGAGTATTTCGAGTTTGGCGTCTTCGTATCGCCAGACTTCGGGGACGCGGATGCCCGCGTAGAGCGGGAGTTTGTCGAGGGAGAAGCTCGTCACGCCAATCTCGACGACGAGGTCGGGGGGCGGGTCAACTTCGAGGTCGAGGCGGTCTTTGTCGCGCACGAGCGGCTCGTTTTCTATGTAGAAACATGAGTCCGGCTCGAAGCCGCGCTCGATGTCCTCACGCTTGTATGTGGTGGAGCCGAAGTCTTCGGCTTCGAGATCCCGCGCCGCGCAAATCTCCAATACGAGCTGCGACAATCTACGGTTCGTGCGCTCGTGCGCTGGACTCGGACTCATGATTTCCAACGTCCCCCTGTCGTATGTGAAGCGTGGCGCGCTTTTGTCTTCGTGGTCAGAGAGGAGACTCTCGTACGTCTCCCAACTTATTCCGTGGAGGACGATTCTTTGCTCCGCCGGGGGGGCGGATGGCCGCTTTGTTTTTTGCATTGCCGCCTCCGAACGTGGCTTTCGGAAATTATACCCGCGACGCGGAGCCGCCCCCCGACGCAAAGAGAAGGGCCGGAGAAATTCTCCGACCCTTCGAGTTCTCCGGGATGCCCGGAGGATGCGCGACTGTTTTTAGTTCGGGACCATGCCGTGCGGGTCAATGATGAACTTCTCGGCCGCGCCTTTGTCGAAGTCCTTGTAGCCTTGCGGGGCTTCGTCGAGGGGGATCACCGTGGCGTTGACCGCTTTGGCGATCTGGGCCTTGTCGTGGAGGATGGACATCATGAGGCCGCGGTTGTATTTGAGGACCGGGCATTGGCCGGTATAGAAGAAGTGGCTCTTCGCCCAGCCGAGTCCGAAGCTGATCTTGAGCGTCCCTTGCTGCGCGTCCGGGTCCGCCGCGCCCGGGTCGCCCGTGACGTAAAGCCCCGGAATGCCGAGCTTGCCGCCCGCGCGGGTGATGGCCTGGATCTGGTTGAGGACGACCGCCGGAGCCTCCTCGCCCTCCTTTGCCGAAGCCTCGAAGCCGACCGCGTCCACCGCGCAGTCAACCTCCGGAATGCCTACGATGTCGGCGATCTTCTCCTCGATCGGATCCCCGTCCCCGACATTCACAGTCTCACACCCGAAGCTCCGAGCCTGCGCGAGACGCCGCTCGTTCAAATCGCCGACGATCACAACCGCCGCCCCGAGCAATTGCGCCGAGTGCGCCGCCGCAAGCCCGACCGGGCCCGCGCCCGCCACATAAACCGTCGAACCCGTCGTCACTCCGGCGGTGTACGCGCCGTGATAGCCCGTCGGGAAGATGTCCGAGAGCATGGTGAGGTCTTTTATCTTCTCGAGCGCCTGGTCGCGGTCCGGGAACTTGAGAAGGTTGAAATCCGCGAACGGAATGAGCACGTACTCGGCCTGCCCGCCAACCCATCCACCCATGTCCACATAGCCATACGCGCTTCCGGCCCGCGCCGGATTCACGTTCAGGCAAACGCCCGTCAACCTCTCGCGGCAGTTCCGGCAACGCCCGCACGCGATGTTGAACGGGACGGAGCATATGTCGCCCTCGTTGAGAAACTGCACGTCGCTGCCCATCTCGACGATCTCACCCGTTATCTCATGCCCCAATGTCTGCCCGACCGGAGCCGTCGTCCGACCGCGGACCATGTGCTGGTCGGAGCCGCAAATGTTCGTCGAGACGATCTTCAATACGACCGCGTGCGGCGCCGCGACCGTCATCCCCATCGCGTCCGCGACTTCCTTCGGAACCTCGAGCTTCGGATACTCGATGTCCTCGACCGCAACCTCGCCCGGCCCCTTGTAAACCACTACCCTGTTGTCCGCCATAGTCGTCCTCCTCTTCTCGAAATTTGCCGAAACATGCTAATTGAAAGGATTTTTCACCGGGATGATTCGGGCGGAGGGCGAGGTTCGCCGCTCGTGAGGGTGTGTCTTGGCTTTATGGTTTTCTCCCGTCCCCGTCTCTTCGCGTGGTCTGCTGCCCGACCGACGAACTGATGGTAATCCCCTGCGCCGCGCCGCGCAACCAAATAATTCCGGCGAGGCCGCGCGCGTATCGCACACGTATAGGCATGATCCATTCACGGAGGCCGGATGAGGCCGCC
>JACDAJ010000112.1 GCA_013695475.1 Rubrobacter sp. | reverse complement strand
GGACGAGCGCCAGGTACGGGGCGACGAAGTGCCATTCTTCGTCGGAAACGTCGCTTGGGTATGGTTTTCTTGTAGCCATGGCCAAATGCTATCGCGTGCGAGCTAAAGTTCATAACACCCTTTAGGGTGGAGGAGCTTCTCAAGGCGTACGCGCGCTTCGTCGGATACGAGTGGAATGCGCGCGTCGCGCCGGAGGAGCGGGTATGGTTCGGGATGTACGACCCCGCTGAGGAGTGCCGGATGCGCTTCCGCGTCAAAGCCTTCGAGGAGGCGACCGTGAGGGCCGGACACGAGTGGGCCGCCCTCGACCTCTCCGGCGAGTTCGCGCAATGGATGTCCTCCCACGAATACCGCGAAAGCTATTTCGAGTCGCCCGAGGATTTGACCGACGACCTCATGGACGACTTCGCCGAGCATGTGGCGTCCGTCATCGAGGCTTTGAGGGGCTCGGACGGGGTTGTGGCTATATATGGCCTCGGGAGCCTCTTCGGGCTTATGCGGGTTTCGCGGCTTTTGGAGATGGTGTCGGGGAGGTTCGGGGGAGGCTTTTCGTGTTCTTTCCGGGGGAGCATGACCGGGGGAATTATCGGCTGCTCGACGCGCGCGATGGATGGAATTATTTGGCGGTCCCGATCAACGCACAGGAAGGGTGAGGATGACGAATCTCAAAAACCGTGAAGTTTTCAGCCGCGACCCCGTTGGGAACGGGATTCCAAACGGGGGGGTGGCGAAGATCGGGGAGCCGACCTCCGAGTCGCAATGGGAGGTGCTTCGCTACGAGCTTTCGAGCTTCGTGTGCGAGGGTGAGTACGAGCGCGGCCTCGAAACGATCCTCGACACGTACTTGCGGAACCTCGGCAAGGGCGACCAGCCCGCCGTGTGGGTGAGCGGATTTTACGGCTCCGGCAAATCCCACCTCGTGCGCGTCCTCGAGTTTTTGTGGCGCGACGCGGAGTTCTCCGACGGCGCGACGGCCCGGACCGTCGCGGATCTCCCACAGGGAATCCGTGACAAACTGCGCGAACTCGACACCGAGGGGAAGCGCGGGGGCGGCTTGTGGTCCGCGGCGGGATATCTCGGATCGGGGGCCGGGGAGAGCGTGCGCCTCGCCATCCTCGGCATCTTCTTCGAGGCCGCCGGACTCCCGCGCCGATACGCGCAAGGCCGCTTCGTCCTCTGGCTGAAGCAAAGCGGCTTTTATGACGAGGTGAAGGCCGCCGTCGAAGCCGAGGGCCGGGGCTTCCGCCGAGAGCTTCAAAATTTGTATGTGTCTCCGGTCATCGCCCGGGCCATCCTCTCGGTGTATCCGGCGTTCGCCGACGGGGAGACGGAGGCGCGTTCTTTCATAAAGGCGCAATATCCGAGTCCGGACGACATAAGCGACGACGAGATGCTCGATGCGATCTCCGGCGTCCTCGAGCTTCAATCCGAGGGACGGGGCGTGCCATGCACCCTCCTCGTCCTCGACGAATTGCAGCAATACATCGGGGACAACGCGGATCGGACGCTCCGCGTCCAGCAAGTCGTCGAGGCGTGCACGTCGCGCTTCGAGGGGAGGCTCCTCTTCGTGGCGACCGGGCAGTCGGCCATGCAGGGGACAAACCAGCTCCAGAAATTGCAAGGCCGCTTCACCGTCCAAGTTTCCCTCTCCGATACTGACGTGGAGGAGGTCGTCCGCAAGGTCGTCCTCCGAAAGGACGAGGCGAAGAAGCCCGAACTCGCCCGCGTCCTCGAAGAAAACAGCGGCGAAATAGACCGCCAGCTTTCGCAGACGGGGATACGCCCGACCGAGGCCGACCAGTCCGTACTCGTGGCGGACTATCCGCTCCTCCCTTCGCGCCGCCGTTTCTGGGAGCTTGTTTTGCGGGCCATAGACCGGGCCGGGGCGGCGGGGCAACTCCGGACGCAGCTTCGCATCGTTCAAGAAGCGGCGGAGGCGGTCGCCGAGAACCCTGTGGGGAGCGTCGTGGCGGCTGACTTCGTATACGAGCAGCTTACGAACCCCATGATCATGTCCGGCGTGCTTCTCAAAGAGGTGCATGAGACGATCCAGGATCAAAGGGACGGCACCGAGGACGGCATGCTCCGCTCGCGGCTGTGCGCCCTCATCTTCCTCATCGGGCAGCTTCCTCGGGTGGCGGGGAGCGACGCGGGGCTTCGGGCGACGCCGGAGACGCTCGCCGACCTCCTCATCGAGGACATCCGCGAGGGGAGCGCGAACCTCCGGGGGCGCATCCCGGAAGTTTTGAGCGGCATGGTAGAGGGCGGGAAGCTCATGTCCCTCGACGGCGAGTATCGCCTCCAAACCCGCGAAGGAGCCGAATGGACGGGCGCGTACCAAAGCGCCCGCGCGAGGATAATCGGGGACGACGCGAGGATCGCATCCGACCGCTCCCGCGAACTCCGCGAAGCCGTCGGGAAATCTTTGAAAGGGCTCGGCTTCCTCCACGGCGAAGGGAAGGTTCCCCGGAAGGTGCATCTCCATTTCGGCCTCGAAGCTCCGAAGCCGTCCGGGGCGGTCTCGGTGTGGGTGCGCGATGAGTGGGCCGTGAGCTGGAAACAGGCGAGGACCGAGGCGCAGTCCGCCGGGGGGAAGGACGCGACGGTACACGTCTTTCTTCCGCGGAAGAACGCGGACGAGTTGAAAAGTTCGCTCGCCTCCTTCGAGGCGGCGAGCGAGGTCATAAGCGGTCGTCCGGTGCCTTCCACGCAGGAAGGGAAGGAGGCGCGGGCCTCCATCGAGGGGCGGAGGCAGAGCGACCGATCCCGCCTCGTAGCGGCTCTCGACGGTATTTTGCGCGACACCCGCGTGTTCCTCGGCGGGGGCTCGGAGGTTTCGGGGGGCGGGCTTCGTGAAAACGTCGAGAGTGCCGGGAGGTCGGCCCTCGACCGTCTTTATCCGCGGTTCTCGGAGGCCGACAGCGGGCGGTGGCCCGCCGTTTTGAAACAGGCGAGGGAGGGGAGCGCGGACGCGCTCTCGAGCGTCGGGTACGAGGGCGACGTCGAGAAGCACGTGGTTTCGAGGGAGGTTCTCGCGTTCGTGGGGCCGGGGAGGAGGGGGAGGGAGGTTCGGGCGAAGTTCGAGGGGCCGCCGTTCGGGTGGTCGCAGGACGCGGTGGACGCGGCGGTTTTCGTGCTTGTCGGGGGCGGTCATATGCGGGCGTCGGTGAATGGGGCGGCCCAGACCATACGCACCCTCGACCAGAAAAAGATTGGGGCCGCGGAGCTTCGGGCCGAAACCCTCGTCGTCTCGATGCCGCAAAGGCTGGAGATCCGGAAGCTCTTCACCGAGGCGGGCGTGCCGTGGCGAAGCGACGAGGAGCCGCCCGCCGCCTCGTCGAGCAAATGCTCTCCCTCGCCGACTCGGCGGGCGGGGAAGCCCCGCTCCCATCCCCCCCGGAAACCGCGCACCTCCGCGACCTTCGGAACCGCGAGGGAAACGACCTCATCCTCGGCGTATACAGCGAGCGCGACCGCATTCGCTCCGAGATGTCCGAATGGGGCATCCTCGCCGAGAAGTCCCGCGAGAGGCTCCCCGAATGGAGGCGGCTCGAAGCCATGCTCGCCCACTCCGCGAGCATCGCCGAGGCGGAGCATGTCGCCGCGCAGGCCGGGGCCATCCGGGAAGGGCGAACCCTTCTCGACGAGCCGAGTCCGGCGGCTCCGCTCCTCGCCGAAGCCACCGACCACCTCCGGGCCGCGCTCAACGAGTCGTACGCCCGGTATTCCGAAACCTTCGACCGGGGCATGGCCTCCCTCGAAGCCTCCGCGACGTGGCGGAAGCTCGACGACGGGCAAAAGAGCGCCATCCTCGCGTCGTCCGGCCTGAAAAAGCGCCCCCGCCCCAAAGTCGAGAGCGGGGCCGCCGTCCTCGACTCGCTCGCCGCCGCCTCGCTCTCCGAGTGGGAAAACCTCGCCCTCGCCCTCGAAAACCGCTTCGGCAAAGCCCTCACCGAAGCCGCGAGAATGCTCGAACCGAAGGCCGTCAAAGTACGCCCCGGCGCGGCGAGCCTCGCGAGCGAGGATGAGGTGGAAGAATATCTGGAAGGGCTTCGGGAGGAGATACTCGGGCATATCCGGGAGGGGAGGCCGGTGATTTTGTGAGGAGGCGCCGGAAGCTAAGATGCCCCGACGCGGACGCTCTCCCCCGGTCGCGTCTCCGCGAGCGCAGCTTCGACTTCCTCGACGAGCGGTGCGAGGTCGGCGAGACTTCGCCGATGAGTTTATGTGGAGAATTTGTCTATGGGATCCCGCAATCGGTTTATTCGGACGCCGCTCTTGTTTATCACGAGCAAAAGCGGCTCCTCGGCTCTTTCCAGTTTGCCCACGATGCTTTGCAGATACGGTTCGATCAAGGCGACCTGATAATCAACGTCCGGTATGGCCGTGCGCGGGTTCGGCTGCCGAAGCACGATCGCCGATACGCCCGCACTCATAAGCGCGTGGTAATAAGAGCTTGCGCCAATAGGCTGGTTACTTTTCGTACTTGGCGGCTCTGTGAACGATTAAACTGCCCCTTGTTTAGCCGTTGGCACATATGCTACTCGCCTATTGGCGCAGCCTCTAATCCTACAGTGACACTTCGATCGGACCATCTGCCGAGAGCCTCAGCTATCCGAGGCCAGAGCCCTTCCTTGCACCACTTGCGGTACCGACCGTGTGCGGTGCTATTGGGCCCGAATTCCTCCTCCGGGAGATCCCGCCACGAGGAGCCGGTGTCCATGATCCAGAGTATCGCCCGGAGTACTTGCCGGTCATCGCGCCTGGGGCGCCCCTGTCCCGGCTTTTGCGTCGGCAGCAGCGCTCTGACACACTCCCATTGGGCGTCGGCGAGAGAACCGGCCTCTTCGGCACGGGCGGCTGTCATCGGTGCGGCTTCTTCGCTTGCCTTCGCTGGATTGGAGCCATGTCCGCTACGAGAGTCCTCCTCCGGCTTCGCCTCGGCATGTTTCGCCCTGTGTCTGGCTCTGTGGCAGCGTTTGGCCGCTGCCTGGTGGATCCGACGAAAGAGCGACCATCCCAGCCGGAACTCCCGCTCCCCGGCGGGTTTTGCCATCGCCAGGATCACGCGCCTCACCTCCTCCACGGTGGGCGGGATCAGCTCGGGACGGGGAGTCGGGCCGGAATCCCCTTTTTAGCGGCGTCCTCCTCTTCTTCGGCCACCGAGCGGACCACCGCTAGGTAGGCGTGCGCGAGCAGACAAAGGGTGGTGTGGCGATGCCAGCCATCCCACTTCCTGACCTCGTATTCGTCGAGCCCCGTCTCTCCTTTCGCTTCGGCGAAGCTGTCCTCTATCTGCCACCTTCGGCCCGCAATTTGGATCAACTCCTGGGCGCTGGTGTGCGCCGGGCCGTAGCAGAGATAGTAGGCTATCTCCTCCGGCTCGGCGATCTGGCGGCGCATCAGCAACCAGCGACCCGCCGGCGATCCAGCAATGCACGACGCATCGTCGGGCAGGGACACGCGGTGCCAATCATAGAGACGCTCGCCCTTGCTCCCCGCTCCGGCCGAAGCTCGGATCCAGGCCTCCTCCGGCAGGCGCCGGGCTACTCCGCCCACCCGTCTCTGGCGTCCCTCATGGTAGACGCCCTTCGAAGGGGTGGCCGCCAGCACGTACGAGCGCTCCTTCTTCTCCAGCCACCCGCGCAGGCCGCGCGACATGCCGTAGACCGTGTCGGCGACGACCCACCGCGCGCCAACGCCCGCCTCGAAAGCCCTGCCGAGCATCCCTTTGGCCAACTCGCCTTTGGTGGCGAAGCCCACCCCCTCCGGAACCCCCGCCTCGGAGAGCCGCTCCGGGTCGTCCGTCCACTCGCGCGGCAGATACAGCGCCCGGTCCACGAACGCCGCGCCTTTACCAGAGGAGTAGCACAGAAACACCCCGACCTGCGAGTTCTCCCTTTTGCCCGCCGTACCCGTGTACTGGCGCGCCACCCCCACACTCTTCCCGCCCTTCTTCAAGAAACCGGTCTCGTCGACGATCAGTACCCCGCTCTCTTCGTCCGCGAGGTGATCCACGACATACTCCCGCAAGTCGTCGCGCACCTCGTCGGCGTCCCAACACGAACCGCCCAGGACGCGCTGGGTTCCACGCGGTTGGAACTCGCCCATGCTTTCGGCCATCTGCCAGCCATTCTTGCGCCTCACGTCGTCGAGAAGCCCGACGAGGTAGCGCCGGACGCGCCCCCTGACCTCTGGCCTGCGGAAGCGATGCGAGATGCGGGCGTGAAGGTCTTTGAGATACTCCGGCCAGTCCTCCAGCGCCGGACTCATTCCGTCGCCAACCTGACGTTGAATGCTCATCTTGCTCCTCTCCCGTGGGTGGGCAGAGGATAACGCAGAGATTACACAAGTGTCACTGTAGGATTAGAGCCTGTTTTGTAGAGTCGAGGGTCAGGGTGATTGTGGTGTGAACCCCATTTTCCGGACAGTATCCATAGTCAACTTCCGACCTTCAGGGCGTGTAGCGCCTCGAATTCTACCGGGGGCAGATACCCGAGGCTGGAGTGCAGTCTCTTCTCGTTGTAGACCTCCTCTATGAACCGGCCTATGTTCTGCTGTGCCTCCTCGAAGTCGCAGTAGTCCTTCAGGTATATCTCCTCCAGCTTCAGGTTCCGGAAGAAGCTCTCGGCTTTGGCATTCTCGTAGGGGTTACCTACAGAGGCCATGCTGATCCGGGCACCCGCTTGCTCCAGCCGGAATACGTACTCACTGGAGGCGTACTGAACGCCCTGATCACTGTGATGGACAAGCCCTGGAGCGGGTCGGCGAGAAGCCAGCGCCATCTCGAGTGCAGAGAGCGTCAGGCGGGTGTCTATGAACCGCGAGAGAGAGACCACCCGACGCATTTGCGCGAGCAGGCATCCAGAACCGCTGCCAGGTAGCAGAAGGTAGTGGGCAGCCTGACATAGGTGATGTCACTGATCCATACCCGGTTCAGATCCTCTACCTCGAGGTCTTTGATGAGGTTCGGATGTCTGGCGAATGCATGGGCCGAGTTCGTGGTCGGTGTGAAAC
>JACDAJ010000079.1 GCA_013695475.1 Rubrobacter sp. | reverse complement strand
TCTTCGGCGGCCCGGAGAGCGGCGCCTATCGCCCGTCCCTCGGGCCATCCGAGGGCCATGAGTTCCCTGCCTGTGAGCATGGTATTCCTCTATGTTTCGTGGATTTACTGGTCGGGGCGCGTGCGGCCCGGACGGGCTACGCTGTGATGTCGGTCGCGGACGGCCCCGCCTGTACGCGCCGATCACTTTGCGGATTCTGCCGCCGGAGACAAAAGGTATTCCGGGAAAGGCAAAGGCGGCGGAGTCCGTCTCCGCGATGCGCTGAATATGTGCGCGCCGCCTGGTTCGCCCTCATCGTCCCTTCTCTCGAATCTCCGGAAAAGATAAATCTTTCACATCGTATCATGGCTTCGGGGAATGTCTCGAAGTTCGCCCGGAAGCACTCCGTCAGCCGAGGATGTCGCTCGCGGCGATCTCCGCGCCGGAGAGAGCTTTCGACTCGAACGTGTCGCCGCGCCTGATGCGAGTCGTGTTCCGGTACTCTCCGGTCTGTGGGTTCGAGTGGATTTGTATGGAATTCGAGTTGGGATCCACGATCCACACCTCCGGTATGCCCGCCCGCGCATACGCCGGGAGCTTCACGCTCGTGTCGTGGGCGAGGGTGGTGTCGGACACTTCGACGGCGAGGAGTGTGTCCTCGGGTTTCGGGTGGGCGTCCGCGTAGAAATCCTCGCGGAATTTAAGGAGCGAGACGTCCGGCTCGGGTTCGGAGGTGTCGTGGAGTTCGATGGGGCATTGGACGCGGACTATTGCCGTGTCGCCCGCTCGGGCGGACAAAAGTTTGTTGAGGCGGTCTATACATGCGGCGTGTCGGCTACCCATCGCGGCCATCGGATATATTTCTCCCTCGATCAACTCCACTTTGCTTCCCTCGTCGAGAACCCCCGTCTCGACCATGCGATGGTATTCCTCCACCGTGAAGAGCTTTTTCTCCACCGATGACTTCCGCTTTTCTCCGGCTCGAACGGCCATTTCTCCTCTTCCCGCGACTCGAAAGATGCGCCGCCTCCGATGTTAGCATAAGGTTCCGCGAAGCCCGCCGACCGCCCCCGGACTCGTCGCCGATCTGCGCTAAGATAACCCCCGTTCATCACATACTCCGGAGGTGGAACATGATATCCGAGGAACAAGTCAGGCACGTCGCAAACCTCGCGCGGCTCGGCCTCTCCGACGAGGAGGTGGCGCGGATGGGCGGCCAACTCGACGCCATTTTAGAGAGCATCGAGAAAATTCAAGAACTCGACCTCGAAAACGTCCCGCCGACCGCGAACCCGCTCCGCCTCACAAACGTCTTTCGCCCCGACGAGCCGAGGCCGGAGCTCGACCGGGACGACGCTCTTTCGGCGGCTCCCGAAACCTCGGACGATCTCTTCTCCGTGCCGAGGATAGACTGATGCTCGAACTCACAGCCTTCGAACTCGCGCAAAAAATACACGCCAAAGAAATCTCCGCCCGCGAAGCCGCCGAAGTCGCGAACACCCGCGTCGAAAAAGTCGAGGGCGACATAAACGCCTTCGTCACAACAACCCCGGACATCGCAACGGAGCGGGCGGAGCGCGTGGACGAACGCCTGAAAAATGGTGGCTCCGACAGCGTGAATTTGTGGGAGACGGTTCCGCTCGTCGTGAAGGACGTGCTTTCGACGAAGGGGACCCGGACGACGTGCGGCTCCAAAATCCTCGAAGATTTCACGCCCGTGTACAACGCCACCGCCCTCGAAAAGTTCGGCGAAGACCTCATCATGGTCGGCAAGGCGAACATGGACGAGTTCGCAATGGGCTCCTCCACCGAGAACTCCGCATACGGCCCGACGAAAAACCCGTGGGATCTCTCCCGCGTTCCGGGCGGCTCCTCGGGTGGTTCGGCGGCGGCGGTCGCGGCGGGTGAGGGATGGTGGGCGCTCGGCACCGACACCGGAGGCTCGGTCCGCCAGCCCGGCGCGTTTTGCGGCATGGTCGGTCTGAAACCGACGTATGGCCGCGTGTCGCGGTACGGGCTTGTCGCCTTCGCGTCGTCGCTCGACCAGATCGGGCCGATGACCCGCGACGTGCGCGACTCGGCCCTCCTTCTCCAAGCCATCTCCGGCCACGACCCGAACGACTCCACAAGCGCGAAAGTCGAAGTCCCGGACTATTTGTCCGAACTCGAGAACGGCGTCTCCGGCCTCCGGGTCGGTGTCGTCACGGAACTCATGAACGCCGAGGGTGTCGAGCCGGAGGTGCGGGCCATCACCGAGAAGACGGCCCGCGACCTCGAAGAGGCTGGCGCGGACGTCGGGGAAGTCAGCCTGCCGCACGCGACGTATGGGCTTCCCGCTTATTACATCATCGCCCCGGCGGAGCTTTCCTCGAACCTCGCCCGCTTCGACGGGGTGAGGTATGGGCATCGCGCCACCGCCTCCGGTGTGCATGAGATGTACCGGAGGACGCGGGAAGAAGGTTTCGGGGACGAGGCGAAGCGGCGCATCATGCTCGGGACGTACGCGCTGTCGAGCGGATATTACGATGCGTACTATGCACAGGCGCAGAAAGTTCGGACGAAGATCGTGGACGACTTCCGCTCGGCCTTCCGGGACTTCGACATCCTCATCTCCCCGACGTGCCCGACGGCGGCGTTCGAGATCGGCGACAAAGTCAACGACCCGCTCGCAATGTACGCGAACGACATATGCGCCGTCCCGGCGAGCCTCGCGGGAGTCCCGGCGATAAGCATCCCCGGCGGCCTCTCGGACGGACTCCCGGTCGGCGTGCAATTAATGAGCGACCACTTCACGGAGCCGACGCTCCTCCGGGCCGCACACGCCGCCGAGCGCGCGTCGGAGTTCCGGTTCGAGATGAAGCCGTGAGGTCGCTCCGCTCCCGGTTATTGGTTGGTTGCTTCGCTCCGGTTATTGGTTATTGGTTTTCAGTTTTTGCCAATAACCAATAACCACAAACCAATAACGGCGGCGAAGCGACCTTGTAAAATATCCCGTGTTCCGGTCGGAGAGCGTGAGGTGTCGAAATAGTGGCTGAGACGAAGGAAAAACAAACTTATCAGGCGGTCATCGGACTCGAGTTCCATGTCCATCTCGCGACGAAGACGAAGATGTTTTGCGGGTGCCGTGTCGCTTATGGCGACTCGCCGAACACCCATACTTGCCCGGTTTGCCTCGGGCATCCGGGGGCGTTGCCCGTGCTGAATGAGAAGGCCATCGAGCTCGGGGCGATGGCGGGAATCGCGTTGAATTGCGAGGTTGCGAGCCATGCCGTGTTCGCCCGGAAGAACTATTTTTATCCCGACCTCCCGAAGGGGTACCAGATTTCGCAGTTCGACGAGCCGATATGCGTCGGTGGACACATTGACGTGCCGACCTCCGACGGGACGGTGCGGGTCGGGATAACGCGGCTCCATCTCGAAGAGGACGCGGCGAAGAACGTCCATGTCGGGGAGTCTGGCCGGATGCACGGCTCGACTGGCTCGCTCGTGGATTTCAACCGGGGCGGAACGCCGCTCATGGAAATAGTCACCGAGCCGGACATTCCGACGCCCGAGGCTGCGCGGGCGACCGCGAATCAACTCAAATCCATTCTCCAGGCCATCGGGGTCTCCGAGGCGGACATGGAGAAGGGGCAGCTTCGGTGCGACGCGAACGTCTCCATACGGAATCCCGACGGCTCTTTCGGCGTGAAGACCGAGCTTAAAAACATGAACTCGTTCCGTTTCGTCGAGAAAGGAATCGCCGCCGAGCTTTCGCGCCAGCAGGAAATCATCGAGGATGGCGGGCGCATCGAACAGGCGACGATGCATTACGACCCCGCGACCGACGAGGTTTACTCGCTGCGGAGCAAAGAAGAAGCGCACGATTACCGGTACTTCCCCGAGCCGGATCTCCTCCCCCTCGAACTTTCGACGGAGTGGATCGAGGAAAAGAAAGCCCGCCTCCCGGAGCTTCCGGCGGAGATGAAGAGCCGTTTCGTCGAAAGCTATGATCTCTCCGAGTACGACGCGGGGGTTCTCACCGCCGACCGCGACCTCGCCTCGTTTTACGAGGAGGTGGCGAAGAGTGCGGACGCGAAACAGTCGGCGAACTGGATCTCCGGCGACCTCCGCGCCCTTCTCAACGAAGAGGGAATCGAAATCTCCGACTCGAAGGTCGAGCCGAAAGATATGGCCGAACTCATAAGCCTCATCGAGAACGAAACCGTCTCCCGCTCCGCCGCGAAGGCGGTTCTCGCGAAGGTTTTCGAGACGGGGGACAGCCCCTCCGTCGTCGTCGAAAAAGAAGGTCTCGCGCAGACTGGATCAGGCGAACTCGACGGTGTCATCGAGGGGGTCATCGCGGACAACCCGGACGAGGCGGAGCGTGTGAGGGACGGCGACAAGAAGGTCGTCGGGTTCCTCGTCGGGCAGGTTATGAAGGCGACTCGCGGCAACGCCGACGGCGGGCGGGCGAGGGAGCTTCTCATGGAAAAACTTGGTTCGTGAGGTGGCGCATCCGGGCGGAAACCCCGCGTCGTTTCTTGCGCGTGAGGCCGTGAGAACACTTCGCTTCGCGAGGGCGGGTTTCGAGAAAGATCCCGACCTCGCAAACCCACAATTCCACGAACGCACGGGAGCGGAGCGGCCATGACCGATGCGCCGCGCATCGGGGTTTTGTCCCACGACTCGGACTTCGCGGAGAAGGTCGGCGAGGCCGGGGGCGAGGCCGTTCCGCTCTCGATGCCGGAGTTTTATGGGGAGTGGGGGGTGGCGCTCGTCCGGGAGTGGGTGTCGGACCGCCTCGAAGTTTCGCTCCCTTTCCTCGGCCTCGACGCCCTCGCCTTCGACGCCGACTCGCCGGAGGAGCTCGCCGGAGTCGCCATCGCGGCGATCCGGACCGGACTCCCCGCCGTGTGCCTCGCCCGCCCGGAGACGCCTTTCTCCGTGGCCGTCGCCGCGCTCGGGATTTCGCCGCTCGGCGAGGACCCGGCGGAGGTCGTTGTGAGGGCAGCGAAGGACGCGAGGCCGGAGGCGGGGAGCCTCGTGGAGAATTTCTCGCTCGCCAACGCGCTTCGGGCGGGACTCACGGTCGGGGGCGGCCCGGAGGTGATGGTTCATCTCGCGGCGATGGCGAAGGAGGCGGACGGCGTGGTCGGCTTCGATCAAATGCTCCGCGTCCTCGCTCCGGAGACGCCCGCCTTCGTGTCCGTCTTCTCCGAATGGTTCGAGGCGAACGGCATTCCCGGCGTTTTGTCCCTCCTCGGAGACGACATCCACGACACGCGAACGGTGTCCGGGAGTTTGAAGAGCCACGCCCGAGCCGCGAGTTCCGAGCCGTCCGACGAGAGGTTCGAGGTCTCCTTCGTCAAAGCCCGGACTTCCGGCGCGGAGGCGGTGTGCCTCGCCTCCGAGGGACTCACCGAGGTCGAGGGAGTGTGCCGCGTCTTCGATTCCGAGGCGGACGCGGTGGAGGCTGTTTTCGGAGGGGGCGTCGAGGACGTCGGAATATTTGTGGTCCGGGGGTGCGGGCCGAGGGGGTATCCGGGGCTTTGCCGGCTCGACGAGTTCGCGCACGCCATCGAGGAGGCGGGGGTCGAAGGCGCCTCCATACTCACGGACGGGCTCGCGCCGGAGGAGGCCCCGGGGGTTTGGATCTCCCTCTTCTCCCCCGAGTCGGCCTCCCGAGGCATCATAAGCCGCCTCGAAGACGGCGACTTCCTCAAATTCGACCTCACGGACGGACGCATTCTCACCTCGGTGGGCGCGAGGGACTTCGCGAGGAGAAAGCGGGTGAAGCCAGACCCTCCCCAAACCTCGGCATACGCGGCGAGGTACGCGAAGGCGGCGACAACGGCTTTGGACGGCGCCTCCTTCCGGTGAGCCGGAGTCCGGTCGAGAGTCCCATCTTTCGGGAGGCGAGCGGTGGAAAGCCTTGTTTCGCGCGAATCGAGGAAAAGCCGCGAGTCGTATTTCTCGATCCGCGACGGTTTTGGATGGCGCCTCGTTCCGATGATCCGGAGCCTCACAGCGAGCCGCTTTCTGTTTTTGCCGACAGGCGGCAAGCGAAGCGCGTGAGCGGAATATGGAAGCTCATACTTCCACAATCCGCTCTTGAAAAGTAAACTGAATTACAGAAAGGCGCATGGGGAACTCCTCCGATTAAAGCGTGATCGCTTTTCGGACGATAATATCCCCCATAGGTTCGGCGAAACGGCTGCGGGGATGCGGGTCGTTTCGTCGGGGAGTATGTGCATGGATTTTCAAGGAGTGCGGCAATGCGAAAACACGATGCGGCGTGGAGTGTGGCTTTGTCGGCCGCGCTCGGCGTG
>JACDAJ010000071.1 GCA_013695475.1 Rubrobacter sp. | reverse complement strand
TCGGCGAATTGAGCCGCATGTTCTCCGGAAAGATTCATGCGGTGACGGCGAGGGGCTTCGAGCTGAAGATAGTCTGCTTCCTTCTGGCTTTCTCCATCCAACGTCTGTGAGTGGCAACTTGGGTTATTACATGGAGAGTGCGGTCTTTCCTGCAACTTTCGGACCATTATTGTCCGCCCGGCCGGAAATTACGGGGAATCGTGTTTACGATCCGCCCTCACCACGGTAACTACGTGTTTCCGAAGTCTCTGGCAGATACGGAGGTGAGTACCGTGAGCAATGTCAAACTGGAAAGCGAAGGGAGTGTCCGGGCGAAGGTCGAAGACCCGAAATCCTGCGAGGGATACACAGTCCTCGATGCCGTCGGAAATCCCGTCGGACGGGCGAAAAGCGTCTTCGTCAACGACTTCGACGAGATCGAGTACATGCAAATAAAGACGGGACTCCTCGGAAGAAAGCCGATCCTCATACCCGCCGAAATGGTCTCGGTGGACGACGAGAAGCGAACGCTCGCGCTCCGCTGACCCGAACCCCCGGCGGGAGCGATCCCCGCATGCCAGCTTTTTCTTTTTTTGCCGACTGGCCGGCGAGCGAAGCGAACGAAAAAAACGAACGAAAAACGAACGAAAGGAACGCGCATGGCGCAAAGAGTCGAAGGAAACGTCGAGATAGCCGCGCCCGTCGAGGACGTATACGGATATTGGGAGACCCTCGAAAACCTCCCGCGCTTCATGTCGAACGTGGACGAGGTTCGCTCCACGGGGCCTGACACGACCCATTGGAAGATACGCGGCCCCCTCGGAGCGAAGGTCGAGTTCGACGCCCGCACGACCGAAAAGAAGGAGAACGAAGCCCTCGGGTGGAACTCCACCGACGGCGACGTCGGGACATCGGGCGAGGTTCGCTTCGAGCAGATCACCCCGAGCCGGACCCGCGTCGAAGTTCAGATGAACTACTCGAACCCTCCCGGCGGCAAGGTCGGAGAGGCCGCCTCGAAGGCCGTCGCCAACCCGAAGGTGATGCTCGAACAGGATCTCCACAACCTCAAAGACATCCTCGAAGGGAAGGCGACCCCCGAAGAGGTTCAAAGCCGCCCCTCGGCGGCGAGCGCCCAAAGCGGCCTCGCGGCTTTCCTAACCTCCGGGGCGGGCTTGGCTCTCCTCGGCGGCGGAATACTTCTTTATCTCCTTCTCCGAAACGGCGGAGGCTCCTCGCACTCGTTCACAGGCGGGAAGAAGGGGAACGTCCGCTTCATTATCGAGATATAGAGCGGCCTTTCGACGGGGGGCGGCGGTTTCTCGGCCGCTCTCCTTTTCTGTGGAACGGCGGCCTTCCGGGGAGACTCGTATCTGTGAAACCCTCGAAGGCGGAGAGGAGCGCGAATGAAGAACGTGCGTGAAATGCTCGACAATTCTCCGGGGAGCGTCCCCGTGGACGCGGATCTCGTCGCCCGGTGCGTCGAGGCGTGCTTCGATTGCGAGCAATCGTGCGTGGCGTGCGCCGATGCTTGCGTCGGGGAGAAGAACCAGAACGAACTCGTCGCGTGCATCCGGCTCGACCTCGCCTGCGCCGACCTGTGCGCCGCGACGGGTCGCATCATTTCCCGCGAACTCGCCGGAGACCCCGGCATGGCTCCGAACGCCCTCCGCGCATGCGCCGAAGCGTGCCGGATATGCGCCGAGGAGTGCGAACGGCATGCTCCGCACATGGAGCATTGCCGTATATGCGCCGAGTCGTGCCGCCGCTGCGGGGAGGCGTGCCAAAACCTCCTCTCCGCCCTCGAAGGATAAAGCCGAGGAATTTCAAACGACCCCGAAACTTCTCAAGGAGGCGGCGAAACTATGGTGAAAGTCGGGTACTTCCTCTCCAGCGAGGAGTGGGGGCCGAACGAGCAAATCGAACACGCGAAGATGGCGGAGGCGGCGGGGTTTTCGGGATTTTGGATCTCCGACCACTTCCACCCGTGGCTCGCCGAGCAAGGAAACAGCCCCTTCGTATGGTCGGTCATTGGCGGGCTTTCGCAAGCGACATCGCTCCCGATCACGACCGGGGTTACATGCCCGACGATGCGTATACACCCCGCCATAATCGCCCACGCCGCCGCGACGTGCGCCGTGATGACGGGCGGACGTTTCTCGCTCGGCGTGGGTACGGGCGAGAATTTGAACGAGCATATATTCGGCGATGCGTGGCCTTCGACCGACACGCGCCTCGAGATGCTCGAAGAGTCCATCGAGGTGATGCGCCTTTTGTGGGAGGGCGGCGTGAAGGATCACGAAGGAAAATATTACGTCCTCGAGAACGCCCATTTGTATACGCTCCCCGACGAGCCGCCCCCGATTCTCGTGTCGGGTTTCGGGCCGAAGGCGGTGAAGCTCGCCGGGCGCGTCGGAGACGGATATTGCGGCGTCGCCCCGGAGGCCGACCTCGTCTCGCTCTTCCGCTCCTCCGGTGGAGGCGACAAACCCGCCCACGCCGGGACGAAGGTGTGCTTCGGCGAGGACGAGGCGGAGGCGAGGAAGACCGCGCACCGGTTGTGGGCGAATGACGGATTGCCGGGTGAACTCGCTCAGGAATTGCCGACTCCGAGGCATTTCGAGCAGGCGGCCACGCTCGTCACGGAGGACATGATCTCCTCGGCGGTTGTGTGCGGAGCCGACCCCGAACGCCACATCGAGAACATCCGCCAGTACGCCGATGCCGGATACGACGAAGTGTATGTGCAGCAAATCGGAGCGGAGCAAAAAACCTTCTTCGATTTCTACGAGCGCGAGGTTTTGCCGGAGTTCCGATAATGTCCGTCGCGGCCCCCTCGTTAGGCGGGCTTCGCTCCACCCAATTTCAAGAAACCCCGGCCCGGCGGGCTTCCTCGGCGGCGCGTTCCGCCCCGGCGTTCCACGGCTCGCCGTGTCCGGTGAGTGCGGTTTTCGCTCCCGTCGCTGCGAGGGCGTCGAGCGAGGCGAGGGCGCGTTCGCTGTCGGCGGTGGCGGCTCGGGCGACGATGCGCGGCTCCCCGCTTCGCCGTGTACGGATCGAGCATGACGACCGCGTCGCCCGCGATGACGCAGTCGCGCTCGGGGAAACACAGGGCGCAATGCCCGAGGGTGTGCCCCGGAGTGAACACGACCTCGGGGGAGCCGGGGACCGGAAGAACTCCGCTCGCATAGCGTCGTATCTCCTTCACCGGCTCCGGCCACCACGCCCGGTTTTTGACGAGGGAGGCGACGATCGGGGCCGCCCGGAACTGAGTGGCGACGTAAAGCAGCCTCGCCCGCTCGTGGGCGTACTGGCGCGTCGTTCTCATGAACCCACACCGGGACGCCGAGTTCGCGCCGCGCCCGTTCGGCGACGCCGAGATGGTCGAAGTGCGCGTGAGTGAGAACGACCGCCCGGACATCCGAAAACCCGCGCCCGAGCCTGCCGAGCGCGTCCTCCAGGGACGGCCACGAAGTCGGAAGCCCCGTGTCCACAATGGTGACGCCGCCGTCCTCTCCTTCGACGAGGTACCAGTTCGTATATGAATCCTCTATGCGGTGTATGCCGTCCGCCACGTCTCGCTGGAACACGTCAGACACCGGCCCCGTTTGCCCCGTTTGCCCCGTTGTGGGCGGCACCTCGGTTTTGGAAAGTCGCGTTCTCGCCGCTCATTTCGCTCTCCCTCGTTGGGGTCGGTGTTTTTCCGGCGTTCCTTTTCTAGTTTTTCGAGACCCAGTTTCCTTGTTCGTTCTTTTCGTATTTCTGTTCGACGGCGCCCCACGCGACGCGGTGGGCGCGGCTCTCCTCGCCATATTCGTCCGCCGCCGAGTTGAACGCCTCCTTGTAAATATCCTGTGCGTGGCCGGGGAGGTTGTTTCTCACGCCTTTGGGGAGGTCGCTTCTGTTTTCGTGCGGCATGAGCTTCCTTTCGTGGCTTGCCGGGGCGTATTTACCCGGTTCCCCGGGGGAATCCTCTTTCGCGGCTAAATATTTTATTTTGGGCCATTATTCGCCTCCGAGTGAAAGAAAGGTATGTACCGGGGGGGCGGGTTGCTCTAAAATGCGGTTTCGGAGAATAGGTGAATGGATCGCAGCCCGGTCGAGGGTTTTCAATGGCTCTCGAATCGGCGGGAGGAAATATGTTCGAAGGTGGAAGCGCGGGCAAAGTGGCGGCCCGCGAGAGAGGCGACCGCAGCGCGGCCCGCAGACCGTACTGGCTGATAAGAAGGCCGAGGGGCGCATACATCGAAGCCCTCACCGTGGAGTTCGGCGGAGTCGAGGCTCTCCCGGTGTTCAGCTTCGAGGAGGAGGCCGAACTCTTCCTCTCGCTCGGCGTCGTCTCCGGCGAAGAAGGGTGGGTGGTTTGGCGGAGCGGCGCGGGGGAGATCCTCTCGCTGCTCCACGGGCTTTGCTCCGGCGCCGACGGAGTCGCGCTCGACCCGGTGCCGGAATGCTGCGGAGGATCTCTTATGAAGCTCCTCGTCATCGAGAGGGAAGAATTCGAGAACTCCGTCCTCGGCTCGAACCCCGTCCTCGACTTCTTCTCGAAAACCTCGCTCCCGGCATAGAAACGACCCACGCTCGTCGAAGTCGCATCCTCGTTTTCGCCCGAGCCTCGTCTGCCGGAACCCGGCTTTCGGAACCCGGTTTCGCGCCGGAATGCACCTTTATCCCGGATAATTCACGAGACCTCTCGAAGGCCGGGGGTCGGGACAGCGTGAATCGTATTTCCCGATTCTCCCGATTTGCGACTCGTGGCCCATCGGACTTCCGCCATTCGGGGAAGGGATCGCGTCCCGATGGACGTTTCGTGAATAATCCGGGTCATATGCAATCCACGCCTCGGTCATGCGGACTCGGACGGCTTCGCGTTTATGAACATCGCCGGGGCGGGTATCACGTCGGACAGTGAGCGACGAGAGGAACGACATGATAGCCGGAGTTGCGAATGTGTGGATGCCGGTCGGGGATGTGGACCGCGCAAAGAAATTCTATTCCGAGACGCTCGAACTCTCCATCGTCAAAGACGACGGCGACTGGGTCGAGTTCGAGGCCGATGGTATGAGGGTGGCTTTGAACGGCCGCGAGAAAAGAGGAGCGGGAGCCGACGGCGGCCCCGTCCTCACCTTCCAGCCCGAGGGGAGCCTCGACGATGCCGTCGCCGGGCTGAAAGGCCGCGGAGTCGAGTTCCCCGGCGAAGTCTCCGAACACGAGTGGGGCCGCGTTGCGACTTTCCGGGATCCGGACGGAAACGAGATACAACTTTACGAACCCCCGAAAAACTGACCGAAGCGAGGCGCGCATGGAAGACGGGCTTATAACGAGGGCGACGGCGGGAGCGGCGGGCGGCGTTCCCGCCACGCTGGTTCTCTCCGCCTTCCGAGGCACTTTGAGGAGCATGGGCATAGTCCACAAAACCGCCCCGATGCAAGTCGTGGATCGCCTCGTCGAAACCGGCTTCGCAAGCGAATGGCCCCCCTCGGCGAAACGTCTCCTCACGACGGGCGCGCACTTCGGATACGGAGTCGGCGCCGGGGCGGCGTTCGGGGCATTGCGAACCGGAAAGAGCGACTACGCGACCGAGGCGGCGGTCGGGGCTTCGCTCGGCGTCCTCATATGGGGCGTCGGGTGGGCGGGGTGGCTCCCGCTCCTCGGCGTGCATCGCGCCCCGTGGAACGAGGACTCCCCGGATGCGCTCCTCCCCGTCCTCGACCACGCCGTTTTCGGAGCGGTGTGGGGAATATCGAACCGAGCATTCTCCGGGAGAAAAGACTGATGACGAACCTCATCGTCCGCTCCCTTCGCCGCGATGTTCGCCACTCGGCGGGACATGGCGTGCCGATCGTCTCCGAGTCGAACTCGGAGGGATATGGGAGTTCGGCGGCATGGAGCGGTCTCCGCGCCGATCCATCGAGACGGCCAGCGATCGTAGCTCGGAGATATATGCGCCTCGTGGAAAATCGGCCGCGACGCTCGTGCGGATTTCTCCGACCGGACTTCGCATGAGACGCGACCCCCGTATCTTCCCGACATTCGACGACGGCCCGCATCCGCTATGGACCCCGAAAATCCTTTCGGAGCTTCGACGCGCCGACGCGAAGGCCACCTTCTTCGCCGTCGCCCCGCTCGCCCTTCGATATCCGGAAATAACCCGGCGAATTATGGACGACGGACACGAAATCGCCTTCCATTGCACGCGCCACATCCGCCACACCGAAATGACGGAGGAGGAAGTCGAGGAGGATGTGGAGACGGGTTTGAGAAGTTTGCGGAAAGTCGGAGCCTCCCCCCGCATGTGGCGTCCGCCGTGGGGGATGCTCGCGCCGTGGTCGGAGAGAGTCGCGGACGACTTCGGCCTCGAAATATCTTTGTGGGACTCGGACACCCGCGATTGGCGGGGCGACTCCGCCGAAGCGATGCTCGGCGCCGTCGCGCCTTCATTGTCGGCGGGCGACACCGTCCTCATGCACGACGGCCTCGGGCCGGGCGCGACGAGGGACGGGTGCGAGGAGACCGTCCGTCTCGTCGCGCCGCTCGCCGCTCGGATGCGGGATATCGGCTGTGAACCCGACTCCCTCGCTGTGAAAGAGCATCGAGGAGCGAGGGCATGAACCCCGCCGGACGGATGAAGGAAAAGCTCGCCTTCGAGGACGCGCTGGCGGGCATCTCGCGCGGAGCCGCCGGGCGCGACGCCGAGCCGCGCTTTCCGAAGGAACCGTTCCGCATGCTCGCCGACGCGGGCATATTGGCGACGCCCGTCCCGGAGCGCATCGAGGAAAGAGGCCGCCGTTCCTCGTTCGCAGAGGAGTGGCGAATATTGCGAGCCGTCTCGAAGGCGGATGGATCGGTCGGGAGGATCCTCGACGGTCATTTCAATGCGGTGGAGCGGGTCTCCCTCCTCGCCCCGGAGCCGCTTCGCTCCGAGGAGCTCGAAGCCGTCGCCGATGGGGGATCCCTCCTCGGGGTGTGGGGAGCCGACCCCATCCCCGGCGAAGGCGAACCCGCGAGGCTCGCCGACGGCGGAGAGGCCGTCGAGGGCGTGAAAACGTTTTGCTCGGGCGCGACGGGGCTCGACCGCGCCCTCGTCGCGGTGCGCGGCGAGGACGGAAAGCCCGGCCCGCCGCTCGTCGCATATGTGGATCTCAACGGCGGAGGCGTCGAAATTGACACCGAGTGGTTCACCGGATCCGGGATGCGATCCTCCGAGAGCCACCGGGTCGAGTTCCACGGGGCGAGGGTTCTCGCCGTCCTCGGGGAGCGCGGCGAGCTCGTCCGCGAGCCGTATTTCAGCCGCGACGCCATCCGGACCGCCGTCGTGTGGAGCGGAATCGCCGACCTCGCCGTCGGATCCACTCTCGACATCCTCGCCGCGAAATCCGGCGGAGCCGAGCCGGACGACATCGTATCCCTCGCCGCCGGGACGATGCTCGCGGCCCGCGCTTCGACGGAGAGGTGGATCGAAGCGGCCGCCGCCCTCGCCGACAACGAGCCGGACAAACTCACGCGGAACTTTTCCATCCACCTTCGCCAGTCCGTCGCCGCCTCGTGCCGACTCATAATGGACGAGGCCGAGCGTGCGCTCGGGTCGCATCCCTTCGCGGCGGGCGGTTCTCTCGACCGGGCGGTGCGGGATCTCCGTCTCTTTCTCCTCCAGCATCGCCTCGAACCACAACTCGCCCGATCCGGACGCGAAGCCATCATGGAGAGAAGCCCATGAACGAACGCCTCGGACGGGAATACTTCGAGGATTTGTACGCGAAATTCCCCGATCCATGGAACTTCGAGACGAGCGAATACGAGCGGAGAAAGTACCGCCGCACCCTCGAAAGCCTCGACGGCCGAAAGTTCCGACGCGCCCTCGAAGCCGGATGCTCCATCGGAGTCTTCACCGAAATGCTCGCCCCGCATTGCGGCGAACTCATCGCCGTGGACGCATCGGATCGAGCCGTGTCGGCGGCGCGGAAACGCCTCGAAAGTTTTTCCCACCTCCGCGTCGAACGAAGGACATTGCCGGAGGAGATGCCGGAGGGAGCCTTCGACCTCATCATCGCCTCCGAAGTCCTTTATTATCTCGACCGCGAGGCGATGCTCGATACGCTCCGCATCTTCGAAAATTCCCTCGTATCCGGCGGCCTCCTCCTCGCCGTCCACTGGCGGAAGGAGACGAAAACGTATCCGCTCCGGGGGGATGAAGTCCACGATCTCATCCGCTCGAACACCCGCCTCGACCACACGAAGAGCGAATCCGAGCCGGAATATCGCCTCGACCTCTTCGAGCGAGGGTCGGGAGGCGCGTCGCTCCGCGACGCTTCGGGAGTCGGGAGTCGGGAAAGGAACGGGGGCGACATCATCGCCGTCGAGGTACCCGGTCGAGTCTGGCGAGAGTCCGTCGAACGGGGAGGCGGAAGTATATGGGAAGAGAAAGTTGGGGACACCCCGACTCCCGAAGCGAGCGGCAGCGAGCGGATCGCGAAACGAGCGGAGCGAGTGCCTCCCGACTCCCGGCGGTTATGAGCGGTCGCCTCGTCATAGTCGGCGGCGGCCCGGCGGGACTTTCCGCGGCTCGGGCGTACCGGAACTCGGGCGGCGAGGGGGAGGTCGTCATCCTCGCCGCCGAGGAGTTTCCTCCATACGAACGTCCGCCTCTCACGAAGGAGTTTTTGCGGGGCGAGTCCGGGATGGGCGATCTTCCCATCGAGGAAGAAGGTTTTTATCGCGACAACGGCATCGAAGTCCGGCTTTCGACGGAGGTCGAGGCTTTGGGATCCGAGCGTCGCGTCGCGCGCCTGAAAAGTGGCGAGGAGATTTCCTATGAATCGTGCGTTCTCGCCACCGGATCGAGGCCGATCCGGATCCCGGTTCCCGGAGCGGACGACCCGGAAATACTCTTGATGCGAACCATAAACGACTCGACTCGCCTCACCGAGAAGGTGGACGGAAGGACTCGTGTCGCGGTCGTCGGGAGCGGTTTCATCGGATGCGAGGCCGCCGCCTCGCTGGCGATGCGGGGCGCGGAGGTGTCGGTCGTGAGCATGGAGGAGGCTCCGCAAAAAGAGCGGCTCGGAGAGGAAGTCGGGGAGCGGATATCCGCGTGGCTTTCGGAATATGGTGTGGATCTCCGCATGAACTCCGTCGTCGAGGCCATCGAGCGCGGCGGCGAAGGTTTTCAGGTTCGCATGGAGGGCGACGGCGGTATCGTGGCGGACGCGGTTCTCTTCGCCACGGGCGTCGAGCCTCGGATCGAACTCGCCGAGGAGGCGGGACTCGAAATCGAGAGCGGCGCCGTCGCCACCGACTCCTCGATGCGGACGAGCGAGCCGAGTATCTTCGCCGCCGGGGACATCGCCTTCGCGTACAACGAGTCGGCGGGGAGGAGGCTTCGCGTCGAACATTGGGGCGACGCCCTCGAACACGGCCGCATCGCCGGAGCGAACGCCGCCGGGGGCGGAGAACGGCTCACCCTCGCGCCCGGTTTTTGGTCGGCCATCGGGGAGAAGACCGTCAAATATTGGGCGTGGGGCGACGGATGGGA
>JACDAJ010000004.1 GCA_013695475.1 Rubrobacter sp. | reverse complement strand
TCGTCGAGGTTTCTCACTTTCCATGCCGCCTCGACGGCGAGATCCACTGTCTCAAGCACTTTCGATACCCCTCTTCGTCGCGTCGCCTTCGATCATGCTTCCAATCATGCCAATATACATCATCTTTGTGGGCGGCTTCGCCGCCGGTTATTGGTTGTTGGCAAAAACTGAAGACCAATAACCAATGACCGGGAGCGAAGCAACCAACTAATAACCGGAGCGAAGCGACCCCCACTCCCTCAATCCATAAACGCCCGGCGCGGTTTGCGTGAAAGGCGTCTCCGGGTTGTCGCGGACATCCACCGAGAGGCGAGCCCGCATCGTGTTTTGCGGCGTACTCCCCGCGCTCTCGATGTATCCGTCTTCGAGCGCGACTTCGCTTATGTCCGAATAATGGAGCGGATGCCCGATCTCCGAGAGAACCTCCCTCGCCGCCGATTTGAAATCCACGCGGGCCGTCCCTTTTCTATGGCATCGGTTCGGTGGATACCGCCGGATATGCCCCGGTGAGGGTGACGTATGGGCAATGCTCTTCGAGGGCTTCGAGGGCGCGGCGGACGTTCTCCTCCTCCGGATGGCCGATGAAGTCCGCGAAGAACATGTACGTCCATGCCCGCTTCCGGCTCGGGCGGCTCTCGATGCGCGTGAGGTTTATGCCTTCGTCGGAGAACGCGGAGAGGGCGTCTTTCAAAACGCCGGGGCGATCCTTCACCGAGAAAACGACGCTCGTTTTGTCCTTCCCCGTTTTCCCGGCCCATGTTTTGCCGAGGACGATGAAGCGAGTCGAGTTCGTGCGGGCGTCCTGAATATTTCGGGCGAGAACCGAAAGGCCGTTCGACTCGGCGGCGAGCGCGCTCCCGACCGCCGCCACCCCCGGCTCCCGAGCCGCCCTCTTCGCCGCCTCCCCCGTGGATTCGACCTCCTCGACCTTCGCCCGGGGAAGCTCCCGGTGGAGCCACGTAGCCGACTGCGCGAGCGCCATCGGATGCGAACATACGACCCGGACGTCGTCGAGGGACGACTCGCCGGAGATGAGATTCTGTGAGATCGGCAAATACACCTCGCCGCATATTTTGAGCGGGCTGTTCATGAGTTCGTCGAGGGTGTGCGTGACGGCTCCCTCCATCGAGTTCTCGACGGGGACGACGCCATGTTCGGCCTCCCCCCTTTCGACGCGGGCGAATACCTCCGCGACGGTGGCGAGCGGCTCGAGTTCGATGCTGTTTCCGAAAGAGCGGAGAGCCGCCTCGTGGGTGAACGTCGTCTCCGGCCCGAGATACGCAACGGTGAGGCGGGATTCGAGGGAGATGGCGCTCGAAATAATCTCCCGAAACACGTTTTCGAGACCCTTTTTCGGGAAATCCCCCTCGCCGAGGCTCCGGACCCGGTCGAGGACGACCCTCTCTCGGGAAGGAACGTATGTCGCGAGTCCATTCGCCTTCTTGATTTCGCCGATGCCCTTCGCGAGCCGCGCCCGGCGGTCGAGGAGGCGGACGATCTCCGCGTCTATTTCGTCAATGCCCTCCCGAAGCGGATCCATTTCCTCGGAATGCTTGTTCGCGTCGTGGCTGGAACTCATTGTTTTCGCGCGTCCTCCGTGTGAAGAAAATTCGTGGGTTCGTCCGATCTCAATTATGGAGGGGCGAAGCGATACGCTCGGCGCGAACGCCGCCGTGACCCTCCCTCGTAAATCGTGCGTGGTTATAAAGAGCCGCGCTTCGCATGGTCGCATCAAAGTACCAGAGAGCCGACGACGATGCCAGTTCGAGGCATCGGGTTTCAGCCGTCAGCCTCCCCCTCTCCGAAGCGGAGTCCCGAAAACTCGTCTCCCCATGCCCGGACGACCCTCGATTCCATGCCCCTCGAAGAAGCCGATGCTCGGCGGGAGGCGGCTCGGCGGGGCGAGGCAGTCGCGGGGAGCGCGGCGGCGAGGGAACCAGTCGTCCGAATCGCATGAACCTTTCGGCGTGGCGCAGTCGGCGCCGATGTCTCCATACAACGTATTTTGCTGAAACCTGAAATTTTTTTACAAAACAACGAGCAAAACCGCGACGACGGCGGCGAGGCCGAAGCGATAATACGCGAACGCCCGGAGCGAGTGATCCGCGACGAACGAGATGAAGAAGCGTATGGCGAGATATCCGATGACCGCCGAGGAAATGAATCCGGCCCCGAACATGAGCATTTGGGCGGCGTTCATGCCTTCGCGGACGGCCTCGCCGAGTTGCAAAGTCCCGGCTCCGGCGATTATGGGGACGCTCATGAGGAATGAGAAGCGGGCGGCTTCTTCGCGGCGGAGTCCGAGGAAGAGTCCGAGTGTGATCGTCGCCCCCGAGCGCGAGACGCCCGGAACGAGCGCGGCGGCTTGCGCGAAGCCGATGCCCGCCGACTGCCAGAAAGTCATCTTGTCGGCGGTGTCCGTCCTCCGCCCGACCGCCTCCGCCACGATGAAAAGCACGCCGACGAAGACGAGGTTCACCACCACGATCCACGGGCTTCGGAGAACGGTCGAGATTATGTCTTCGAGGAAGAACCCGACCGCCGCCGCCGGAACGGTCGCGGCGATGATGAGGTACGCGAGCTTTTGATACGGGTCGGAGAAGTTCCGGTTCCTCGTGAGTGAGCGGATGAAGGCGTGGGCGAGGCGAAGGAGGTCGCGCCAGAAAAACGCGACGACGGCGAGGAGGGTTCCGAGGTGGAGGGCGACATCGAAAGCGAGTCCGAAACGTTCCTGGTCGAGGCCGAGGAAATACTGCCCGAGGAGAAGATGCCCGGAGCTTGAGACGGGGAGGAACTCGGTGAGACCCTGGACGATCCCGAGCACGACGGCTTGCAGAAATTCGAGCAATTCTGTTCTTCCTTGAAAGTCGGCTTACGTTTCCAGCGGCACACTATCGCAGATTAGGTTTCAGGCTTCAGCGAGAATGGCACGCCCTCCGAATAGAAACGAGCCGATGAAGCGGCGGCGACTTTCGCCCGCAGAAACTCCGAGGTTCGCCTCTATTGAGAAGCGGCGGATGCGGACGGAGGAAAGCGGATGGAAGAAAAATAGCTTCGCGTAAATTATCCGAAGCCTCTATTTCACGGACGGCCGAGTTCTTCGAGGGCGCGGGAGTCTTTGAGTGTGATGCGTCCGCTGCGAACCTCGATGACGTTCCGGGCGCGCATCTCGTTGAGAACCTTCGTCACCGACTCGCGGGTCGAGGCGACCATTGCGGCGAGGTCTTGATGCGTCAGCCGGAGGTCAATGGCGATGTTTCCGTCGCCGTCGCCCTCCCCGAACTTGTGCGCGAGGAGCGGGAGGAGGTTCGCCAGCCGCACCTCCGTCTCGCGCGGGAGGAGGCACCTTATGAGTTCTTCATACTGGACGAGGCGAAGCTCGAAAAGCGTCATTATTTTCAATGCGACTTGCGGTTCCTGGCGGATCGCCCGCTCGACGAAGATTTTGGGAGCCTTCACGACTTTGCATTCCGTCACCGCTTCGGCGTATGCTTGCTGCTTCGCCTCCCCGGTGAACGCGAGGTGTCCGAAGATGTCCCACGGTTTGAGGAGCCGGAGCGTCGCCTCCTTGCTTCCGGAGTATGGGCGGAAAAGTTTGAGGACGCCGGAGGTGAGGATGTACAGCCCGTCGCCGTATTCGCCCTCGCGGTAAATCGCGTCTCCCGGGGAGTACACGCGCTCGGCGGTGGCGACCCCGATCTGGTCGAAGAGGCGCAAAAGTTCGCGGCACTCCTCCTCCTGAATCTGGGTGTATACATGAATGGGGGGATCTACGTCCAAACTTCCACCCTTCTCATATGCTCGCTTTTCACAGACAGAGTGTACCCCAATCCCCCGCCGAAACACGCGCCCCCGCCCCGGAACAATCCGGCGAAGTAAGCTAAAATAGACTCGTCGCGACGGTCGAGAGAGGAGCGGAAATTGCAAAACATAGCGTTCGGGATCTTGATCGTCATCATGATTTTCCTCTTCACCTTCACTTTCGCCGTCCTCGGAAAGGGCGAGTACGAACCCTCCCCCGAGGAAGAGGGCGGACACGCCGAAACCGCCATCGCCCTCGTTGTCGTCGCATCTCCCTGATCTATTCCGCCACTCGCTCGACCGCCACTTCATAGGCGCCCATCTTCGGGCGGCCACTTAGAAATTCCCCGGCTCCGCCCCGGCTGTGCGCCTTCTTGAAATCCTCGCTGGCGACCCACGCATCGAAGGACTCCCGATCCTCCCACCGCGTCACGACGAGAACCTCCTCCTCGGATTTGAGAACCTCCATCGAGACGAAGCCGGGGAAACCTTGAACGTTGCCCCGGCTTCCGGCGAACCTTTCGACGACCTCGTCCGCCGCGCCTTCCTTGACGGGCAGGCTGTTCGTTATCGCGATCATATCCCTCCTGTGTCCGGCGGTCATGTCGCCACTATTATGCCGCTTCCCCCGGCCCGCTTCGCCAGGCTGAGCGCATGCAATGCCTCGCCCACAAACTCACCCGCGTCGGGGGCGCGACCGGAGGCTCCGCCGGAGGCATGAGCGGAATATTCCGCCACCCCCACGTCCACCTCGAAGCCCTCCGGCTCCCCGGACACGAGTTCGATAACCTCCTCGGCGAGAAGGTACGCGGCCTCCGCGCTCGCGCCGGGAAGCACCACGCACACCTCGTCGTCCCCGAAGCGGGCGAGAACCGCGTCCTCCGGGGACGCCGACTTCACCGACTCGGAGAGTTTGTAAAGAATGCGGCGGGCGTCGCCGACTTGCCCGGCGGCGATCAAACCCGTGAAGCGGGCGATGTCGAAGATGGCGAGCGAGAATCCGCCCCCCGACGCCATCGCCCGAGGAAGCAAAACCCGGTCGAAAAGGTCGCGGCCCGGAAGGCCCGTGACGAGGTCGGTCGCGGCGGCCGCACCGAGATCCTCCTCCATCTTTTCGTGCGTTATCTCCTCGAAGGCTTCGAGGCCACGCTCGGTTACCCAATCATACGCTTGGAGAAACTTGGCGAAGAACCGGGCAACCTCCTCGCCACCGAAAGACGCGAAATCCACGCCCTCGGCGACCGAGGCGTACACGCACCGCCGGAGCGCCCGATAATCTTCGATCACCCCGACCGCGTCCCGCCCGAGTTCATATTGGCAGCGAGCCACCCGACCCATCATCGCCCGCGTCTCGCCGCCGCGCGAGAAGGTCTCGACCGAATCCGGACTCCGCAAAAAGTCCGCGAACACGAGGACGAGGCTCCCGACACCTTCCACGAGGCGCGAATAATGGTCGTCGCCCTCGTCGCCGCGGCGTGAACCGCGCCAGTTTCGGACTATGGATTCCCACTCTTTTTCGATACGCTCCGGTATCAAAGGCACATCGTTCATGCTCGTGATTATACTCCCCTCGTACAATTCCCCGCCGCCGAAACTTTCCCCGGCTGTGCGCCGTATATACCCGTGAGAAGAAAAATCAACCGCCGAAGAGGGACGGAAAAGGGATGGAAAGTGATCGGAAACCCGCCGATATTCGTTTAATAAGATAAGAGACAGGCAATAATAAATAGTAGTTTTCAAAACTGATTCCCGGGGATTCCGGGAGAGATTTGACAAATCACGGGGAGGGCAATATGGCGGCTAACCTGGCGAAGAAACCGGACAACGCGAAGATAATCCGCGAATCCGAAACGCCCGAGCTTCTCGCAAAATACCTCGCGCACATCGGGCAGGGGAACCTCCTCACCCACGCCGAGGAGATCGAACTCTCCAACCGCGCCAAAGCCGGAGACGAACGCGCCCGGAAGCGCCTCATCGAGAAAAACCTCCGCCTCGTCGTGAGCGTGGCGAAGAAGTACCGTGGATACGGGCTTCCTTTCGAGGATCTCATCCAGGAGGGGAACATCGGGCTTATGAAGGCCGTCGAGAAGTTCGATCCCGACCGGGGATTCCGTTTCTCGACGTACGCGACGTGGTGGATCCGCCAAGCCGTACAAAGGGCGGTCGCCGACAAGGGGCGAACCATCCGGGTTCCCGTCCACATGACGGAGAAGATCCGGAAAGTCAGCCGGGCGTACAACGAACTCGCCCTCGAGTTCGAGCGCGAGCCGACGGAGGATGAGATCGCAAAGCACCTCGAATGGGCCTCCGAGGACATCCGGCTCACGATGAGCGCGATGCCCGACGCGACGAGCCTCGACCAGCCCGTCTCCACCGACGACTCCGCCTCGCACCTCGGCGACTTCATCGAGGACGACAAAGTCTCCGACACCCCCGACACCGTGATGCGCGAGATGGAGACCATACAACTCAAAGAGGCCATAAACCGCCTCCCCGACCGCGCGAAATACGTCCTCGTGCGCCGGTACGGCCTCGACGACCGCGACCCGGCCACCCTCGCCCAACTCGGCGACGAACTTGAAATATCGCGCGAGCGAGTCCGCCAACTGCAGCGCGAAGCCGAACGAATCCTAAAAACCGGGGAACACGGCCGCGTCCTCCGAGACGCCGTCGCGTAAAGCGGCGAGCCGAAAGCTCGCCAAGCTGTCAGCTTTTTCGGGGCCGGATTTTTCCGGCTCCTTTTTTGTGTTCGGATAATTCCGCTCTGATAACCTCTCCCCGATGAAAGAGAGTGCGAACAAGGTTTTTTGGGTCTCGGCCATCGCCTTCGCCGTTTTCTCGGCGGTCGCGGGGGCGGGGCTTCTTTATGGCGTGGATCTTTGGTCAATAAATGCCGCGCAAACGTACACTTCATCCTTCCTCGACGACTTCGGAAATCTCGTCACGCTCGTCGGGGATGCCGAGGCCACGAGCGTGGCGATGGCGGTTTTGTGTGCGGTTTTGTTTTTCACCGGAAGGCGCGTTCTCGCCGTGCGGCTCGCCATCGCATACGTGGTTTCCGCGCTCATCGAAGTCATTATGAAGTTCTTTCTTCCCGTCCCCCCGATCCCCGATGAAGTCGGGCGAAATCCAGACTATGCACCGACCGTCGAAGTCGCGTACCTTTATCCGTATCCGAGCGGGCATATGATCCGCACGATTCTCTTCCTCGGTGTGATCTTCGTCCTTTGGCCGAACAAAATAGCGCGGACGGCGATCATCGTTTTCCTCGCCATCACCGCCGCGACCCGAATATACCTCGGCGTCCACTGGCCCTCCGACCTCATCGGTGGCGCACTCCTCGGCATCGCCGGACTCGCGTGGGCCATGCGGAGCAAACGCGCATGAGGCTCACCACCATCGGCACCGGAGGCGTATTCCCGAACACCGCCCGCCGACAAAGCTGCGCGATCATCGAAACGAGCGGCGAAACGAGCGGCGAAACGAGCGGCGAAATCCTCGTCTTCGACCTCGGGAACGGGGCTGTCCGGGGGATGCTCCGCGCCGGACTCGACCCGCTTTTCGTGGATCGGCTCTTTTTCACCCACTTCCATCCCGACCACACCACGGACATACCCTCGCTCATGTTTTCGATGAAGTACGGAATGACAGAGGAACGGACGAAACCGCTTCGAATCGTCGGCCCGCATCCGTTCGAGGAATTCTGGGGGAAGTTCAAAACCGTGTGGGGAGATTGGATGGAGCCGGATTTCCTGGTCGAAGTCTCCGAACTTCCCGTCGAATCCGGACATTCGATGGAGCTTCCGGGCGGGGCGCTTTCATGGACTCCGGCGAAACACAGTCCCGAGAGCATCGCATACCGCCTCGATTCGACGAACGGCGCGTCCTTCGCATACACGGGCGACACCGAATACGCCGAGTCCGTCGTCGAGCTTGCGCGGGGAGCCGACACCCTCCTCATCGAATGCTCCGCCCCGGACGATGCCCCGATACCCGGCCACCTCACGCCCTCATCCGCCGCGAGGATCGCCTCCGAAGCCGAAGTCGGGCGCGTCATCCTCACACACCTCTTCCCCCCCGTCCTCGAACTCGATCTCGTCACGGAAGTCGGAAAAGGCTTCGACGGGGAAATAATCGTCGCCGAAGACGGAATGCGGCTGGAAATTTAGCCGGAAGCCAGACGCCTTATTTCGCGGCGCACTCCTCGCACATTCCGTGGAGTGTGATCTCATGCCACTCGGTTGTGAAACCCGTCTCCCTCTCGACTTGAAGCGCGAGGTATTCCATAAGCTCCTCGTTGAACTCGATGACGGCTCCGCACTCCCGGCACCGGGCGTGCTGGTGGATCTTCTCCGTCGCAAGCTCGTACCGGGCGTACCCCTCGCCGAAATCCCGCTTCCTCGTGACGTTGAGTTCCGTGAGGAGGTCGAGCGTCCGGTACACCGTCGAAAGCCCGAGTTCGGGATGGTCGCCCTTCACCCGGTCGTAAATCTCCTCCGCCGAAGAATGCCTCGCCCCTTCGAGCGAGCGGGCGATTATACGCCGCTGGTTCGTGAGGCGATACCCTTTGCTCCTGAGTAAATTCTCGAATTCAACCATGGGTGAAGTCTATCCGCACCACGCTTCAGGATCAAGAATCAATCTTAGATGGGAAAACCCGGGACCGCCCCGCCCCGGAAGTCGAGGGTCGCGCCGATTCATACCGAGTCTGCGTGATGGTACGGAATCCGGGTGAATGGTTCCGTGCTCGGCGGCGGGTTCGGGGGCGGGGAGCCGCCGACCGACGAATACGGCTTTCGGGAAGTTACCGTCCGGATCCCGTATGACTTCGCGTTCATGGTTTCGCGAGAGCGGGGAAGCGTGTCGCTTCGCTCCGGGGGCGCCGGAAAATGCGAGGCATCGCGACGATCCGCCGAAAGCCCCCCGGCGTTCGGCGGTCGCCGGAAGCTTTCCCGAACCGGGCTTCCCTCGGGCGCGGCAGCTCCGACGGGCGACTTTATGGGAAAACTCGGATCAGTCTTCCGGTTCGGCCTTCGGTTTTTCCGGCTCGGTCCGGAAGGTCTTCCGACGCCCTCCGGGCCACCAGTTCCAGTTGCCGAGGATCCGCATCGTCGCCGGGACGAGGAGCATCCGGATTATCGTCGCGTCCACGAATACGGCGACGGCGAGGCCGAGGCCGACGGCTTTCGTGAGGATGATGCTCGTGAACGCGAAAGCCCCGGCGACCACGATGATGATCGCCGCCGCGAACGAGATGATCCCCGCCGTCGCCGTGAGTCCTTTCGCGACGGCCGCAGTGTTCGAATCGCCATTCTCATACGCCTCACGCATCCGCGAGAGAAGGAACACTTCATAGTCCATCGAGACTCCGAAGATCGTGCAAAACATGAGGATGGGCAAAGTCGCGTCCACAAACCCAAGCGGCGTGAAGTTGAAAAGCCCGGAGAGATTCCCGTCCTGAAAAACAAAGACAAGCGCCCCGAAGCTCGCTGAGAGGCTGAGCATGTTCACGAACACCGCCTTGAGCGGGAGAACCACCGACCGGAACGTGACGAGAAGCACGATATACGTCACCCCGAGGACGAACGCCAACGCATACGGAGCCGTCCCATACAAACTCTCTATGAAATCGTTTTGCCCCGCCGAAAGCCCCCCGACCAAAAAGCTCGCCCCACTCGGCGCATCCACCGCACGGGTTTCGCGCACGGTTTCATATGCCGCCTCGGAGTACGGGTCGTCCGCCATCGTCGCCTGCACGAGCGCGAGGTCCCCGGCCACATACGTCCCGAGCGCACTCTGTATTTCCTCCGACTCCCGAACCTCCGGCACATCGAGCACGGCGGCGACCCCCTCCGGCGTCGCCTCCTCGCCGTCGGCGGAGACGCCCTCGGGAAGCTCGGGTATCCGGGAGGCGAGCTCCTCGTCGGCGCGGGACTCGGCCTCGGCTCGGACCTCATCCTCCGCACCGGGCAGAAGCTCCCCCCCGAACTGAGAACGAAGCTCGTCGAGCTGGTTTTCGACGGCCTCCTCGGTTTGACTTTCAGCCTCCGCCGTCGCCTCGGAGCGGGCTTCTTCGACGCCGACGGCGTACTCGCGGGCCGCCTCCGCTCCGACGGAATATATGCTCTCGACGCGGGTGAATTCCCCGGTGTCGCCGACGCGCTCGGAAAGGCTCTCGACTTCCCGAAGACCTTCCGCGCTCGTCGGGTTTTCCGAGGTCGTCGCGATTATTTGGAGCGGTGTGAGCGAGGCATAGTCGAAGTCCTCGCGGAGAACGTCGTCCCCGGCTCGGGACTCGTATTCCTCCGGGAGGATGCTCGCCTCGGGGATCGCGAGTCTCATGTGGAAAACGGGGAACATGAGGGCGGCGAGGACGCTCCCGACGACGACGATCACGATGACGGGCCGGCGCATCACGATCTCCGCGACCCGCCCGAAGAACGAAACCCCCGGCGAACCCCTCCGACGAATAAGCGCGAGCGAGTTCACCCGGTGTCCGAGTACGCCGAGCAAAGCCGGAAGGAGCGTCAAAGCCGCCATCACCGAGACGAAAACCACCATCGCCCCCGCCACCCCGATCGAGCGCATGAACATATACGGGAAGAAAAGAAGTCCCGAAAGCCCGATCAAAACCGCCAGTCCCGAGAAAAAAATGGATCGCCCGGCGGTCGCCGCAGTCCGAGGCACCGCCTCGGAAACGGAATAGTTTTCGAGCTCCTCCCGAAAGCGGCTCACGGCGAAGAGCGCATAGTCGATGCCGAGTCCGAGGCCGAGCATGGTCGAGATCGTCAAAACGAAGACCGACATGTCGTAAACGCCCGCGAGGAAATAGAGGATGCTCAAAGTCGTGATGACGCTCGCCCCGCCGATGAGTATGGGAACCCCCGCCGCCACGAGCGTCCCGAAGGCGACGATGAGGATGAGGACGGCGAGCGGGAAAGCGTATTTCTCGGCGTCGCGGATGTCTTCGTTCGAGGCGTTTTGGATGTCGAGGTACACGGCGGGCGCGCCCGTGACGTACGTCGTGAGCGTGTCGGAGCGGACGCTCTCGCGGACTTCGCCGACGAGATCCTGTGTATCGTCTATCGAGACGTTGAAACCGACGACGGCATACGATTTCCCACCGTCCTCGGAGATGAACCGCTCATCGCCGGTGCTTTCGTACGTCGCCACATAACTCGTCTCGTCGAGCTCGCGGAGCGGCTCGAGAGCCTCGGACTCTTCGCGCCGGAATTCTTCTCCCCGAGCCTCGCCACCATCCTCGAAAACAATGGTGAGGGTCGCCGGGGAGACGCCGAACTCGTCGGTCATGATTTCCTGAACTTGCTCGGCCTCGGAGTTCGCCCCGTCGAAGCCGCCGCCCTTCAGTTGCCCGCCAAGCTGCGGGGCGAAGAAAACCCCGGTCACGAGAACGACCGCCCACACGGCGAGGACGAACCACCGGAAGCGGTACATGAAGCTCCCGAGGCCGTAGAAAATCCTCATCGCTCGAATACCGGGAGTCGGGAGTCGGGAGTTGGGAGTCGGGAAAAGCGCGGATGCGAAACCCACAGCGTCGAAGCCGCTTCCTCCGCTCTCCGACCTTCCGTATTTATAAGCGCATCGAAGGTCGGAGGTGAAGCGTGTCCCGCGCAAGGCTCGGTGGGATGTGCGAGATGGGAAACAGCCGCCATTCGCGTAATGTTATCCGACGGGGGCGGCGTTTATGGGGTTTCTTTTACACGGGGTCGCTTCATCCCCCCGCTTCTCTCGCCTTTCCCGGCAATGTGAGCGTGAGCGCGAGTCCGATGACGGGCATCGCGGCGATGACGAGCATCATGGTGGTGAGGCTGTATGTGTCGGCGACGAGGCCGAGGACGGGCGCTCCGAGGCCGCCGAGTCCGATGGAGAGTCCCATCGTGACCCCGGCGGCGAGGCCGATGCGTCCCGGCAAATATTCTTGCCCCATGACCACGGTGACGCCGAATGTCCCGATGACCGCCGCTCCGATGAACGCGAGGAGAACCGTTCCGAGGACGGGGCCGGAGAGGGTGAAGGCGAAGACGAGGGGGCCGAGGGCGAGCATCGAGGCGGCGAGGACGGTCCGCCTTCCCACCCGGTCGGCGAGGCTCCCGAGGATGAGCGTCCCGACCGCGCCACTCGCGAGCATGACGGTGAGCGCGGTGTTCCCCCACGCCGCCGAACGGTCGAGAACTTGTACGAAATACGCCGCCGTGAACGACACGAGCCCGAAATAAAAGAACGACCGTAGCGACACCACCGCGACCATCGTGGCGAACGGCCTCCATTGTGGCGGCGCGTGTTCGATGGGTGTTTCGCCATCCTCCCTCTCCGAAATTTGCTCCGGGCTGAATGTGAGGAGGCGCGGGAGTTCGTACATGAGAACGGCGGCCATGAGGGCGGCGGGGATGATGAGGAAAAGGGTTCCCGAGAGGCCGAATATGAGGACGAGTGGCGTGGTGAGGATCGGGCCGAGGGCGAACCCCGCGTTCCCGCCGACGGAGAAGAAGCTCATGCCCCTCGCGCGCCGCGAGCCGGACACGTAATTCGCAAACCGGGCCGACTCCGGATGGAACGCGGCGACCCCGATCCCACTCAAAACGACGGAGAGAAAAATAAGCGTATAGCTCGGGGCGACCCCGGCGAGCGAGATGCCAATTCCGGCGAGAAGGACTCCGAGCGGCATGAGGATCGGGAGCGGTCGTTTGTCCGAGAAGACACCGAATATCGGCTGGACGATGGACGAGCTCACGGTCGAGGCGAGGATCAAAGCCCCGGCGGCGGCGAGGGAAATCCCCCTCTCGGCGACGAGGAACGGAAGGAGTGCGGCGACGGCTCCTTGATTCACGTCGGTGAGCATATGCCCCGACGAGAGGACGGCCATCGCCCGCCGATCCACACCTTTTTTGACCGCTTCTTTCATCTCCGCCCCAATCATATCGTTTCTCGGACGGCGAACTTCCCGCGAAACGTGCCGCCAGCTTCATGTTCTTCGGACATCGGCGAATGACTCCGGGCGAAGCGTCTCCGTGAGCCTCGCCGACTTCGACCGACGCGCCGGACGTGGGAATTATCACTCGTCGGAGAATTCGTATGGCGAGGCGAGCCATATTTTCGTTTCGAGGAGGCGGTTCGCGTCTTCCCGAACCTCCTCGATGGCGAGGCGAGCGGCCTCCGACGGGTCGCCGGGGGATGGGCCGCGACCTTTTTTCGGGGGGCTTATTTTGACCATCGCCTCCGAGCCTTCGCGCTTTATGCCGCCGAGCTCCCTCGCTTTTCGGAATGCCTCGGCGAAGCCTCCGACTTCGTCGGCGAGGCCGAGTTCATGAGCCTCCGCTCCCGTCCATACGCGGCCTCCGGCTATGTTTTCGAGGGCCGACGCTTCGATGCCGCGCCCGGTCATCACCCGGTCTTTGAATTCTTCGTATATCGCCCCGATCTGGTTTTCGAGGACGCGCATCTCTTCGGGTGTCGGGCGGCGGCTCGGGTCGAGGAAGCCGGATCGCGCGCCGCGCTCGACGGAGTCCGAGCCGACGCCGAGCTTTTCATAAAGCCCCTCCGCGACCGGACGGAGCGAGATCACGCCGATGGAGCCGGTGATGGTGTTCCGCCGGACGACGATCCAGTCCGCCGCCGCCCCGACGTAATATCCCCCCGAACCCGCGACGTTCCCCATGAGCACGACGACGGGCTTCTTCCCTCGAATGCGCTCGACCTCGCGCCAGATCAAATCGGAGGCGAGCGCGTCCCCCCCGCCCGACTCGACGTGGAAAAGCACGGAGCCGACGCTCGCGTTCTTCTCGGCCATCCGGAGAGCGGCCACGACCGACTCATCCCCCGCCTGCCGAGCGCCGACGAGCGGCAAAGGAACCGGAAAATTCCGGCTCTTCCCGCGCATGATCGCCCCGGAGAGCGACACGACCCCGACCTTCTTCCCACCTCGGCGAAGATACGGGCTTTTCAAAGCCTTCCGGGCGGCGCCCCACTCCGCGAGCTTCGCCCGTCCGCCCCCTTCGCCGAGCCTTTCGGGGAGTTCGTCCTCGTAGCAAACTCCGTCGAGGAGGCGTTCGGAGACGGCTTCGCGGGCGGGGTACGGGGCGTTGTCTATTTTTCGTTTTGTCTCTTCGGGGGAAATGTTCCGGCTTTCGGAGATGGCTTCGACGAGGGCGGAGAATCGGCCGTCGAGGAGGCGTCCGGCTTGTTCGCGGGCTTCGTCGGAGAAGTCATTTCGGGTGAAGCGGTCGTATGCGGATTTGTACGGGGAGACGGCGACGACCTCAGCCTCGACCCCGATCTTCTCGAAGGCGTCCCGGAGAAACGTCGCGCTCGTCCGAACTCCGGTGATGTCGAGAGTGGCGAGCGGCGTCGCAATAATTTCATCCGCCGCCGAGGCGAGATAATATGCGGGAGTCCCACCTTCGACGAGATACGCGACGACCTTCCCGCCCCGCTCGCGGTACGCGAGAAGTTCGCGCCGAAGCTCCTCGATGGAGGCCCATCCGGCGTCGAGGCCGCGAACCCGAAGCACGACTCCCTTCGTCCTTCCGTCGGCGGAGAGGAGGCGGAGTTTGTCTCGGATTCCTTCCAGACTCGACCCGGCGGGTGTGCGTCCGAGGCGTTTTTGGATGAAGGAGACTCTTTGCTCGAACTCGGGGAGGGGGCCGTTTATGTCGAGCCAGACGAAGTTTGGGGGTCGGCGGAGGAGGCTTGCGAAAACGTTTCTCAAAAAGCGGAGGGTGTTTGCGAAGGTGTCGAAAATCGAAGACATCGCATAAATAGTACAACGTCGGGGTTTGACTGGGATCACGCAGTCGGGGGAGCGTCGTATGATAGACTTCCGTTTCAGGAATGATTATTGATTGGGTCTGGTTGTCGAGACGATGAGAGTATGAGATGCCCGAGGTTTTGGATCACGACATAAGAGAGAAGTTCCGGCGGTCGGGGTATACGCTCACGTCGCAGCGTCGGGCGGTTTTGGAGGCGTTGTCCGAGGCGCGGGGGCATCCTTCGGCGGAGGACGTTTATCTCGTTGTGAAGCGGAAGAATCCGCGGGTCGCGCTCGGAACGGTTTACCAGGCTTTGTCGGTACTCGAAGAGATCGGGGTCATCGAGTCGAAGCATTGGTCGGATTCGCCAACTCGCTATGACTTGAATCTCGTCCCCCACCTCGACGTGCGGTGCGTCCGATGCGGGGAGGTCGCGGAGGTTCCCGGCGTGGAGATGGGCGACATTGATCAGCAAATACAAGCGAACACACCGTATGAGGTTACGCGGACGGCGATGCTCATCGAGGGTCTCTGCCCGAAATGTTCGGGGGAGCGGAACGGTGCGTGAGGATCTCGCGGAGGCTCTGAAAAGGGAGGCGGGACTCACCGACGAGGAGGCGCGTCGAGCCGTCGAGGTCTTCGAGGATTTCATGAAGGGTCGTGGAGAGGGGACGGGCGGGGATATTTTCTCCGGCGAGCCGAGCCTCTTCGAAGACAAAAGCTAGAAACGACTCGCCCGGGTTTCCCGGTTCGAGAAAGCATCCTTGAGATTCGAGTGTTTCGCGTGTGGCTTTACCCGAGGGCGGATAAGGAGTAATCTAGGCGTGCGCTTGGGAGACATGGAAGTTCGGGGCTTGCGGAAGGGGCGGTCTTGGGCGAGCAGCCGAAGGAACCAATAGAAGAACTTATAGGCCAGATGGAGGCGGCGGGTTCTCTGATAGAGAGCCTCGAAGAGGAGGTCGCCCATCTTCGCCGCGACCTCGAACAGGCGAACGTCGCCCTCGGCGCGGCGCGTGAGGAAGTCTCCGCGAGGGGTCGGGCGCTCGACGACCGGGACCGGGCGCGGGAAGGCTCCGAGGACGAGATGTCGCGCCTTCGGGCGGAGATGGAGGAATTGCGGGGGCGAAACGCCGACGAGCAAATTCAATTGCGGAACGAGCATATAAACGAACTCGCGGAAATCCGGAGGAGCCTCGAAGAGCAACGTCGCGTGGATGTGGCGGCGGCCTCATCCGACGAGCGGGTCGAGTCGCTCAAAGAGGAGCTTCGGCGGGAGCGCGAGGCGTTGGAGGAGCGGCATCAAGCGGATCTCGAAGCTCTCGAAACGACATCGCAGCAGTGGGAGGAGCAGCTTCGGGAAGGGTACCGCGAGCAGGAAGAACGCCATCAGGCGGAGATGGAGAAAGCTCTCGGCGAGGGCGAGAAGCAGCGCGAAGAGCTTGAGCGGAAGCTCCGGGAGGAGTTCGAGGCGAAGCTCGATGGGGAGCGGAAGGCGGCGCACGATCGGCGCGAGGAGACGATGCGGACGCTCGAAAACGCCGCCGAGGGGCGTGAGAGCGAGCTTCAACGAGACTATCGGGCGGTCGTGGACAGCCAGCAAGCGGAGATCGAATCTTTGAGAAAAGAGATCGAAGCCGCCGGACGACGCACCGTCGAGGAGCGGAAGGAGGCCGAGCGGGAGGTGAAGAAGCTCGCCGACGGTCGCGAAAGGGAATTGAAAAAGGCCCACTCCGCGAAAGCCGCCGCCGTGAAGGAAGAGGCGGACAGGCGCGTCGCCGCGCTCCAGTCGCAGAAAGAGGCGGACAACAAAGCCCTCACGGCGCGGCACGCCGAGGAGATCATCCGCCGGGGGAGGGAATACGAGGAGCGTCTCGTCGCCGAGGACGAGCGGAGGAAGCAGGAAACGTGGGCGCTCGAAGAAAGGCTCTCCGACCTGAAAATCCAGCGCGAGACGGAGATGCGCTCGTACAATTCGCGCTTTCGGGAGATCGAAGCTGCGAGGGTCGCCTCGGAGAGTGCCGCCGAGGAGAACGTCGAGCGCGTGGTGGCGGGCTTCGGGCGTGAGATCTCCACGATGGAGAACCGCATCTCCGAACTCGAGGACGCGCTCGAAGAATCGGAGTCGCTCCGGGCGAGGATCGAGTCGGAGCTCGGGAACCTCCGCGAGAGGCTCGAGAGCGGCAAACCCCCGTCGCTCCGGCGGGCGGCGCGGGATCGCCGGGAGGACGGGGCGGGCGTCTCCGGGGAGAGGAAGGCACGGGAACTCGACGCGCGGCGGGTTCTCGCCGAGGAGCGGTCGCAGTCGCTCGAAGCGAAGCTCCGGGAAGCCGAGGGGGAGAAGGAGCGGATGGGCGAGGAGCTTGTCCGCGCGCGAGAGGAATTGAAAAATATCTCGGACCCCGCGCAGCGGCTCCGGGGCGGCATCTCGCTTTTCAACGCGAGCGAGCATGCGAAGGCGGTCGCTTCGATCTCGAAGGCGCTCGGCCTCCCGAAAGTCCACGCCGGGATGGACGACGCATCCCCCGCGAAGCCGATTTTGACGTTCGTGTGGGAGGGCATGGCGTGGCGAAGGTACGTCTCCGACCCGATGGAGGGCGTCGAAGAACCCCGCGTATACCTCTCCGGCACCGGAGAGGACACCTCCGAAATAGCGGCGGGAAACGGACTCGCAAACCCCCACTCCCCGAACGCCCGCATGGACTCGAAAGGCCGACTCACGCTCGGCGTTCAGGCGAGATAGCTCCGCTTCGTTCCGCGCTTGTCGCACGAAATCCGGTTGATCGCACCGACCGCAAAGGATGCGCCTCCCACACGGAATTCTTCCCCGTATTCCGAGTCACCCCCTCGGATGAAACACGCCATTCGCTCGGAAATCTTTTATCCGGAACCGGTGTCGGACTTCGCGTCGGGGGTTTTCTTCGGGGGCTTTCGGGCGTGTCTTTGGTTGTATTCGTAAAGCGAGGCTCCGCGGCTCCCTCCGATGTATCCCGCCCCGACGGACACGGCGACGATGGCGAGGAGGAAAAGCACGGCTCCGAGGGAGTCAATGCGCGGGAACGGCCCTTGTCCGGTGGCGAGGTTGAGAATCGGGGATACGAGGAACGCCGCGACCCCGACCATCGCGCCGTGGAGGGCGCGGCGGCTCGTCGCCCGGTATCCGGCGGCCATCCCGCCGAAATAAAAAGAGAACGCGGCGGCGAAGACCATAAGTGTCATTGGGAGGATGTTCGAGGCCGAAAGCTCCCCGAGTCCGAACACCACGCTCAGGATGGGGGCGAAGATCCCAAACACCACCAAAAGCGCGATCACGAACGAAAGCAAAACTCCGATGAACACCGACATTACGCTTCTTTTCATAAGGAGTCGATTATAAAGGCGCGGCCATCCGATGTCGGTGGCCGGGTTCTCACCGCAGCTCCGCTTGTCGCCGTGTCAGCAAAACCGCCGTGGCGATTCCCGGATTCCGTGGACTCTCACCGCGATGGGCGGGCGGAAATCCCTCGAACCCGATGCCGTTCCGAATCTCGAACGGCGTTCTCGCCATGTTTTTAGCGGAGCGCGCTGAAAACGAAGCGACACCCCCTCACGAAAGAGCCGCGACAAGCTCCCGGCAAAACGCCGGAATGTCTGGCACGACGCGCCCCCACACGAGGTTTCCGTCCCGGAAGGCGGGTTCATCCACCCATTTCGCCCCGGCGTTCACGAGGTCGTCCTTTATGCCGAGGGAGCCGGTCGCCCGAACCCCGTCCACGATGCCCGCCGAAATAGCCACAAGCCCGCCGTGGCAAATTATCCCGACGACGCCGCCCCGTTCGTGGACATTTTTCACGAGGTCGAGGATGCCGGGATACCGCCTCAATTTGTCCGGCGCCCATCCTCCCGGCACGACCACGCCGTCGAAAGACGAGGCGTCCACGTCCGAAGGCGTCGCGTCGGCGCGGGCGGAGAGGGCGTTCTTGCCGCGAACCTCGTCGAGGGACGACCCGACCGAGACGACCTCGGCGCCTTCTTCGCGGAGTCGCATCACCGCCACCCAGTATTCGAGGTCTTCGAAGCCTTCGGCGACGAGGACGGCGACTTTCTTTCCGGTGAGTTTCATGAAGTTTCCTTTCGTTCGGTTCAAACTTCGTCCGGTGGAGAATATCCGTGGCGTGCGAGGTCTTCGGGGGTGGTTTCATATGCGTCCCTCGCCTCTTCGACGGCGGCTTTCGCGTCCGCTTCGGTCGCCCCCGGCAGGTCGCCGGGGTATCGAGGTTCGACGGCCCATTCGCTGAGATCTGAGAGGCGGGCGGGGTCTTCGGCGAGGCTCCATCCGTCGGGAAGCTCTTTGCAAAGAGCTTCGAGGTCGTGGATCTTGCGGAACGGGATCTGAAGGAAAACGAGCGAACCCTTTATCGCTTTCTCGGCGCATTGTTGCGCGTTAAAGCAAGCCGCCCTCGGAACCTGCCCATGATCGAGGATCAGCTCCGCGACCGTCAAGTCGTCGCGGGCGTGCCGAAGCCATCGTGCGACCTCCCTGACGAGTTCAGGATCGCTCATAGACGGCCTTTCCCTCCTCCAAAGCGGGACGAAGGATCGGCCCGACGAGATGACCCCGACGACGAATCTCATCCACGTCCGTCACAATGATGTCCTTCGGAACAGGGAAGTGGGACAGAGAACGGCGGATCTCCCGAGTGAGCTCGCGCTTGTTCTTCCACTCGACCTCATCGAAAACCACGAGGAGGTCTATGTCCGAATCGTAGCCGACCTCGCCCCGAGCCAGCGATCCGAAAAGGACGATCCGAAACGGGTCGAAGCTCTCCACCACGCGCCCGACCACGCTCGGCAGCCACTCTTCGAGCGTTTTGCCTTCATAGAGGAAGAGCTTTGTTTTGGGATCCGGCATGGGAGTATTTTAGCCGCTGCCCGGCTCGAGAAGCTCGTCCACCATCCGCTTCGCCTCCCCGCCGCCAAGCTCGATGGCGCGCGCAAGCTCCGGAACCGCGTCCGCGCCCCGCCCGGAACCGAGCAGTTTCTCGGCGGCTTCGATGTGCGCCCGGAAATCTCCGCTCCCATCGCCAGAAGGAACTTCCTCGGAATGCGCCGCCTCGGAGGACGGTGGCTCGGAGGACGGTGGCTCGGAGGACGGTGGGTCGGAGGGCGACACCTCGGAGGGTGATGCTTCCTCCCCTCGCACGAGTGCGAGGAGGTCTTCGCCGTATCGGGCCGCCCGCCGGAGGCCGATGCCTTTTATGCCCCCGAGTTCTTGAACTGTGCGAGGCTTCCGGGCGGATATTTCTTCGAGGTGTGAATTGTGAAGCACGACATACGCCGGAACTTGCTGGCTCCGGGCTTGATCCCCACGCCACACCCGAAGCTTCTCGAAAAGCTCATCGTCTATTTCAGGACGAGGCGTGGAAATTGTCGGCGCGCCGCGTTGTCGCCCCCCGTCCGACGACGGCGACGATGACGAGGCGGCGCTCGCCGTGAATTCCTCGACTTCGCCGAGGCACACGTCGCAGCCCGCGCACGGCGAGACTTCCTCGGTGTCGCCGAAGTGCCGGAGGAGGCGTTCGCGGCGGCACGAGGAGAGGTTCGCGTAGCTTTCGATGTCGTCTATTTGCGAGTACGCCGTCTTCGACCTCGCCTTCAGCCGCGACGCGATCTTCCGCCGGAGGCCGTCGTCGAGAACCGTCTCGCGGAGCCTCACGTCGGCGAGCGAGCCTCGCGGCACGGCCTCGACGCTCCCGGCGACCATCATCGAATACACCGCCCCCTGCGCGACCGCCGGACGCACCCCGGCCTTCCGGGCGAGGTCGGTGAGCCGCACTCCCCCCGACCCCGGAAGCGCGGCGTGAACCGCTTTCACGTCGTCCCGAAGGCCGTCGGACTCCTCTTCGAGGCTCCGGACTTCGACCTCCTCCCACAAGTCATAGCCCCGGATGAGAAGCCCGGATTCTTCGAGGCTCCGGAGCATTATTCCGGCGGAGTCCGCGTCCACGCCACCGAGCGTTGCCAGCGCGGCGGGCGAGGCGTTCACCCGCCCCTCGCGCTCCAAACTCCCCATCCCCCGGAAGAAGCGGACGACCTCGTCCTCGCCGGAGGAATTCAAAGTCACGAGCCGCCTCCTCCGTCCGAGGTCGGCGGAGCGGTACAAAACGACGCACTCGCTCGGCTCGCCGTCGCGCCCCGCCCGCCCCGATTCCTGAATGTACGCGGGCAAACTCCCCGGAACCGTCGCGTGGATGACGAAACGGACGTTCGGCTTGTCCACCCCCATCCCAAACGCCACCGTCGCCACGACCACCGGAAGCTCGTCGGTCATGAAGCGTTCTTGAATCGCAGTCCGCTCCCTCGAACCGAGTCCGGCGTGGTACGCCTCGGCCTCCACGCCGAAGCGGCGAAGCTCGGCGGATATCTCCTCGCAGTCCTTCCGGGAGAGGGCGTACACGATGCCCGGAGGCTGGAATTTGCGGATTTGATCGAGGATGAGCGGCGCGACGCCCGACTTTTTCTTCGCCTCGATCACACGATACGTCAAGTTCGGACGGTTGAAACTCGTCACCACGACGGCCGGCTCCCTCATCCGCAAAGAACCCTTTATGTCCTCCCTCACACGAGGCGTCGCCGTCGCGGTGAGAGCGAGGACGGGCGGGCTTCCGAGGTCGCGCACGACGCGCGGAAGGAACAAATAATCCGGTCGGAAATTATGCCCCCACTCGGAAATGCAATGCGCCTCGTCCACCACGAAAAGCCCGACCCCCGCCCGGCGGAGCGAAAGCACGAATTCCAATGAGCGGAGTCGTTCGGGCGCGACATAAAGCATCTTTATCTCGCCGCTCCGAACCCTCCTTTCCACGTCCCACCTTTCCTCCGGCGAGAGGCCGGAGTGGAGGGCGGCGGCCTCGGCGACTTCGCTCTGGATGAGGGAGTCTATTTGATCCTTCATCAAGGAAATGAGCGGAGAGACGATGACGGTCAGGCTCTCCATCATGAGCGCGGGAACCTGGTAGCAAAGGCTCTTCCCGCCGCCGGTCGGCATGACGGCGAGCGTGTCGCGCCCTTCGAGGACGGCCCGTATGGCCTCCTCCTGTCCGGGGCGGAACGAGTCGAAGCCGAATATGTCTTTGAGGACGTTATGAGGCATGAGGGTATTTTAGCGTGTCAGGTTCTCAGCACGCTTCGCAGCATTTCAGCTTGTCAGCTAAAAACCGACGTGGCGATCCCCGATCTCCGCGGACGCCCGCCTCGCGATGGTCGGGCGGGAATACCGCAAACCTGATGGCGAGCCGACTCTCGGACGGCGTTTCCCGCCATGTTTCTTTGCCGACGAGCCAACCGCGAGCGAAGCGAAGCTCGATGCTTCCGCAAGCCACTGTGGCAGCGAGTTCCGGAAGCATGGGCCTCCCGGTGTCCGCGCACGCGCACCGCCAGCTTCGCCAGCTTCGCGCTTTCCGCCAACTCCACTCGCCTCATTCCAGCTTCCCGCACTTTGTTTTTAGCTGACAAGCGAGCGAAGCGTGCTGCGAAGCGAAGCTATTCGTCTTTTTGCTCCGCGACGAAGCGCGGTATCGGCTTGAGGCTTTGTATTTGCCCCGGACGGCGATTTCCCCGGTTCGGCGTGTCCTCGCGGGGCGGGCCTTTCTCGGCGGCGTCGAGGAGCCAGTCGAGGGAGCGGCGCATGTCCCCGCTCGTCTTCATGAACGCGAGCCGGAAACCGCCGAGCGGAGCCGCGAGTGCGGGGATCACCCCGAGGAGGAAAAGACCGTTTTGAACCCCGGCGAGGAAAAATAAAAGGGCGAAAGTCACGCCGAGTATTCCGGCGAAGGAGATGTATTCGGCCCGCTGGTTCGAGATGTCGGCGATGACGTCCACGGTGCATCGGTCGTGCTCGACCTCTTCGACGAGGAGTTCGACGGAGCGGGTTTTCAACAGCGGCTTCTCGCCCGACATGTCGAGGGCGCGGCGCATGAGGCCGACGGTGTCGCCCGTGTCCCACAGCGAGGCTCCGTTCGATTTGTACCGGAGTTTCATGCCCTCCTCCGAGCGCATGACTTCTTCGAGGTATTCGGAGGTCTCGCGCGCCGGATGCTCGATCTCCCGCACAGCCCGCATCCTCGCCGGGCCGAGAAGCGTCCGATGGTAATTCATCGGGTCGGCGGCCTTCTCGGAGGACACCTCGAAGACGGCCCGCCTCACGTCCGCCTCCGGAATTCCGGCGGCCTCGGCGACCTTCACCACGACCTCGGTGGAGACGGAGGTGCTTTCTTGGCGAAGGCGACCCCATCGGCGGCTGTTCAATTGCGCCGAGCGCCGGAGGACGGCTTCGACTTCGGCGGGTTTCAGGCGGTCTTTGTCGGTGTTTTTTGCCATACGTATGTTTGAACCTTGCGTGCTTTCTTGCATCGGGTGTTCGCGCTTAGAGACGTTGGTCGCGTTGGGACTGGGCGGCGAGGATGCGGGGCGTGTCTTTCAAGTACGACCACCCGGAGATGAGCGTGAGGATCACCGCCAAGCCCATCATCCACAAGCCGAACGTTTCGAGCGTTCCCGGCCAAAACCATCCCGCATACGCGAGAAGAAGCACGAACACAGCGAGGCTTTGCGCGTTCATCTTCGCCTTCCCCCAGCTATTCGCCGCGATCACCTCCCCATTTTCCAGCGCCACCATACGAAGGCCGGTGACGGCGAATTCGCGTATCACCATGATGGCCGCCATCCACGAATACATCAGCCCGAGTTCGACGAGCGCGAAGAACACCGAGACGATGAGCGCCTTGTCGGCGATGGAGTCCATGAGCTTGCCGAAGCCCGTGACTTTATTGCTCCGCCTCGCGGCGATGCCGTCGAAATAGTCGGTGAGGAGCGCGGCGACATAAAGGAGAAGCACGACCGTCCGGTGTCCGGGGAACGGGATATAAAGCGCGGCCATGAGCGGGAGTATCGCCACTATGCGGGCGAGCGTGAGTTGGTTTGCGAGTGTCATGCCGCTTTCACCGTGTCTCCGCCGATTCCGTGGGTTTCACCGTCGTGTTTCGCATTGCCTTCCATAGTGCTTCGACGCGGGGTAACGTAGCATTTTCTGTCCGCGGCCACAAGGCGGCTCATTCCTCCGAGGAGCCGCGTATTTGGGTGACGGCGGGGCGGAGGAAGGCGCCGAGGATCCAGTCCGCGGCGATCCTCGCCCGGCTCTGCGGGCTGTTCAGCCGCACGAGATACGTCCCGCGCCAGAACATCGCCGCGACCCATCCGCTGAATTTCACCCCCATCACCTCGTTCACCGCGAAGTCGCTGCCAAGCTCGACGAGCTGCCCGATGGGCTTGTACTCGAAGCGGCGGATGTCGCCGGAGCCGTCGAGCACGGCTATGACGTTGTCGGCGACGACGTATCCCTCCTGCGCGGCGGCTTGCGCGTTCGGGGGGATGAACTTCCCGCCCTCCGCCTCGCGCACGTCGGGGATGGCGGCGCAGTCGCCGATCGCCCATATGTCGTCGGCCCCTTCGACGCGGAGGTATTCGTCCACCGTCACGCCGTTCCGCTTGTCAACGGGAAGCCCGAGGTCGTGAATGGCCGTGTTCGGGGAAGCCCCGGCGGTCCATATGATGTTCTCCGACGATATGTTCTCGCCGCCTTTGAGCATCACGCAATCCTCGGTCACCTCTTCGGCGAGCGTGTTCACCATCACGTGGATGTTGTCGTTGTGGAGCCGGGAGCGGGCGGCTCTTTGGAGAGCCGGGTCGAGTTCCGGGAGTATTTGCGGGAGACCTTCCACGAGGAAAACCCGGACGCGGTTCGGGTCGATGTTCGGGTAGTCGGGGGCGAGATGGTCGTGGACGAGGGTGTGGATCTCCGATGCGATCTCCACCCCCGTCGCGCCCGCCCCGATCACCACGAAAGTGAGCTTCGAGTCGGGGACTTCGCCCCGGATCAACGAAACCTCCTCGAAGCGTTCGATGACGCGGTTCCGGATCCGCTCGGCGTCGCGGACTCCGCGCATGCTCATCGCGTGCTTCTCGACGCCGGGGATGCCGAAGAAGTTCGGCTGCGCCCCGAGGGAGATGATGAGCTGGTCGTACGGGAAATCGAGGCCGCCATCGGTGACGATCCGCTTGTTCTCCCGGTCAATCCCCTCCAAAGTAGCCCGCCGGAAACTAGCCCCGGAATTTATGAGGGCGCGACGGAGCGGCTGCGCGACATTCCGGGCGTCAATGTCGCTCGACACGATGCCCGGCACCATCGGCCAGAAAGTGAAGAAATTATCGCGGGCAATGACGAGGACGCCGACATCCTCGCGGCGCCGAACCCTCTCGCACAGCTTTTGGGCCGCCGTGTACCCTCCGAAACCCCCGCCGACTATGAGAATCCTCTTCTCGAACTCCTCGTAGCGCGGCTTCTCCCACGGCGCATACCGCGGCGCGGGATTCAAAGCCCGCCGGAGAGCCGCGACCCCGAGAACCGCCCCTCCCAGCGCGAGACCTCCCTTTAGCAATCTTCCCATCTCGAACCTCCCGACGCCGACCCGACTACGAACGCACATTCTATCGGAGAAAACCGCTTCGCAAAGGCGGGAGCGGCGTTTCATGCCAAGTACGGCTGAACTCCCATGCATGCCGCGCGAAGCCCCCGACAACGACGCTCTCACAGAGACGACTCGCTGGGACACGCCACCGGACAGACGCCGCGCCATCGGCGCGTCTCTACGACGACGACGGCGGGGGGATCGAAGGTAAATGCCGGAAAATCCAGCCAGACTCGGCATAGCTTCCACTTTGCCCCCGCCGAAACCAACCACTATCATCCCCACCATGCTCGACGAGGAACTCCGAAAAAGCGCGAAGCCACTATACGCCCCCCTCACCGCCCCCCTCGCGAGCCGGATGAGCGGCAACGCCGTGAGCCTCGCCGGACTCGCTGTCGGAGTTCTTTGCCTCGCGCTCGTCGCCCTCGGATACAACGCATTCGCTCTCGTATTCTGGCTGGCGAACCGTCTCCTCGACGGCCTTGACGGGGAGGTCGCCCGGATCCGGGGCGAGGCGTCGGAGTTCGGCTCCTTCCTCGACATCGCCGCCGACTTCTTCATGTACGGCGGACTCCTCGTCGCCCTCGCCATACAACACGAAGACGCCCGCCTCGCCCTCGCCGTCCTCTTCCTCGCATATTATTTGAACGGCTCTCTCTTTCTCGCATTGTCAAGCGTCCTCGAAAGATTGAAGGCCGAGCGGAAGACCGAACGCGGCCTCCACTTCCGACGCTCTTTGACCGAAGGCTTCGAGACGATAATGTTCGGAGTCCTCGCCCTCGCCCTCCCGGCGTACATATCGCCCATCGTGTGGATCTTCGCCGCGATGGTCTTCATCTCCGCGATACAACGCCTCCTCGATGCGAGAAGAATGCTCTGAAAGACCGGGAGGCGGGTGGCGGCGATGTCGGGTGGCGGCGATGTCGGGTGGCGGGAGTGCGGTTCGCCTTCGGCTCCCTTTCCGGGGCTTCATGAGCGGCCCCGACTTCTCCGGCGGCTTTCGCCTCACCGCCCGAAGGAGGCTCTCGCGGGAGGCGGAGGATGCCTCCGCGGCGGCGGGCGACTCGCCATCCGGGCTTTTCCCGACTCCCCACTCCCCAAACGAGCGAAGCGAGTGCCTCCCCACTCCCGGTATTTAAAGTACGGACACGCGTACCGTCCGGCTCCTCGGGCCATCGAATTCGGCGAGGAATATTCCTTGCCACCGCCCGAGGTCGAGCTCGCCGCCGCGCACGAGCAATGTTTGCGACTGTCCGAAATAGCTCGTGAGGAAGTGCGAGTCGCTGTTTCCCTCGGCGTGGTCAAAGCGCACGTCGAGCGCGTTTATGAGGGCTTCGCTCGCCGCCGCGAGGTCGCGCCGGACATCGCCGTCGAAGTCCTCGTTCACCGTGATCCCGGCGGTCGTGTGCGTGGACGAGACGAGGCAAAAGCCGTCCTCGACGCCCATATCCCCCACCGCCCGCTTCACCTCGTCGGAGATGGAGACGAACTCATAGCGGCTGTTCGTGCTTATTCGGATGTCGGTGGATTTGATGGTGTGGCTCCCTTCGGTCGC
>JACDAJ010000295.1 GCA_013695475.1 Rubrobacter sp. | reverse complement strand
TCGTCGTTCCGGTCATCGGCGGATGACCTCGAAGGGGCTTCGGCATGAGCGGCATATGTATTGCGAGACCATGAGGTGCGACCCGAACTCGGCGACCATCTCGATCTCCTCCGGCTCGTCGCACCACGGACACGCGACGACCCTCTCGCCGCTCTCCTCCACTACGCTTCCAAACGCCGTTGAAGCGCGTTCCACTCGTCCCACGGAAGCTCTCCGTATTCCCATTTCCCCTCACTCTCGTTAAATTCGACCGGGGTATTTATCCCGCATTCTTCGAGGAGCGGCGCGACCTTCCCGAGATACTTTTGCCGCATCTCCTCGTTCGACATGCTCGCAAGCCCCTCGGATTTCATCGCCTCGATCCCTTCCTCGCCCTCCGGCCCGAACCAAAGAAGCATCTCGGTGAAAAGCTCGTCCACACGTTCTTGAAAGAGCTTTCGACCGCGCTCGTTGTACGCGATCTGCCGCACAAGACCCTCCGCATACGCCGAGGTTAATTTCTCCTCGTCGAGAATGCGGTGCGCCCGGCGGGCGAGCGATTCATACCGGGAATTCTCCACGGATTCGAGAACGACGTTCACGGCGGGGCCGACGAGGGCGAGGGCGGCGACGACGCTCGACCAGCTCGGGAGCGGCTCGTCGAGGAAGCTCACCGAGTACCGCCGCGCCCGGTCTTTCTCGCCTTGAAGACCCGCCGGGGGGTTCGTCCACGGAAGCTCTTCGAGGAGCGGATATATCGCCCGCGAATGTCCGAGTTTATCCTGTGTGATCGCCGCGCACGCCGCCGTGCTTTCGAGGAGAGGCCCCGCGTCCGCCCACTCGGAAACCCGCCTCCCGAGGAAATACTCATTGTCCCCGATGACCGCGATGAGGTTCACGAGGGCGGCGAGCGCGTCATCGTTCTCGACGACGAACTCGCTCTCCGCGCCGCGACTCGGAGCCACTTCGTCGGTGCCGCGCTCGCTCATGTCTCCACCTCCACTTCGACTTCCTCTTCGCGCTCCGCCCAGTAAATTCCACCCTCCGGCACGAGCGACATTTCGAGCCATTCGCCGCCGAAGCGTTCGAGCGCGGCTTTCCCGGCTTCTTCGCCGTTTTCGGCCTCGATGTCTCCGCGATGTTCGAGCGGCTCCTCGTATTCGGTTCGGGCGAAGACGAGGTATTTCTCCATTATTCCGGCCTTATGACGCGGATTATGGAGTCGGTCGGGACGACGAACATTCCGCGCCACCGCCACTCGTCGTACATGAGGTGCGCGTACACGGCGGCGTCCCGAGGCTCCGATGCCCGGACGTTCCCGTTGTGGCGGAGGGGGAAATCCTTGTCGGCGGAGCCTTTCGAGTCGCGGGCGGTGAAGACTTCGTAATTCTCCACCGGGCGCATCGAATCGAGGGGCATCACACGACCCCGACTTCTTTGAGTTGCTTTTTGCCGAGCGGCGTGATGTCCTTCCGACTCCATGTGTCCCACACGACTTCGATGTCCACGCTCGCCACGCCGTTCATTTCTAGGAGGCGTTCTCTCACGTCGTCCTGGATCATGTCCATCGCCGGACACCCCATGCACGTGTATGTGAGCTTTATGTGGACGCGGTTTCCGCCCACCTCGATGCCGCGGATAAGCCCGAGATCCACGAGGCTTATCGGGTATTCGGGATCGAGTACCTCGCGCAATGCATCCCGGATTTCCTCCGGCGCCACGGCGCCCATCAAACCGCCCCCTCGCTCGCGTAAAGTTCTTTGTATCCGCGCTGGAGATGGTTCACGTATTCCTCGTTCATCGGGCCGCGCTTCCGCCACCGGCCCATGACATCTTCCCACGAGACGGCGCCGTCCTCGAACATCCACCGCTTCTCGTCCTCGTCGAACTTCGCCGGGAACGGCACGTCTATGACGTATCTTTCCGTCTCCTCGTCGTAGTGCGCGGGGACATCGAGGCCGAGGCTTTCGGCGAGCGGGACGGTGTGGCCCATCCACGTCTGGCGGAGTTCGTCGTTCGTCGAGCCTTTATACCCGTACTCGATCTGCTCATTGTGCTTCTTCATCCCGTCGGGAAGCCCGAACCATTCGAGCGTGAGGACGAACATCCAATCCACCGCTTTTTGCAATTCCTCTTACTTCTCCGGGTCTTTCGAGAACACCTTCATCCATTTCTCGCCGTGGCGAAGATGGAAGTTCTCCTCCCGGTCCACTTTCACGAGCGCCCGCTTCCACGGCCCATACGAGCAATTCTGATGGATGTCCGAGAGAAGCACGAACCCCGCCCGATCATAAAACCCATTCGCCACCACAAGCTCGGTGAAGTTTTCGAGCGGCACATCGAAAGCGTATGGGTATTTGAATTTCTCCGGCCTCCGCTCATAAACAAGCTCGTCGGTGTCCACTCCGAGGTCGCGGAGCATGCGGTACGCGATGTGGGCGTGTCCGAGTTCATCCTGAACGATGCCCATGACCGTGATGTAATTATCCACGCTCGGAAGCGTCGAAAAGTCCTTCGTCGCATTCATATAAGCGGGCGCGCTTATAAGCTCGGTGTCCGCCGAGACTATGAGCGTCCGCTTCAAGCCCTCGATGTACCGCTCCGTCGCGTGGGCCGAATCCTCGACGAGCCTCCCGCTCTTTATCCGGTCGAGAAGTATCTCTTCGGTAACCGCCGTCGCCATGATCCCTCACTCTCCTCGATGTCCTTCCTTCACACCATAACTGAACAGTCGGTCAAATTCAAGGGAGTGGACAAACATAAAATAGTGAGCGACAATTTACTTAGGAGCGTGCATAGGATGTTTTTGGGGAACGCTCTCTGGGTTTACAAGGAGGAGGTACGTTGATGGAGCAGGGATTCACGGCGACCGGGGGATGTCGTTGCGACGACAATCCGGTACGTTACGAGTACACGACCACCCCGTTCGAGGTGCATTACTGTCTGTGTACGGACTGCACGGACGTTTCGGGCGGGGCGTTGGCGATCATCGCGGTCGTTGAGAAGGATGGATTCAACGTGACGCGGGGCGAGGAGAAGATCAAGAACTTCGACACGAAGCCCACCGCCCACCGGAAGTTCTGCGGTGAGTGCGGGACGCACATGTTCCTGCTTGTGGACATCTTCGCTGACTTTGTTCTCGTACACGTCCCGACCCTTGACCGCGACTCCGAGGTCGGGCAGGAGCCGGATCGCTGGCTGTTCACCGATTCCAAGCACCCGATGGTGACGATCCCGGACGACGGCCTTCCGCGCTATCCTGGATGGGAGGACAGCCCGAACGCCGCGTAGAAATACCGGCTCGAAAAACCGAAACATCCCCGGCTCGCGGGCTTCGGCTCGCGGGCCGGATTTATTCGTACGCGGCGATATTGTCCGTGCGCCATTCGAGAAGGCGGCTCCTCATTTCCTCGACATCTCGGAGGCGGTCGCGGGCGAGGTCGTCCTCTTCGAGGGGGTCTTCTTCGAGGTCGTAAAGTTCGTCGGGGGATTCTCCGAAATAGTGGATGAGCTTCATTTCGCCTTCGATGCGCGCGAGGCACACCTCGTCATCCTCGCACGCGAAGTTTAATGGGCGTTCTTCGGTGAGTGAAAGGAGGGATTCTCCGGTGTATCCGACGTTTTGGGGTTCGTAGCCGAGGAGGTCGAGGACGGTCGGGGCGCGAGGTCGAGGTGGTTCGCCGGGGCGGTGATGCGGCTCGGCTCGGGATTTCTCGGGTCGTGGATGAGGAGCGGAACCTCCGTCGCCTCCTCGTATACGACGTTTCCGTGGCCGGACTCGCCGTGTTCGCCGAAAGCCTCGCCGTGTTCGCCGTATATGACGAAGATCGTGTCCTCGTAAAGCCCGAGTTCCCGATATTGATCGAAGAGGTTTTTGAGGAAGAAATCCACGTACCGGACCGAATTGAGATACCGATTTAGTTCATCCTCATCGTCGAAGTTTTCTATTCCATAAGTATCCGGGGCGAGGTATTCGGCGTGGGGTGTGATGGTTTCATAGCTCGCGAGGAACGGCTCGTCGGAGTTCTCTTCGAGCCAATCGCGGCTCGGTTCGAGAAGCACATCGTCCTCGTATCCGAAATGGTTCGCCCGCTGGAAACCATCCGTATACCCCTCTTCTTCGAGGCGTTCGAGCGGATAAAAATCCTCGTATCCGAACGCCCGCACGAGGTCGCCGCGACGCTGGAAATCCTCGCTCGCGTTCTCGAAGAAGACCGAACCATATCCGTGTTCGGCGAGGAGGTCGGCGAGGCATTCTTGCGGAAGGCCGCCCGAGTCGAGCATCTCCGGGATGCCCCCAGAAAGGGGCGGCTCCACCCCGCACTCGATGGCGATGAGGCTCTTCGATGTGCCGGGAACCACGGAATACGCCCGCTCGGCCATGAGGCTTTCGTGGGTGAGTTCGTCCATGAAGGGGGTCGTCTCGATGTCCGCGTTATATGGGGTCACCGAGCGCGACCG
>JACDAJ010000265.1 GCA_013695475.1 Rubrobacter sp. | reverse complement strand
GAGGGAGACGCCGAAGACCCCCGCGACCTCCCTGCGATCCATGCCGCGGTCCACTGCCTCCGGCACCTTCAGCCTGAGATCCTTCGAATATGGTTTCATGCCTGGAAGTATCCATGAGGCTCAACCTGCAAGCAACTCGCTGTGAGACGGGGCCGGTCTCGATCTCCGGTAGCACCTTCGAGGAAAATAAGGCTCTCACGGTCACGCGCTCGGATCAAAGCAGGCAAGGGGGCGGGGCGGTTTTCGTTTTCAACCGCGTTCTCACCATCGCCGAAAGCACGTTCGACGGAAACGAGTCGAATGCCGTCGGACTGGACAAAAATCCGGGCGGACTCAACATCCAGCAATACGGCGGCGCCGTCGTCGTCGAGGGCTTCGCCCCCACGCCCGAGACACTCAGGCGGACGGAGATATCCGACTCCACCTTCACCGGAAACTCCGCCTCGGGACCCGTCTCGTACGGCGGCGCGCTGTACGTCCTCCGCGCCCCGACTTCGATCTCGAACGTGACGTTCACCGGGAACGAAGCGGAGAGGACGGGTGCCATAGACAACTCCGGAGCCGCCGTCGAAATCACCGACTCGGAGATCGAAGACAACGTCGCCACCGGAACGAAAGATGAGGGGCCGCTCACCGTCGGCGGAGTGGGGACGCAGTCGCAGGGAACGGAACTGGAGCCGGGAGTGGGAACCGAAGCGACGACCACCTTCGCCCGCACGAAAGTCTCGAACAACGTCAACGGAAACTGCGCGACCGCGCCCGTCGGAAACATCGTGGACAACGGAGGAAACTCCGAAACCCCCGGAGCAAGCTGCGGTTTCAACGGCGCGACCCGCGTCGAGGAATCCCGCCCGGACACGACCGACGACGAGTACGAGTTCGAGGCCGGGACGACGCTTTCGGTTCCCGCGCCGGGCGTCCTCGAAAACGACTCCGACCCGGAGGGCGAGGCGATGAGCGCGGAGCTTGTCGGTGAGCCGAGGCGGGGGGCGGTCGTCCTCGAGGCGGACGGATCGTTCGAGTATACGCCGGAGGAGGGGGCCATCGCCGACACGTTCACGTACCGCGTCAAATCGCCGGACGGGCTTCGCCAGTCGAGGGTGGCGACGGTGAAAGTCGGGGTGGCGAGCGAGATCGTCGTGAACGCGACCGACGACGGCGTGGACTCCGGAGACAACGCATGTACTCTCCGGGAGGCCGCGATATCGGCCGATCTGAACACGGCCTCGGGGGGCGGGCCGCGGGAGTGCGCCGCCGGGAGCGAGAATGACACCATCACCTTCGACCTCCCCGACGACGCCGAGATCACACTCGGAGGCGGGCAGATCGAAATCCTCTCCGCGATGACCATTGACGGCTCCACCGCGAAAAACCTGACCATCGAGGGCGACGGAGAGAGGCGCGTCTTCTCCATGACGGGCGGCCCGGCGCAGATAAACGACCTCACCATAACGAAGGGCGCGGACACCGAACCCGCGGGGGTCGGTATTGGGGGCGGCGGCATTTTCAACTCGAACTTGGCGCGGCTAACGCTCACGAACGTCTTCGTGACCGGGAACACCTCGGCGACCATCGGGGGCGGCGTAAGGAGTATCGGCGATCTCACGGTGAAAAACTCCTCCATAACGGGCAATACCGCCGAAAGCGACGGCGGCGCCATCCACAACGACTTCGGCGCGCTGATTGTCGAGGCGTCCACGCTGTCGGGGAACAAGTCCACGGACGGCCTCGGCGGAGGCATATTCTCCACCACGGAAGATGTTTCGGAGATCGAGGATCCCCTGACGGTATCCACCATAAGGAACTCCACGATCTCGGGAAACACCGCCGGATCCGGCGGCGGCATCCTCAACGAGAACGGCCTCGCCGTCATAGAGAACTCCACCATAACGAACAACGAGGCCCCCGAAGGCTCGGGCGTGTCGAGCTTCGGGGACGATCTCACCCGCACGGAGGTCTCGGCCTCGATCATCGCCGAAAACGAAAGCACCGACGTGGACTCTGGCGAAGACACGAACTCCTTCCTCTCGAACGGCCACAATCTCATCGGAAGCGGCAACGCCACCGGAGGCGAAAACAACGCATTCGACGAAACCGGGGATCAAGTAATCGGAGACGGCTCCCCCGGCCTCGAACGCCTCGCCGACAACGGAGGCCCGACCCGAACCCACGCCCTCAAAGCCGGAAGCCCCGCCCTCGACAAAGGAAAGACGAGACTCGCCGCCGACCAGCGCGGCGAGCGCCGTCCCTTCGACCTTCCGGGCGCCGCCGCCGAAGGCGGGGACGGCTCCGACATCGGCTCCTTCGAGGCCCAGTCCCAACCGCCCAACCCGAACCCGAACGCATGCACCATAGTCGGCACGCCCGGCAACGACCGCCTCGTCGGCACCCCCGGACGCGACGTCATATGCGGCCTCGGGGGGAATGACGTGATTTTCGGCGGCGGGGGAGACGACATCCTCCGCGGCGGTCCCGGAAACGATCGCATCTTCGGCGGCCCCGGAAACGACATCCTCCGCGGCGGGGTCGGAGACGACGTTCTTCGCGGCGGGGTCGGGAACGACCTCCTCCGGGGCGAGGGCGGGAACGACCGCCTCTTCGCCCGCGACGGAGTGAGAGGAAACGACGTTGCGAACGGTGGGGCGGGGCGTGATTCGTGCGTCGCCGATCCGAGGGACGTGAGGAGGAGTTGTCCGTAAAGGGAGGATGGGAGGCGGGTCGGGGACAGCGAGTTTCCCCGACCGCTCCGACTTCTTCATCGCACGATGCTTCGCAAGGGGAATTGGAAAGAACGATGTAAAGGAGTCGAAGATGTACGTCGCTTCACCGAAAGGATCGAACGCCAGAGCATCGCCGCCAATCAAGTTGACGGGTTCGAGCGACGAAGGGAGGGTGCGATTGTGAGCCACTAAATTCGAAACAAAAACACTCGAAGCAAAAAACCGAATATCGAAGGAGAGCAACGCATGAAAGGAATGAATCAACGAACACCCGAAGAAGTGGCGGCGCGAAGAGTGCCGACTTTGGCCGCGGCCGCCCTTTTGCTGGCGGCCGCGGCCATGATGCTCCTCACGGCGATGAGTCCGGCGAACGCCGGGGTGGCCCCCCCGAGCGCCACGTTCACGGTTGACAGGGCGGATGACAGAGCGGTTCCCACCGACATAACAACCACATGCACCGCTGCCGCCGACGACTGCACGCTCCGGGAGGCGGTCGTCAACGCGAACAACTCCGGCAGCGGATCTGTCGTGATCGAATTCGCGAACGACGTGAACACCGTCCCCCTCTCCATCGCCGGGCAGAATGAGGATTCCGCGCAGACGGGCGACCTCGACCTCCGAAGGAGCATGACCATAGACGGCGGCGAAGGCGAGGATCGCGTCGTCGTGCGGGCGACCGACGATAACGGAGTTCGCACCGCCTTCGAAGACCGGATCTTCGAGATCTTCACGCCGGAGGGCTTGAATCCGAACACCGACGAAGGAACCGGGGTGACCATTGATTCCCTGGTTGTCAGGGACGGCCTCGCCAACGGAGCCCCGGGGTTGAGTCCCCAGGGAACCATTTTCGGCGGCGGCATCTTCGTGGACGAGTGGGCCACTCTGGATCTCACGAACAGCATCGTCCGAAACAACACCGCCACGATAGCGGGCGGCGGCATATACCTCGCCAACCCGATCCAGCCAAAAGACGGCGTCCCGAACCCCGGCGGCGAGGCGACCATCACCGACAGCGTGATAACGGAGAATACAGCCGCTCTGCCGGGCGCGGGCGCGGGCGGCGGCATCGCCGCGCTCGGAGACTCCACGCTCGAACTCACGGAAAGCACCGTGAGCGACAACACTTCCAACAACCTGAGCGGCGGCATAGCGAACGCCGGCGACGCGACCATCAGGCGAAGCACCATAAGCGGCAATACGGCGACAGCCGAGGCGGGCGGCATCGGGAGCGGCACGACAGACTCCGCCCCCGACGAAGACAACGAGCTTGAGATATTCGACAGCACCATCTTCGACAACACCGCGAGATCCGGCGCCGGACTCGGGATCATAAACACCCCGGCCCTCGTCGCGAACTCGACCATAAGCGGCAACGAGACGACCGGAGCGCCCAGCCAGCAGAATCAATTCAACGGCGCTGGCGGTGGAGCGGGCGTTCAAGGGCCGTCCGCGAGCCTCTTCCTCGAAAGCGTCACGATCGCCGAGAACTCCGCTCCCACTTCCGGCGGCGGCGCACTCGCCTCGGACACCCCGAACGCGATAAGCGCTGTAAACACCATCGTCGCGGACAACACTCAAGCCGCGGGCGGCCAGTGCGCCGGAGCGCCGGTGGAATCCATCGGCTTCAATTTGGAGTTCCCCGGTACGTCGTGCGGCTTCGAGAACACGGAAGATCCCGACCTCCAGCCGCTCGTCGCCAACGGCGGCCCGACGGAGACCCACGCTCTCACGGTGGACAGTCCCGCCGTGGATCAGGGAAACACGGAACTCGGAGACGACCAGCGCGGCGAGCCTCGGCGCATTGACTTCGCCTCCGCCGCCAACGCCGAAGGCGGAGACGCCTCCGACATCGGAGCCTTCGAGCTTCAGCCGCCGTCCGGAACCCCCGCGCCTTGTCTGGTGAGGGGAGCCATAATCGGAAGCGACGGCGACGACACCTTCACCGGAACCCCCGGAGACGACGTGATCTGCGGCCTCGGCGGCGACGACTTCATCCTCGGCGGCTCCGGCAACGACACCCTCCGCGGCAACCTCGGAAACGACACCATCCGTGGCAACGAGGGGAACGACATCGTCCTCGGCGGCCCCGGCAACGACACCCTCTTCGGCGACGCCGGAGCGGACTCCCTCCGAGGCGGTGCCGGAGACGACCGACTCTTCGGCGGCACGGGCGGCGACTTCCTCATCGGGAACACCGGAAACGACCGACTAAGCGGGCAGGACGGCCCCGACCAGCTCATAAGCGGCGGCGGGACGAACTCGCTCTTCGGAGGCAACGGCAACGACCGTCTCAACGTCCGGAACGGTTCCCCCGGCGACTTCGCAAACGGCGGCGCGAACACAGATTTCTGCGCCGCGGATCCGAGTGGCGACACGCTCGTTAGCTGCGAACAGCCGTAGCCACGAACCCTTCATCGAAAGGAGAGAACCCCGCGACTTTCGTACGCGGGGTTCTTTCTCGTCCGGCGGGAAATTGGCGCGATCCCCGAAACGGCGTTAAAGTGGAGGTCGGAGCCGGTGTGTTCCGGCTTTTTGTTTTTCGAGCGGAGGAGACCGAGGTTGCGGATAGACCGGATAGACCATGTGGTTCTCACAGTCGCGGACATCGAGAGGACTTGCGAATTTTATTCCGACGTCCTCGGAATGAAGGTCGTTGACTTCGACGGCGGACGGAAGGCATTATGGTTCGGGGCGCAGAAAATAAACCTCCACGAAGCCGGCTCCGAATTCGAGCCGAAAGCCGAATCCCCCGGCCCCGGCACAGCCGACCTTTGCTTCGTCGCCCGCGGCCCCCTCGAGGATGTCGTCTCCCATCTCATGTCGCGCGACATCGAGATCCTCCATGGCCCCGTCAAAAAAGAAGGCGCCCTCGGAACCATGAAGAGCGTATACCTCCGAGACCCGGACGGAAATTTGATCGAGGTGTCGAGCTACCGCGCCGCATACCGAACCATCTCATAGCAGGCGGCTTCGCCGCCGTTCTTGGTTCTTGGTTTTTGGTTATTGGCAAAAACAAAAAACCAACGACGAGAGCGAACCGAACAACTGACCCGGATAATCCACGAAGCATCCACTCAGCGTCGGTTCGCTCGGGCTTGACTCCCGACGAGGGCTGGCTTCAGGTTTTGCCCGGCCTCCCCTCGACGGGAAAAAGTCTTTTCAAAGACGTTCGGCTCCTTCTCCGGGACACGCCATCGGACGTTCTTGCTGATGTCTGAAGCCCGGCTCCTCCGATGAAAAACCCTCACGCACGGTCAAAAAAATGAACTCCTCATCCAAACTCGGCATCACTCGAAAGCCGCGATTCGTGCCGCCGATCATATGCGGAAGCGGTTATCCGGCTTCGGCGGGCGGCTCCCGGCTCCCTTCGAGTTCTCCGGCTTCGATCACATCCTTCATCACTTCGCACGATGCCGGACATAGTTTCTCCCGGCTCTCTTTTTCGAGGATGGAGAGAACTTTCTCCGTCGGCATCGCCTCGCGGTATGGCCTTTCCTGCGCGAGGGCGTCGTATATGTCGGCGACGGCGAGGATGCGCGACGAGCGGTCGAGGCTGTCTCCGGCCACCCCCCGATGGTATCCCGAGCCGTCGAGTTTTTCGTGGTGGTTGGCGGCGACCTCCGCGAGGCTTCGGAGGTGCGGGACGCGGGTGAGTATTTCGTGGGTGAGGCGCGGGTGCGCCTTCACTTTCCGGAACTCCGCGTCGGTGAGGCTTCCGGGTTTGTCGAGGATGGAGTTCGAGACGCCGAGCTTGCCGACGTCGTGGAGGAGAGCGGCCCGAGAGAGGTCGCGCATCTCGGAGGGCGGAAGCTCCATCCGACCTCCGATGGCGAGGGCGGCTTCGGCGACGCCTTCGGAGTGGCGGTATGTGAACGGGGACTTCGCGTCTATGATCCTCGCGAACGCCGTCGCCGTGAGGTCGAGGAGGTGCGGCGTGACCTCCATCACCCGATCCTCCGGCTCGAGCATCGAAACCGCCGCCCCCACATCCGGGTCGGCGAGAACTTCCCACATCCCCCTCGCATCGGCGAGGAAAGCATCCACGAGAACCGGATCGAACCATTTTTTGCGGCGCGATCGAGCGACATGCTCGGCTCTTTCCGAGCCATATTTCGCATAGAAAACCTCGACGGTCTGCGCGAGGCCGCATATCCTCGCGAGGAGCGGAATCTCGTCTTTTTCGAGGCCGTCGGGGTGTCCGCTTCCGTCCCAATGCTCGTCGAGGCTCCGTATCGCCTTCGCCGTTTCCTCCGGGAAGCCGACGTGGCGGGCGATGTCCGCGCCCCTCTCGCACCGGATGTGGATGAGTTCCCTCGCCGCTTTCGGCCCGGCCTTCTCGACCGAGAGGAAACGCCTCGCCTTTGTCCATATCGCCCCGTCCGGGCAAACCATCCGGGCGGCGTAAAGCGCGCTTTGCGTGAAGCGGCTCCAATCCACGGTTTTGAACGCCCGCTTCGCCGTGAAGTCGTCCGCATCGAAAAGAGCCGCCGTCCTCGAAGCGTTCGCCGAACACCCCGCGTCCTTCAAAAGAAG
>JACDAJ010000252.1 GCA_013695475.1 Rubrobacter sp. | reverse complement strand
CTTTCGGCGGCTCCGCGAACCGCGCCGTCGAGTTCCATGAGGAGCGCGTCGTGGATGAAGTCGAAGACGGACTCATCGGCGGCGTCCGAGTGTTTCTTCGCCCGCGCCACCGCCCACTCGATGTATCTCCGGTCCGTCTCCGAAGGTGCCTCGACCACATACGTCCGGTACACCGGGAAATATGCGACGACATCGGCGAGCGCGTCGCGAAGGACGTTTATCGTGAAGTCGAAGCGGCGCTCGCCCTTCTCCCCGTCCGCGAGGCGGAGGAGGCGGCGCGAGAGGACGTTGAGTTCGCTCGCGAGTTCGCCGCGCATCACACGCTTTTTGCATTCGTAAAGGAGCTTCTCGAAATCCACGCTCTCCCCGACGAAACGCTCGTACGTCCGAGTCATCGCCCGCTCCGCCTCCCCGTCCACGAAAAGGCCGTTGACCAGGTTCGTGAATTCGTAGCCCGTCGTGCCGGAGACGGGCCATGTTTCGGGGAGCGGCTCATGCCCGGCGAGTATCTTCTCGACGAGGAGGTATATCTCCGAACCCGTCGCCTCCTTCGCGGCTTTTTGCAGGCGGCGGAGATACCCGGCGGGATCGTATAGTCCGTCCGGATGGTCGAGGCGAAGCCCGGAGACTTTCCCTTCGCGCAAAAGCTCGAGGACGAGGCGATGCGTTTCGGCGAAAACCTCACCGTCCTCGACCCGAATACCGGCGAGGTCGTTTATGGAAAAGAACCTCCGGTAATTGATCTCATCGGAAGCCACCCGCCAGAAAACAAGCCGATACGCCTGACTTTCGAGAAGTTCGTGAAGCGCCTCGAAGTCCCTGTTCATCGCCCCGACCCGCCCCTCGACGGCGGCCTTCACATCGGGGGATTCGTCGCAAAGCCGGGCGAGGCGTTCTTTGTTTATCGCCGAGTCGCGCATCCTTTCGGCGGCGGACTCCGCATCCGCTTCGTCGCGGCCCGGAAGGTTCCCGAACGCCGTCGCGAGGCTCTCGAACTCGGAGGCGAGTTCGTCGCCGGCAGACAAATTCTCGAGAACCATCGGATATGTCTTCGGATCGAGCGGGCAGCGATGCTCATGGTACGAGACGGAGAACGAGCCGCCTTCCGAGTCGAAGGAAAGCTCGAGTCCGCCGCCTTCGAGAACCTTCCGATAATGGTCGCCGAGGACGGGAAGAAGCACCTTCCCGTCGAGTTCGCGGCGGTTCGTGGGGTGCCAGTCAACGTCGAAGAAGCGGGCATGCGGGGAGGCGGGGCCGTTTTCGAGGGCGTCCATCCACCACGAGTTGCCGCTCCCGACGCCCATGTGATTCGGAACCCAGTCGAGGAAATGCCCCATGGAGTGCGCGCGAAGCGTCTCGGAGAGCGTTTCCAACCCCCCCCGACCTCCGACCTCCGGGTTTACGGAATTGTGGTCAACGATGTCATACCCGTGCATGCTCCCCGGACGAGCCTCCATGAACGGCGAGGCGTAAAGGTCGCCGACGCCGAGTTCGGCGAGATACGGAACGAGGTTCGCCGCATCGCGGAAAGTGAAGGCTTCGTTGAATTGGAGGCGGTATGTGGAGTGTGGAATGTTCATGGTCGCTTCGCTCCCGGTTTTTGGTCGTTGGTTTGTGGTTGTTGGTTTTTAGTTTTTAGTTTTTAGTTTTTACCAATAAACACAAACCAATAACTAAAAACTTTCCCCCCTCAAATACCACACAACCGACCATGCCGGAAGCTCGCCGGACACGCCCGGCTCCGCGCCCTCCGTCGCGTATATCGCTTCCCCGACGACGTTCTCGAAGCCGCTTCGCGGCTCGTCCGAGAGGTTCGCCACGAGCGTGAGAAGGGAGCCGTCCCCCATCGGCCACTGCGCCCGGAGGCCGCGCTCCCCGACCATCCGATGCGCCGCGTCTCCGCCGAGGATGCCTTCGAGGCGCGGGATTATCTTCTCGCGCCGGACAGCGAGAAGGCGCTTGTAAAAAGCGAGCCACCGTCCGTGTTCCGGCTCGCCGATTTCCTCCCACCGGAGCTTCGAGGCGAGGAAAGTTTCCTCGGAGCCGGGGTCGGGGATGCGCTCGCGCGTTTTTTCGTCGGAGAACTCGGGGAAGGCCGCGAACTCCCCGCGCCTCCCCTCCCTCACCATCTCGGAAAGCTCGCCCTCGAAGTCGCAAAAGAAGAGGAACGGCGACGACGCGGCCCATTCCTCGCCCATGAAGAGCATCGGTATTTGAGGGGAAAGGAGATAAATTTCCATCGCCGCCCGGACGGCCTCCGGCTTCGCGAGGGCGGTTATGCGATCCCCGAAAGCACGGTTTCCAACTTGGTCGTGGTTTTGGATGAATGACACGAAGTTCGTCGGCGGGAGGGCTTTGCTCGGCTCCCCGCGTTCATTCCCGCGATGCCGAGACGGCTCCCCCTGAAAAGCGAATCCCTCCGCGAGGCACCTTCCGAGGGCCTTCACCGGAGCGTCGGAATAGTCCGAATAATAGGAAACCTCCTCGCCCGTGAGCGCGACATGGAGCGCATGGTGGATGTCGTCGTTCCACTGCGCGGCGAACTCATTCTCCAAACGGCTCGCCTCGTTCTCCTCGTTCTCGAGGACGAGGTGGACGTGCCGCTCCCGACCC
>JACDAJ010000221.1 GCA_013695475.1 Rubrobacter sp. | reverse complement strand
ATGGTTTTCGGGCCGAGGGGATGAGCGTTTATAATCACCGGGATATCCACTATGGAAGGGGTATGGGACATAATGTGGAGCAGACTCACCCGAGGCGGCGACGGGCTTCCGCGAGAGAAGGTTGACGCGATCGTGCGCCTCATTGACCAATATCTCTCGGAGGAGGCGACCCTCCGAAACCTCCAGTCCGACAAGCAAACCATCCATCCCCGCGACCTCCCCCCCGACAAGCGCGAAGCCCTCACAAACGACATCTTCGAAATCCTCAACGACGCGAAATAGGTTTCAGCAAAACTGTCCGCCACGCAGAGATCATGGCCCTTTTCGGAAACAGGAACTCAAAACCGGACGACACCCCGTTTCTCGCACCCGAACCCGAGGGGCCGGAGGAAGTCTCCGATAAATTTCAGCGGCTGAAAGAGGGACGCTCGGGCGCGGCGAAACGCTGGCTCCTCGAAATGAGCGGCCTCGAAGGCTATTCGCCCGCGAAAAGATTCCTCATCTCCGCAGTCGCAACGGCGGAACTCGGCATGATGGGCCTCAATTTCTTCACCGACATAAACCTCCCGATGGAATTCCTCCTCGGCGCAGCCGTCCCCCTCCTCGCCCTCCTCATCCACAAAGACGAAAACAAAGCCAACGACCCCGAAACGCCACACACAACCCACACCCAAACCGAAACCCACCCCCGCGCCTGACCCGAAACCACCTTGAACATGCCTTCCCCAAATCTTCTTGTATAGGGTAGGGGGGTATAGTATACTGACATTTCAGAGTATAAAAACGAAGAGTCGGAGGCGTGGGATGGGCGAGACGAAAAGTTCGAGGAAGTCATCGCTCCCTGTTTCGGGGATGTCGTGCGCCTCGTGCGTCGGGAGCGTGGAGAAGGCTCTCTCCGGGGTGGATGGGGTTTCCTCGGCGAATGTGAACCTCGCCTCGGGGAAGGCGACGGTCGAATATGACCCGGACTTCGTGGACGAGGAGGATCTCATCGGCGCGGTCGAGGATGCGGGGTACGGTGTCGAGGGTCGGAAGGCGAGCTTCGGCGTGACGGGGATGTCGTGCGCCTCGTGCGTCGGGAGCGTCGAGAAAGCGCTCGCCGGAGTATCCGGCGTCACGAATGTGAGCGTGAACCTCGCCTCCGAGAAAGCGACCGTGGAATATTTGCCCGGCGAGGCGGAGATTTCGGACTTCGAGCGGGCTGTCGAGGGCGCGGGGTATGGGATCGTCCGTGAAGAAGAGGAAAGCTCCTCGGATGACTCGCATGAATCGGGGTATCGGAAGCTGAAGAACCGTTTCCTCGTGGCGGCGTTTCTCACGGCCCTCATATTCATCGGGAGCATTCCGCACATGTTCATGCTCCCGAGTCCGGTTCCGATGTCGCTTCTCAATGTGGGGCTTTTCGTGCTCGCGACGCCCGTTCAATTTTGGGCGGGGCGGCGTTTTTACGAGGGCGCGTGGGGGGCGGTCAAGCACGGTCGGGCGAACATGAACACGCTCGTGGCCGTCGGGACGAGCGCGGCTTATTTTTATAGCGTGTTCGCCACCTTCGCGCCGCAGCTTCTCGCCGGGAGGGCGGATGTGTACTTCGACACCGCCGCTCTCATCATCACGCTCATTCTCCTCGGGCGGCTCCTCGAAATGCGGGCGAAAGGCCGGACGAACGAGGCGATAAAATCCCTCGCCGGACTCCGGGCGAAGACGGCGAGGGTGGTTCGGGACGGCGAGGAGACGGACGTTCCCGTCGAGGACGTCGAAGTCGGAGACACGGTGATCGTGCGTCCGGGGGAGAAAATTCCGGTGGACGGGAGGATAGTCTCCGGGGAGTCGGCGGTGGACGAAGCTATGATCTCCGGCGAGTCAGTCCCGGTCACGAAACGAAAAGGCGACGAGGTCATCGGGGCGACGATGAACACGAGCGGATCGTTCCGGTTCGAGGCGACGAAAGTCGGGAAGGACACGGCTCTCGCGCAGATCATGCGAATGGTCGAGGAGGCGCAGGGAAGCAAAGCGCCGATACAAAGGCTCGCGGACAAAATAAGCGGCGTCTTCGTCCCGGTGGTGATGGCGTTCGCCGCGGCCTCGTTCTTCGTGTGGCTCGTGTTCGGTCCGGATCCCGCCTTCACGTTCGCTATGCTCAACTTCGTCGCCATCCTCATCATCGCCTGCCCGTGCGCGATGGGACTCGCCACCCCGACATCCATCATGGTCGGAACCGGAAAAGGCGCGCAATCCGGCATCCTCATAAAAGGCGGCGAAGCTCTCGAAGGCGCCCGAAACCTCGACACCATCGTTTTGGATAAAACAGGCACTCTGACAAAAGGCGAACCGGAACTCACGGACATCCTCGCGACGAACGGGCTTTCGGAGGACGACCTCCTCCGGCTCGCGGCTTCGGCGGAGCGCGGCAGCGAGCATCCCCTCGGAGAAGCCATAGTTCGCGGCGCGAGGAATAAAAACCTCGCCCTCGCCGATGCCGACTCGTTCGAGGCCGTGAGTGGCGGCGGGATAAAAGCGAAGGTCGAGGGACGGGAAATCCTCATCGGCAACGCGAGGTTCATGGGTGAATCCGGCGTGGGCGAGAACGGACTCGCCCCGAGGAGAGACGAGCTTTCATCGTCCGGGAAAACCCCGATGCTCATTGCGATAAACGGGAAAATGGCCGGACTCGTCGCCGTCGCCGACACCGTGAAAGAAGAGTCGAGGGAGGCGGTGGAACGGCTCCATTCGATGGGCCTCGAAGTGGCGATGATGACCGGGGACAACGAGCGCACGGCGGATGCCATTGCCGAAGAACTCGGGATAGACCGCGTTCTCGCGGAGGTGAGGCCGGACGGGAAGGCGAACGAGATAAAGCGGCTTCAGTCCGAGGGGAAGAAAGTCGGGATGGTCGGAGACGGAATAAACGACGCGCCCGCTCTCGCGCAGGCGGACATCGGGGTCGCCATCGGGACGGGCGCGGATGTGGCGATGGAGGCAGCCGACCTCACGCTCATCTCCGGCGACGCGCGAGGCGTGGGGCGGGCGATATCGCTCTCGAAGGCGACGGTCCGGAACATAAAACAGAATCTGTTTTGGGCGTTCGCGTACAATGTCGCTCTCATACCGGTGGCGGCGGGGATTTTGTATCCGTTCTTCTCGGATGGGGGCGTGCCGGAGTTCCTCACGCCGTTCTTCGGGGAGTATGGATTTCTGAACCCGGTTCTCGCGGCGATGGCGATGGCCCTCTCGTCGGTGACCGTTCTCTCGAACGCGCTGAGATTGCGGCGGGTGAAAGTGGTTTGAGGTCGCTTCGCTCCCGGTTGTTGGTTTTTGGTTATTGGTTATTGGCAAAAGCCAGAAACCGAAAACTGGGAACGGCGGCGAAGCGACTCACAGACTCGCGATCAATTCGAAAGGAAGGTGGATGAGATGGAGAACATCGAAGAAAGCGGAACGACTGTCAGCGGGCATGCGTCTCACGGGTATATCAAAGAGGGCGACAAGGAGAAAATACTCGGTCGGCTGAAGAGGATCGAGGGTCAGGTTCGGGGCGTTCATCGGATGGTGGATGAGGAGAAGTATTGTATTGACGTTCTCACCCAGATCGCAAGCACGGTGTCCGCGCTCGAAAAGGTCGGACTCCTTCTTTTGAACGACCATGTGGATCACTGCGTGCGCGGAGCGATGGAAAGCGGCGGCGAGGACGCGGATGCGAAGGTCGAAGAATTGAAGTCCGCCGTCGAGCGTTTTCTGAGGGTTTGAGAAAGGGTATTTCGTGAAAAATGAAACTTTGAAAGTCGAAGGAACGAACTGCGCCCACCTATCGGCGAAGGTCGAAAAGGAACTCGGAAAACTTCCGGGGGTCGTCGCCAAAGCCGACTCGAACGCGAACCGCGTCAAGGTTTCATACGACGAGAGCGCGGTCGCGATGGAGCGGCTCGCGGATGCGATCGAGGGAGTCGGCTACCCGGTGGCCGGATGAAAGAAGCGAGGACGGCTCCATGACCGCTTTCCAACAATACGCGCTCCTTTTGGCAATGGCCGCCGCGACCATCGGCTTCGTCTTTTGCCTGTACGTCATCGGCAAGTACCTCGCCGCGCCTCGAAAGGAGGAAGGCGAAGACACGCCCGCAGCCTCCGGCAACCTCCCGGAGGAGGCCGCGTGGGCGCGGTACCATCCACGCTATTATGGGTACGCGCTTCTCTTTCTCGCCTTCGATATGGAGATGGCGTATATGTATCCGTGGGCCGTCGTATATAAAGAACTCGGCCTCGTCGCGCTCCTCGACATGGGCGTGTTTTTGTCGATCCTGTTTCTCGGACTCCTCTATGGCTGGAGCCAGGGCGCATTGAGAAGGCAATGACCGAAGCCGCGCGAAATTCCCGATCCCCCGGACGGCTCCGCCATCGCCTCCGCCGCCTCGTCTCGGACGCGATGGAGCGGGACACATTGCGAGCGTTCGTCGTCCCCGGCCCCGATGTCGCCCGCGCCCTCGGCCTCGACCTCGAAGCCGCCGGGATGGAAATATCGGCCACTCCGAGACACGCGAGCATGCTCGTCCTCGTCGGAGAGACACCCGAAAGCCTCCGCAGATCCGCCGCTGTCGCATATTCACAGATCCCCCGTCCGCGAATTGCGATCTCCGTCGGAGCGAAAAACCCCTCGCCGTTCCCGGAACCGGACTTCTCGATCCCCCTCGAACAAAAAGCCCTCGAACGAGCCACCGCCGAAGCCCGAAAACGCCTCGCCGGGAAAGTTCTCAATCCGCACAAAGAAGAAAAGCACGCCGGAGAAGAGAGAGCGGAAGACTCGGATGGAGGCCACGCGAGCCGCGAGGAGCCGGACGAAGGAGACGCGATCCACGAAGATTTGGAAGACGAAAAGGCGCGCGCCGGAAAAGACTCGGACGAAGGCCACACGAGCCACAAAGAGCCGAAAGAACACGCCGGAAAATCGGAAGAGCATGCTGAAAAAGCGGAGACGGAAAGCTCGGATGGAGGCCGCGCGAACCACAAAGATCCGGAAAAACACGTCGAACATGAAAGCATGAACCATGCGGAGATGGGCCACGACCATATGGATCACGGAGACATGGGTTTCATGTCCATGGTGGCGATGACCGAGGGAACGCCGCGAAGCAGCGACGGCCTCCAAATGGAGTGGGTCGCCGCTCCGTTCGGGCCGCTCTTTCCGGGTCTCCCCGGCGGACTCGCCCTCACCCTCACCCTCGACGGCGACACGGTCGCGGAGTCGGTGGTTTCGTCGGCGGTCGGGATGCCGCGCTTCGAAGGGATGTCCGGTTCGGCGGAGACTTTCGCGGGATGGCTCGCGAGCCTCGACCCGTTCTCCCCGGTCGCGTACCGCGCGCTCGCGCTCCGAGCCTTCGAGGATGCCGCCGGAATCGCGCCCGACGAGCGGACGACGCTCGCCCGCATCGGCGCGATGGAGCGGGAGCGGGCCGCCAGCCACCTCGGATGGCTCGCGGGCTTCGGATACCTCACGGGCCACGCCCGGCTCGCGGAACGCGCCGGAAAACTCCAGCTCGCCCTCCTCCGCGCCGGGGGAAGCGGCGAATCGGACAGGCTGCGAGCCTCGGGAGCGAGCGAAATATCGCGCCTGAAAATCGAAGTGGACAAACTCGTCGAGAACCTTCGGCGAAACCCGCTCCTCACGCGCCGCCTGAAAGGCGTCGGCGAAATTCCGGGCGACGCGGAAGCCTCCGGCTCCGTGGCGAGGGCGAGGGGCGCATCCGCCGACGCCCGCGCCGACGACGAAGGATACCGGAGCCTCGGCTTCGAGGCGGTCGTCCGGGGAGGGGGCGACGCGCTCTCGCGGATGCGCGTCCGGCTGGCGGAGGTCTCGCACAGCCTCGACCTCATACTCGCCGCCGGCTCCATCTCCGTGCCGAGCGACAGTTTCGACTACGGCCTCTCGGGCAAAGGCTCCGCCACCGTCGAGACCCCGCGCGGCAAAGCGTCGCTCCGCCTCTCGCTGAGGGGACGTGGGGTGAGCGGCCTCGAACTCCACACCCCTTCGACACGCCACATCGAACTCGTCGAGAGCGTGGCGAAAGAGCGCGAACTCGCCGACGCCCTCGTCGGTGTCGCCTCGCTCGATATTTCGCCGTGGGAGGTTCTCCATTGACCGCCGCCCTCACATCGAGTCCGGGCGGAGAGCCGCGCGTCCGGGTTCGGCTCGCGTTCGTGGAAGCGTGCCGACCACCCGAACCCGGCGCCACGACAAAGACGCTCGCATCGCCCGAGTACTTCCGACCCGGAGCCGATCGAGAATACCGTTTTACGGGGGCGCGGGCTTCCATTCCGCATGAGCGGGGGTGTCGCACCGCGGGCGGGACACCCCCGGAGCCATCCGACGAGGTTCTCCATTGACCGCCGCGATCTCGATCCTCGCCCTCCTCGCTGGCGCATACCTCGTCGCCGTCCTCGAAGGATGGGTCTCGATGGGCCGGATGAGCATCACCGGGCCGCTTGCCTCCGGCGCGGCGATGCTCGGACGCGAATCCTTCGTCCCGAAGCGGCGCGACCGCGTTTTCTTCGAGGTCGCGCCGCCGCTCCTCCTCGTATCGGCGCTCCTCGCCGCCGCCGTTCTCCCGCTCTCGCCGGGCCTCATAGTCGCCGACCTCGCCACGGGCGCGCTCTTCGTGAACGCCGCGCTCGCGTACGTGATGGTCGCGCTCCTCATGGCGGGATGGGCGCCGAACGGGGCGTACGCGATGGTCGGCGGGTTCCGCTTCCTCGGGCAACTCGTCGCGTACTCCATGCTCATCGTCATGCCCATCACCGCCGTCGCCATGCGAGCCGAATCCCTCGTGACCACCGAGGTCGTCGAATCGCAAGCCGCGCTGCCGAACGCCATATACCAGCCCATCGGCTTCGTGCTTTTCCTCCTCGCGGGGATGGCCGTGTGCTTCCTCCCGCCCTTCGACCTCCCGACCGCGCCCGGAGAACTCGCCGGAGGCGTCGAGGCCGAATACACCGGGTGGCGGCTCGCCGTCTTCCGCCTCGCCCGCCTCGTCCTCGTGGTCACGGTCGCGGCGGCGGTTTCGGTTTTTTATCTCGGGGGATGGCTCGGCCCGGTATTTCCGCCGTGGGCGTGGAGCGCGGCGAAGACGCTCGCCGTCGCCGCTCTCATGCTCCTCGCCGGGAGACATGTTCCGAGGTTGCGTGAGACGCATGTTCTCGAGTGGGGATGGAAGGTCGGGATACCGCTCGCGCTTCTCAATATCTTCGTCGTCGGCGTCATGATTTTGGTGGTCGGATGAGCGCGTCGGAAATATTTCAGCCGTTCTTCGTCGGGATCTTCGGGCTGGCGGCGATATGGTTCGGAGTCGTCGTTTTCCGCACTTCCTCGATGGTTCGGTCCGCGCTCGCGCTGCTTTTCTCGATGACCGCCATCGGGGCGATGTTCCTCGCGATGGAGGCCGAGTTCCTCGGGGTTTTGCAAATAATGATGATGGCGACCGAGATGGCGATCATGGCGATATTCATGGTTATGTACATGATGGACCCCGGAGGAATGGAGGGCATGGACATGACCCACCAGAAATATGCTTCGATCTTCGCCGGAATTCTCGCCACGCTCGGAATCCTCGCCGTCGTGTTCCTCGTGGAATGGGGGCCGGTGGCGGAGGCGGCGCATCCGGAGGAACAAACGCGGATGCTCGGGATCGAGATCATGGAGCGGTCCATGCTCATCTTCGAGACGGCGGGCGTTACGATCCTCACCGCGATGATCGCCGCCACCGCCATCGCCATCGAGAGGAGAAAGTCATGACGACGCTCATGGCCGCGCTCGTCGTCGGGGCGATACTTTTCGGCATCGGGCTGTATGGCGCGCTCTCGCAGACGAACCTCGTCATGATCATGATGGGAGTCGAACTCATGCTCGGGGCGGCGATGGTGAACCTCGTCGCTTTCTGGCGATTTTTGCATCCCGAAATATACGCCGGACAAATGTTCGTCCTCATCGTAATGACCGTGATGGCTCTCGAAATGGCCGTCGGCTTCGCCATAGCCACCGGACGCTTCCGCGCCAAAGGCTCCGTCGAGATGGAGGAAGCGGGGGATCTGAGAGGATGATGGGGGTCGCTTCGCTCCCGGTTTTTGGTTATTGGTTTTTGGTTTTTGGTTTTGGCTTTTTCCAATAACCATCAACCAATAACCAATAACTGCGGCATAGCCGAAGGCGGAGCCGCGAGATGACCATATCCGCCCTCGCCGTACTCAATCCTCTCATGGCGGCCGCCGCCATCCTCCTCATCCGGCGCGGAGCGTCCGTGTTCGCCGTGGCGGGCGCGGGACTCGGCCTCGCCGCCGCCGTGTACGCACTCTCGGAGGTCGCGGGCGGAGCGCGGCTTTCGGCGACGCTGCCGGGACTTCCGGATTTTCCGCTCATGCTCGTCGCCACACCGCTCACCGCCACGCTCTCCACGCTCGTCGCGGTCGTGAGTTTCTTCGTCATCGTATACGCCGTCGGGTATATGAAGGGGGAGCCGGACAAAGTTCATTTCTTCGCCGGGATGTCGTTTTTCGTCGCGGCTATGCAAACTCTCGTTCTCGCCGGAGACTGGGTGCTTCTCCTCGCCTCGTGGGAACTCATCGGACTCGCCTCGTATCTCCTCATCGGTTTCTGGCATGAACGACCGGAAGCCCGGAGGGCGGCGACCCGAGCTTTTTTGTATACCCGCACCGCCGACCTCGGGCTTTACGCGGCGATCTTCATCCTCGTCACGCAGACCGGGACGACGGAGATCGAACGTACTTTCACCGTCGGCGGCGCGGCGGCTCTCGTCGCGGGGCTTTTCCTCCTTCTCGCGGCGGCGGGGAAGTCGGCGCAGACTCCGTTCTCGGGGTGGCTCTCGGATGCGATGGCCGGACCGACGCCCGTCTCCGCGCTTCTTCACTCCGCGACGCTCGTGGCCGCGGGAGCGATCCTTCTCATCCGCGCTTTCCCACTCTTTCCGCCGGACGCACTCCTCGTCGTCGGACTCGTCGGCGGCGCGACCGCCATAGCCGCGGGCCTCACCGCCATATCCGAGCCGGATCTGAAACGCCTCCTCGCGGCCTCGACCTCCGCGCAGTACGGTTTCATGCTCCTCGCCGTCGGCGCGGGTTCACCCGCCGCCGCGACCGTCCACCTCGCCGCCCACGCCGCGATGAAAAGCTCCCTCTTCCTCGGCGCGGGAATCTTCCAGCGCGCCCGAGGCTCCACCGCCTTCGACGATCTCGGAGGCGCGGGCCGCGAAAGAAAATGGACTTTCCTCGCCTTCGCCATCGCGGGACTCGCGCTCGCGGGCATCCCGCCCCTCTCCGGCTTCTTCTCGAAAGACGCCGTCCTCGCCGCCTCCTTCGACTCGCCATACGCGCTTCTCCTCGGCCCACTCGCATTGCTCGCGACACTCCTCACCGGAATATACGTCGGACGCGCCCTCGCGCTTTTGTGGGACGGCAAGGGAGAAAACGCCCCGGTCGGCGGAAGTCCGGTCGGCGGAAGTCCGGTCGGCGGTGTCGGGTGGATGGGGGCGGGACTCGCCGCGCTCGTGGTTCTCGCCGTCGTCATCGGCTCGGCGATGGCTCCGCTCGCCCGCTTTCTCGGGACGGAGCTTCCGGAGGGTTTGCTCGTCGCCGCGCTCGGACTCTCCGTCGGGGTGGCGGGACTCGCCGCCGGGTGGCTCGTGGATGGCGAGCGTCTTCTCGGGGAGCCGCTGCGAGATTTCGCGGCGACCGGCTTCCGAGTCGGGGGAGGTTTCGACGGTCTCGTGGCGCGTCCGGCGATGGCGTTCGCCAAAGTCCTCGACGCGCTCGACCGGGGCATTCATGCCGGCGCGCGCTCGGTCGGCGCGGCGGCGCTCTCCGTGGCGAACCTCTCGCGGTTCGCCGACGAGCGCGGCATAGACGGGTTCATAGCTTTTCTCGTCCACGGAGCGCGGAAGCTCGGCGGTCGGGCGCGGGCTCTCCAGTCGGGACTCGTCCACAAAGAGCTTTTGCTCGCCGTCGCGGGAATCGCCGTGATCCTCGCATTATTGGCGATATCCCCATGAAAGGAGCGGCGATGACACCTCATACGGAATCCGGCTATGTATCGGCTCCGCGCTTGTGTCCACCTCGGATCGTCGGAGAGAACCGCCGATGGCGCGTCTCCCGGCGGCTCGCCGTCCGGCGGGACGTCTCCTCCCATGACGAAGGAAACAACTCGGCGGGTCATCTCCATGGGGAGTTTCGATTCTCGGGGTGCGGGGAAGCGTTCCACCGGACTCGGTTTCACATCGAGCGGCTTGCCTGGCGGCAAATCGCGCGCGCTTCGCTCGTCAGTCTTTTTCGACGGCGGCGGGGAATGACTCATGAGGGCGGCGACGGCGAGCATCTTCACCTCGCCCCATGCCCGCGGCGGGAGGATCGGATCGAGCCATCCCCCGAGATGAAAGATCGAAACCGCCGCCGCGACCGTGACCACGAATACGACGCGGGCGAGGCGGAAAATCGCGAGTCGCCACCCGGTGTATTCGGTCTCGACGATGCCCGCGAGTTCTCCGGGGATCCCACCTCCATCGCGGGAATGCGGTCGTGACGAACGTTTTGGTTTCCATCACGCTCTTTTTGCCGCTCCTCGGGGCCGCGCTTCTCGTGTGCCTACGAGGCTCGTCGCCGCGAACCTCCCACACCGTGGGCATCGTTTTCTCCGGCCTCGCTTTGCTTGGGGCGGTTTTTATGTGGGTGCGCGGGGTTTCCGGTGGAGGATTTTCGCAGGTCGAGGAAGTTTCGTGGATCCCATCCCTCGGAGTCGCGTATCGCGTCGGCGTGGACGGAATAAGTTTGCCCCTCGTACTCATGACCGCGATCCTCTTTCTCGTGAGCCTCATATATTCCGCATACGTCTCGGAGAACGCGAAATCCTACGTCGCGCTCTTCCTCCTCCTCGAAACCGCGTGCCTCGGAACATTCCTCGCGCTCGACGCGATACTTTTCTATGTCTTCTTCGAGGTGACGCTCGTCGGGATGTATTTCATCATCGTCGGATGGGGATACGCGGAGAGGCAAAGAGCCGCGCTCACGTTCTTTTTGTACACGCTTCTCGGGAGCCTCCCGCTCCTCCTCGCGATCCTCGGCCTTTATCTTGGGAGCGACCCGCGTACCTTCGACATGCGCGCCCTCATCGAGAACCCCCCGCTCGCCGGACTCGCCGCCGCCCTCGCCCTCGTCGCGATGCTCGTCACCTTCTTCGTGAAGACTCCGGCCTTCCCGGTACACACGTGGCTGCCGCTCGCGCACACCGAAGCCCCGACGGCGGGGAGCGTCATCCTCGCGGGCGTCATGCTCAAACTCGGGACGTATGGCCTCGTGCGCTTCGCTCTCCAAATGACCCCCGACGCCTTCCGCGACCTCGCGCCATTCGTCGTCGCCTTCGGCGTTTTCTCCGCGCTGTACGGGGCGTTCGTCGCCCTCGCGCAGACGGATTTGAAACGCCTCGTCGCGTATACGAGCGTCAACCATATGGGATACGTCATCATCGCCGTCGGAGTCGCCGCCGCCGCGACGGACGCCTCGACTCGCTCGCTCGCCCTCGACGGCGCGACTTTGCAAATGGTCGCCCACGGTTTCGTGACCGGGGCTTTGTTTTTGCTCGTCGGGATGATCCAGGATCGGGCGCGCACCCGCGAGATGGGAGCGCTCGGAGGACTTCTCCGCGCCGCGCCGGGACTCGGATGGGCGTTCATTCTCGCGGCCTTCGCCTCGCTCGGGCTTCCGGGGCTGGCGCACTTTCCGGCGGAGTTCCAGATTTTCCTCGGGACGCTCGGCGTATATCCCGTCGCCGTGGTCGCGGTGGTCGGCATCGCCATCACCGCCGGGCTGTATTTGCGGGCGATACAAATCGCCTTCCTCGGAGAGACGGACGGAAAGCGGCGAAAATTTGGCGACCTCGAAATGCGTGAGTGGCTCGCCCTCGCGCCGCTCCTCATTCTCGTCGTCCTTCTCGGAGTCGCGCCCTTCCTCGTCCTCGATGTCATTCATGCGACGACGACGGGAATATTGCCGTGAGCGCGCCGATCTTCTTCCTCCAAAGTATGGACGGCATGGGGATGGACGGCGGCATGAACATGGGGCGCGACCTTCCGCTCGTCGCGCCGGAGATCGCCGTCCTTCTCACAGCCGTCGGCACGCTCGTCTTCGAGATGGTTCGCCTTCCGAGGGTCGCGCTCCCGTTCACCGTCGTCGGGCTTCTCGTGGCGACATCCCTCACGATCCCGCTCGTCGGGACGGAGACGACGGTTTTCATGGACACTTTCCGGGTGGACGCGCTCGGCGTGTGGGCGAAGCTCATCCTTCTTCCGGCGACCGCTTTGTGCGCGGTTCTCGCGTACCCGGAGGTGAAGGATACGGATCGGGAAGGGACGGTGTACGCGCTCTTCTCGTTCACGGCGATTGGCACGCTCGCGCTCGCGGGGGCGGGGGATGTGATGTTCCTCGTTCTCGGGGTGCTTCTTTCGAGTCTCGGGTCGTTCGCGCTCGTGGCGTATCCACGGGACGACCGGGCGACGGAGGCGGCGATGAAGTATCTCGTTTTCGGATCGGTGACGAGCGCGGCCATGATCTTCGGCCTCACATTCTGGTTCGGGGCGTCCGGCTCGACCCTCCTCTCCGAACTCGGCGGCGTGGGAGAAATGCCTCTCGCCGCGACCGCCGGACTCGTCGCCGTCCTCGTCGGACTCGGATACAAAGCGTCGGTCGCGCCGTTCCATTTCTGGGCGCCGGACGCTTATGACGGCGGGCCTCTCGCCGTCGCCGCGTTTCTCTCCGTCGTGCCGAAAGTGGGGGCGATCCTCGCTCTCGCGCAAGTCGTCCGGTTTCTCCCCGAGTCCACCGGATGGCCGCTCGCCATCGCCGCTCTCGCCGCGCTTTCGATGACGTATGGAAACTTCGCCGCGCTCGTTCAGGAAAACGTCGTCCGGCTCCTCGCGTATTCGTCCATCGCGCAGTCGGGCTATTTTCTGCTCGGTGTCGCGGCTTTCGGGGGGAGCGAACTCGCGGTTTCCTCGCTCGTCGTATTCGCGGCCGCGTACGCCGCGATGAATATTGGGGCGTTCACCATCGTCGCTGTGGCGGGGAGGGATTTGCGCGACTTCGCCGGGGTCGGGCGTTCCGCGCCCGTTCTCGGGGCGGCTATGGTGGTATTCCTCGTCTCGCTCGTCGGGATACCGCCCGTCGCCGGGTTCTTCGGGAAGTTCCTTCTTTTCGGCGCGGCCATCGAAGGGGGATTCGTGTGGCTCGCGGTGGTGGCCATTTTGAATAGCGTACTCTCGCTCGGCGTGTATTTGCGGGTCATCGTCCCGATGTACCGGGCGACGAAGCCGAGGGCGACGCCCGTCTCCGTTCCGGCGATTGGCGCAGTGTGGATGATCGCGCTTTTTCTCACGGTCGCGATCGGCGTCGCGGCGCAGGCTCTGATAGGAAACATCGTATGAGTTATCCTTTGTATGGATCGAAAAGGGAGATTTCGTGAAACATTTCAAACGAACGCTCTTCCTCGCTTCGCTTCTTTCGACAGCGATGCTCGCCGCCTGCGGAGGCGCGGACACGCCGGAAACGGGCGGCGCCGAGAAAGACAACGCATCGTCCGGGATCGAAGAGTTCGGGGTCGAGCGGCGAGGTCGAAGGCGGAGCATACACGCGCATCTCGCCCGAAGAATTGAGAGGCATGAAGGGGGATGAAAACATCGTCCTCGTGAACACGCAAATACCGTTCGAGGGGGACATTCCCGGCACGGACTTCTCGATTCCGTACGATGAGATCGGGGCGAACCTCGAGAAACTGCCCGAGGACGCGAAGGTCATCCTTTATTGCATGACGGGGCCGATGAGCACGGAGGCCGCCGAAGTCCTCGTCGGGCGCAGCTACGAGGACATACTCGAACTCGACGGCGGCATGGAGGCGTGGCGCGACGCGGGCTTTTCTCTGGAAGGCGGCGGATAAAGGCATATGAGCGCGTTCGAGACATTGCGTGGCAGGGTCGTCGCCGGAACTTTGGTTCTCGCCCTTCTTCTCTGCCACGGCGTGTTCGGCTCCATGCATCTCGCCCATGGTCCTCTCGCCGCCCCTCCGGCGGAGACGGAAAGCGGCGCGCACGCGCATGCGAACCATCACGGCGGTCACGAAACCATCGTTGCGCATGGCGACGGGGGATCGGTGTCGCATCACGGCATGGCGCCCGAGTATTTCGCTGTTTTCGTCGCGTTGTTATTCGGCGCGGTGTTTTTGCTTCTCCGCTCGAAGATGCGCGTGTTCGCATGGAAAGCGTCATTTCGCTCGAAGGTTCTCCCGCGTCCGGCGGTCTTTCGCGCTCCGGCGACGGGGCCGACGCTCCCGCGTCTCCAGGTTTTCAGGCTGTGATCCCCACCCTTTCGAGGCGTATCACACGAAATCCGGGTGGATGACTCCGCTCGACGCGACGCTTCCTTTTGTCGTGCCGGGGGAGGGATCCACCGGATTCCAAATCACACGAGAAACTGGAGAAAGGAAAAACTTTGAAACGCTTCACGAAACTCGGACTCGCGAGTTTTCTCCTCGCGGCGTCCCTCACCCTCGCGGCGTGCGGTGGCGCGGGCGGTGGCGACGGCATGGAAGAAAGCGAAATGTCCGGCATGGAAGGTATGGAAGAATCCACGATGGGCGAAATGTCCGGGATGGAGGGCATGGAGGAGACGACTGGCATGTCCGGGATGGACGACGGTCCGATGGACATGGGTTCGATGGACATGGACGCGATGCTCATGGAGGATGGGGAATATTCCGACGAGCGGTTCATTGACCTCATGGTTCCGCACCACGAAGGGGCGGTGGACATGGCGGAGATCTCACTCGACGGCAACGCCGAGAACCCGGAGGTCGAGGAATTGTCCCGAACCATCATCGAGACTCAAAACGCCGAGATCGAAGAGCTTCGGGACATAAAAGAGGCGGCCTTCGGAACACGGGAAATCTCCGAAGACGTCTCCGAGGAGGACATGGCGATGATGCGGATGATGGACGACCCCGAAGCGTTCGCCGCCTCCGACCCCTTCGACCTCGCGTTCATCGAGCAGATGACCCCGCACCACGAGTCAGCCATAGACATGGCCGAAGTCGCCCTCGAAAACTCGGAGAACGAGGAGATACGCACCCTCGCCGAGGAGATCATCGCGGCTCAGGAAGCCGAGATCGAGCAAATGGAGGCGTGGCGCGAGGAGTGGTACCCCGAAAGCTGAAGCCGTCGGCTGGCGACGGAAAGGTTCGCGTGCCGCGAATCGAAAGCCGCGAACCGCGCTTTTTCGATTCGCTCGTTTCCCGCGATTCGCGCCGCCGAGCGAGTGCAGCGGCGACTGGCCGGGTTCCGCATCACCTGCTTTTTCGCAAAGTGAATTAG
>JACDAJ010000219.1 GCA_013695475.1 Rubrobacter sp. | reverse complement strand
CGAAACCGGCTCCCGCGAAACCGGCTCCCGCGAAACCGGCTCCCGCGAAACCGGCTCCCGCGAAACCGGCTCCCGCGAAACCGGCTCCCGCGAAACCGGCTCCCGCGAAACCGGCTCCCGCGAAGGCGATCCACGTTTCGATTCGGCGGGGCGGGGCGGGTCGTTTCGAGGTGCCGACCCCGTGTGGGACACACGCCGGAAAGTTCGTCGGGGTGCTTCCCGCGCCGAGACGCTCTCCCCGGCGGGGGGAACGTTCCACCGGAGCGTCTCCACGAATGAAGACGCGGGCCGGAGGGAAGGTTTCCCGGTCGAGGAGGATGGCGTGGCCGGGGTGCGGAATCCGGCGAACTTCGGTTTTCTTCGGGCGATATGCGTCGCGCAGTGGATACCTCGGAAAGGCATCCTCGATCTCGTCGAGGCGTGGCGAAGTTTGGAAGCCTCGAACGCCTCCCTCCGCCTCATCGGAGACACGGACGCCGACCCCGAATACCGGTCGCGGGTGATGGAGGCCATCGGCGAGGACGCTTCGATCACGGTTTTCGGAACGCTCGATGACGAATCGCTCGCGGCGGCGTATGCGGAGTCGGACTTTTTCGTGCTTCCTTCGCGCTATGAGGGATATGGCATCGTGTATGCGGAAGCGCTTTCTTTCGGGCTTCCGGTCGTCGCGTGCGATGTCGGCTCCGTCCCGGAGGTCGTCGGGAGGGAGGCTGGACTTTTTGTGGGGCCGGGGGACGCCGAGGGACTGGCGCACGCGATATACACTCTTCTCTCCGACGGAAACCTTCGATGCCGGATGTCCGACGCGGCGTTTCGCCGGGTCGAAATCCTTCCCCGGTGGGATGACACGGCGAGAGGTTTCGCGGAGGTTTTGCGGGAGGCGGTCGGGCGTGGGTGAACAGCGGAGAAATCTCGCGGAGCAAAATCGCCGCTCGTGGAATGAGGCCGTCCGGGCGCATGAGAGCCACCGGGGGAATTTGGCTCGTTTCCTTCGGAGTGGCGGAAGCACGCTCTTTCCGGAGGAGATCGAACTTCTCGGGGATGTCTCGGATAAAAAAGTCGCGCATCTCATGTGCAACGCGGGCGGCGACTCTGTGAGCCTCGCCTCGCTCGGCGCGTCGGTCGTCGGCGTGGACATGAGCGACGCGGCGATATCCGCCGCCCGGACGCTCTCGAAGGACTCCGAAATCCCCGCCCGCTTCGAGAGGGTCGAAGTTTATGAGTGGCTCGAGAATGCCGCCTCCGATGGTCGAATCTTCGATGTCGTGTTCGCGTCGTATGGCGTGGCTTGCTGGCTTTCCGACCTCGAACGGTGGGCGGACGGCGTCGCATCCATCCTCGGAGAAGGCGGGCGTTTCGTTCTCGTGGAGTTCCATCCGTTCGCCGCGATGTTCGATGCGGAATGGAGACTCGCCCGGAATTATCGGTCGGACGGGGCGGAGCGCGACGCGGGCGGCGTGGGGGATTATGTCTGTGATTCGGGTGGCGGACTCGTTCCGTCCGGCTTCGTCGAGGGAGTCGGGGATTTCGAGAACCCGGAGGCGTGCCATCTTTTCCGGTGGGGTCTCGGCGATGTCGTCTCGGCGGTTGCGGGGGCGGGGATGGCGGTCGAAGCCCTCGAAGAATACCCGTACTCGAACGGAGAGCGGAACTTCGCCGGGATGCGCGAACTGCCGGGAAGAAGGATGTTCCCGCCGGAGGGAGCGCCTGCCGTGCCGCTCATGTACGGGCTTTCGGCGAGGAAAACCTCGAGTGCGAAGGAGTTTCCCATTCGACGGGGGCGGAGTTCATGAAAGTCGTCCCTCTCCGTCGGCCAGTTTCTGCGCGGCGAGCGACATCCGTCCGGGGGGACGTGGAGCCTCCATACTCCCGAAACCCGCTGTGAGTGGCGCCGCTTTCCGCGTGTGGCTTTCCCCATTCGGAGAGGCCCGCTTCGGAGGCATCCGCCGGAATCGCGTGGCATGGCGGTGAGGGAGATCGGCTTCTTCACGATGCTCCGGCTTCGCATAATCCCGGCTCGTATCCGATAAGATAATGACCGAAGCATACCGTGGAAGACTCATATACTTCGGGAGAGACTGTGATCGACTACCACCTTCATGTCGTGGCCCACGACGACCGACCCATGACCGTCGAGAATATTTTGGAATATTGCGGCGTCGCAAAGAGTCGCGGCATAAAACAACTCGGCATCACCGAGCATGACCGGTATCTCGACAAAATAGACATCGGGGCTTTCGTGGAGGCTCGGGACAAATCGAAGGATGTCGCGCTCCGGCTCGGGATCGAGATTGACTATGTTTCCGGCAACGAGGAGGAGATGTTCAATATCTCCGGCGAGTTGCCGTACGACTATGTGATCGGGAGCGTCCACCGCGTTGACAAGCGCGAAGTGGACCGCGCCACCGACCAGTCCATATACGAGGAATACGAGACGTACGAGCTTTACGAGGCGTATTTCCGGAACGTCCGGGAGTCGGCTCTTTCCGGGATGTTCGAGGTCATCGGCCACCCCGACCTCATAAAAATATTCCGCCATGCCCCCGACGAGGACATCACCCCGATGCTCGAGGAGACCGCCGACGCCATCGCCGAATCGGGGGTCGTCGTGGATGTGAACTCCGCCGGACTCCGAAAACCCATCGGCGAGATATATCCGTCGAGGAGGTTTTTGGAGATGTTCTTCGAGCGGGACGTGCCGATCATACTTTCCTCCGACGCCCACGCGGCGAACGAAGTCGGGGCGGGGTATGAAGAAAGTATTCAGCTCGTGAAGAGCGTCGGGTACCGGGAGGTGGCGACTTTCAAAGACCGCGACCGGATAGAGAGTTTGTCGCTTTGACGGAGGAGCTTTTTACTGGCGACTCGTATCTCCGGGAGTTCGAGGCGGAGGTCGTCCATCTTTCGGGGCGCGAGGTCATCCTCGACCGGACGGCGTTTTATCCGGGGGGCGGGGGGCAGCCGCCGGACAAAGGGACGCTCGGTGTCGGCCCGGTGAAGGCGAACGTCATAGACGTGAAGCGCGACGCGGAGGAAGGTCTCATCGTCCACGTCCTCGACAAGCCGATGCCGAAGGCGGTGCGTGAACTTACCGGCTCGCTCGACTGGGAGCGGCGTTTCGGGCATATGCGGTACCATACCGCGCTCCACGTTCTTTCCGGCGTAATCTGGAAAGAGTTCGACGCCAAAGTGACCGGGGGCCGGATGCGGAACGACCGCGCCCGGATGGCCTTCTCGTTTCCGGGTGAGTGGACGGGGGAGGTCGTGTCGGAGATCGAGAGACTCACGAACGAGGCTCTTTCCGAGGAGCGTCCGGTCAAAGTTTATGAGATATCGAGAGACGAGGCGATGGCGAACCCGGCTTTGATCCGGACCGCCGTGAACCTCGTACCCGAGTGGGTGGAGACGGTTCGGATCGTGGAGGTCGAAGGTCTCGACACACAGGCCGACGGAGGGACGCACGTATCGAACACGAGAGAGGTCGGGGGGATCGAAGTGACATCGCACAAAAGCAAAGGCAAGCAAAACAAACGACTCGAGTTCATCCTCCGATGAAGAGGCTTTCGATGTTCATCGTCGCCTTCCTCTTCGCCGCCGGATGCGGCGGAGGAACCGAAGCTCCGTCGTCGGAGAACTCGCAGTCGGAGGGTTCGCAGCCGGAAGCCACGGTCGCCGAAGCTCCGGGGGATTGTTCGGAGGCTCCGCTCGCCGCGGAGACGCCGGAGGGGGTCGAGGCTCCGCTCTCGGAGATCGAGCCATTGACGATAAATGCTTCGGGGGGCGAGGAAATCGAGATCGGGGTCGAGACCGCCGAGAATGACGCGGATCGGGCGCAGGGACTCATGTACCGGGAGTCGCTCGGGGAGGAATGCGGCATGGTCTTCGTTTTCGACGAAGAGCAAACGCTCTCGTTTTTTATGCGGAACACCCTCGTCCCGCTCTCCATCGCGTACATAGACTCCGAAGGAAGCATCGTGAGCATCCACGACATGGAGCCGCTCGATGAAACATCCGTTCGCTCGGAAGGCCCGGCGCAGTACGCCCTCGAAGTGAACCAGGGTTTCTTCGAGGAGCGTGGCGTCGAAGTGGGGGATATGGTGGAGTTGCCGGCATAGGAAAGTCCCGGCTCTCGATGAAGAACCGGGACTCTTTCTTTCGCTGGAATTTCTGTTTATTCGCCGGGGGGTGGTGGGATCTCCAGTCCGTATTTCGGCCCGATGGCGAGGAGGTGCTCGATCTTCTCCGGCGTTATGGGCGGCGGCGTGGTTGGATCTGTCACTGGCTCGCCTATTTCGTGGAAGAAATCTTCGAGGCCCGACGGTGTGATCATGGTGAGGAACCTTCCGGCTTCGTCCCCGACGTTCCGATACGTGTGGATTATGCCCCTCGGCCCGTACACGACGGAACCCGGCGAAGCCCGGATAGTCTCTCCACCCGCCATGAATTCGAACTCGCCTTCGAGAACATAAAAAGTCTCGTCCTCGCGCTCGTGGATGTGCGGGGGCGGCCCGGATTGCGGCATGATGACCGAGTCCATCAAAGTCATCTCGCCGTTCGTGTCCTCCCCGGTGAGCTTGAACGTGATGAGGCTGTCGAGAACCCACAACATTTTTCCTTCGCCCTCCGGCGAGTGGGCCGGCTTTCCTCGCGTCTCCATGATTCTCCCCTTTCTTTTCGTTACCGGATGGCGGGCTGTCTTCCCATCTCCCTCACGAGTGCGACGAAGCAGACCGCGAGCGCGATGCCCGCGAACATGAGGGTTACGTGGAAGGCGTACTCGATGTATATGAGTCCCTGCAAATTCTCGCCGTTGGAAATGTGAAGATGCTGGTGGGGCCACCACGAGACGAGCATCCACCCGACCGAGAGGTACATTGCCCACGCAAAGAGACGCGACCCGCTCGCCGCCCGATTCGTCATCGGGAACCCGAAAAGAAGGAACGCCACGCCAAGCCCGAAGGTGATCGAGGTGATGATTTCAAGGACGATAAAGAACGGAAGCTGCCCGGATGTCGGCTCGGGGCCGCCCACAGCCGGAGGCCATATGACGTTCCCCAATGCCACCGCCGGAACCGCGCACGCCAACGTCACGAGAGCCACCTTCATCCACATCTTCATTTTCCGCTCCTTTCACGACGAATTCAGCGAATGAATGATCCCGGATCGGAGCTTGCCGCGCATCACTCAAATGAGTGATTTTTAGGTTTCTGGTTTTTCATCTCGCATGACGCGAGCAACCTCGAACGGATCGGAGGCGACGACCGATGCCGCATACAATTCCATCGCCGCAATGTCCGATGTCCGGTTCGCCGGACTCCCCCGATCCACGATCCGGCACATGGCCGGAAACCCCGACCAGTCTTCTTCGGTGCTTCCGAGCGGCGGCATATGAAACGCCACATTGAACGAACTCGCCCCGAGAGTGTTCACATACCGTTCGAGCAAACCCCCGACCGAGCGTCCGAAACCATCGTCGAGGCTCTCTCCGATGACGATGAGTTCCTTCTCCTTCACCGGTGTGAGGCTCGCGAAGGCTCTCGCTCCCTCGACCGGAATGTCGAGGCCGAGGGATTCATGTACGCGGAAGAGGTCATCGAAATAGTTCGAGCCGTGTTCTTCTTCGTATGCCTTCGCGTCCCTTCGGAGGCGTTCGATCTTCGGATAGTGCGAACCCTTCGCCATCGTAATTTGCGCGTGGCCGTGGATGATGGAGCCTCCCGCCCGCCACAGGCAGTTCCACATGAGGAACGGGTACTTCGCTTCGGGGTCTTCCTCGGCCACCTTCCGGCTCCATTCCATCGCCACGGAGATATAGTCCGAGACTTTCTCCGATGTGAGGTCGAGTGGATCATGGTCGTCGAAGACGACGACGGCGTGATGAGCGTCGTATTTCGCGACGTTCGCCGCCGTTATGGAATGCTCGCCCCGAACCCTTCCGAAAACATCCGCCGGGGTTCCGGTTTCCGGGCGGCAGAAAGGGTCGTTTTCGGTGGCGGAGATCTCTTCTTCGAGATCCGACTCGACTTCGGTGTCGAGCGGGCGCGAAGCTCGGAGCGAGTTGAAGAGTGTCCCTTCGAGGGTGATTCGATTCGTCACCCGGACTATTTTTTGCTCGCTCACCGCGGCGATGGAGCCGAAGGAGTTTTCGATCCACGCTCGCATCTCCTCCGGCGCGACGAGCGTCCCCGTCGAGGCCGATGCGTCGAAGATTCTCTCGGCGAGGTTTCGTTCTTTCTCCGGCAGATTTTCTATGAGGGTGGGGAAGTTCGTTATTTTCGATTCCGCTTTCATGGACGTTCTTCGGAAAGGTCGTCCGACGATACGACGATGCCATCCTCGTCCGCGTATAAATAATGCCCCGGCGCCCACACGACTCCGCCGAACACGACGGGAACGTTCGCCTCGCCTTCGCCCTTTTTCTCGCTCCGGCGCGGGTGGGCTGCGAGGGCGAGGATGCCGATGTCCATCTCCGCGAGTTCGGCGGAGTCGCGGACGCATCCGTTTATTACGATGCCGCCGAGGTTCCGTTCGACGGCTATACGCGCGAGTTTGTCGCCGAGGAGGGCGCATTTTTTGGAGCCGCCTCCGTCCACGACGAGGACGGCTCCGGGGGGGAGGTATTCGAGGGCGTTTCCCACGAGGACGTTGTCTTCGTGGACTTTCACCGTGGAGATTCTGCCGGAGAAGCGGCGGCGTTTTCCGAAGGAGTGGAATATCGGTTCGCATATGGCGAGCTTTTCGGGGGATTCGTCGCAAAGGTCGGTGGTTTTGAAGTTTTCGGGTGGCATGGTCGTCCTTTCCGGGGCTTTTTCGAGACACCGTGCATCCAATTTAGTTTGCGTCGCCCGCCGTGTAAAGAAGATCGCCTTTTTCGGTGGATGCCGAACCGGACGAATGGACGGGTTTTTCGTCGAAGTGTGAAGAATCGTCTTTCTTTTTCGTCATCGGTCGTAGAATTAGCGGGTTTTCTATAAGCGGCTTATGTATTCGAGAGAAGGTCGTCGTATGGAGCGGAGTTATGGGATCGAGGTGGAAAACCTCGTCCGGGAGTTCAAGAAGGGGCCGAGGGCCGTGGACGGCGTGAGCCTCTCGGTGTCGCCGGGCGAGGTTTATGGTTTCCTCGGGCCGAACGGCGCGGGGAAATCCACGATCGTCCTCATGCTCACGACGCTCCTCCCGCCGACGAGCGGAACGGCCCGCGTCGCCGGATTCGACATCGTGAAGGAGGGGAGCGGGGTTCGGGCGTCCATCGGCGCGGCTTTGCAAGAAGCCGCGCTCGATCCGTTTCTCACCGGGCGCGAGCATATGAATTTGCAGGCGTCGCTTCATGGTCTCGCTCGGAAGGAGCGGAAGGTTCGAGGGGATGAGCTTCTCGAACGGGTGGGGCTTTCGGAGGCGGCGGCTCGTCGGGTGCGGGGGTATTCGGGTGGGATGAAGCGACGCCTCGACCTCGCGCTCGCGCTCGTCCATCGCCCGAAGATACTCTTCCTCGACGAGCCGACGACGGGCCTCGATCCCCAAAGCCGGTCCGCGCTCTGGGACGAGGTCGCACATCTCGCCCGCGAGGACGGCGTGACCGTCTTCCTCACCACGCAATATCTCGAAGAGGCGGACATGCTCGCGGATCGGGTCGGCATCATTGACGAAGGGCGCATCGTCGCCGAGGACACACCCGAGGCTTTGAAAGCCGAGATCGGGCGCCCGAGCGTCGAGGCGACCCCGGCGGACTTCGGGAAGCTCGACGCCGTCTCGAAAGTCCTCGGACGCTTCGGCGAGGCGGTTCCGGCTTCGTCCGGCTCGGCGGCTGTGAGGCTCGAGCACGGCGACCTCGCCACCGTCGTCCGCGCCCTCGACGCCGAGGGGATCGAGATGGCGAACCTCCAATTGAACTCCCCGACCCTCGACGACGTGTTCCTCGAAAAAACCGGACGCTCCCTCGAAGGCTCCAGCGACGGCGAGGAAAGCGATGGATAGTTCGCTTTTCACGCAAATATCCGTGCTTTCGCGGCGGTCGGTCGTTCGGACATTGCGGCAGCCCGCGATGGTTATTCCGTCGCTCATATTTCCGATGATGCTCCTCGCCGTGAATGCAGGCGGCCTCACTTCGGCGACGGAGTTGCCGGGGTTTCCGGCGGACACGTATCTCGATTTCGCGTTCGCGTTCCCGCTCATGCAAAGCGCGATGTTCGGGGCGACGCTGGCGGGGTCGGAGTTCGCCCGCGACATCGAGAACGGGTTTTTGAACCGCCTCGCGCTCACCCCGATGAGTCCGGCGGCTCTTTTGGCGGGACTCCTTTCCGGAGTGATCGCACTCGCTTTGATCCAAGCCGCCGTGTTCCTCACCGTCGGACTCGTCATCGGGGTGGATATAAAAAGCGGCTTCCTCGGAGTCCCGGTACTCGTCGCATTGAGCGTCCTCACCTCGCTCGGTTTCGGATGCCTCGGGACGATCCTCGCCCTTCGGACCGGGTCGGGCGAAGCGGTCCAAAGTTTCTTCCCGCTGTTTTTCGTGGGGATTTTCTTCTCTTCGATCAGCCTCCCACGCGAGCTTCTCGGCGGGGGATGGTTCGAGGCGGTCGCAACCGTGAACCCGGTCTCATACCTCGTCGAGGGGATGCGGAGCCTCGTCATAACCGGATGGGACGCGCAGGCTCTCGCGCTCGGCTTCGGTTTCGCGGTGGCGCTCTTCGCCGCCGGATTATTCGGAGCCTCCATCTCGATGCGGACGCGGATGGAGCGGACGTGATGGTCGCTTCGCCTTCGGCTACGCTCCGGTTATTGGTTACGGGTTATTGGTTTTTGGTTTCTGTTTTTGCCAATAACCAACAACCAAGAACCAAAAACGGCGGCGTAGCCGAAGGCGAAGCCGCCTGCGGAGCGACACCATGAAAGCTCTTTTCTCGGTGACGTTCGCGGTGGCGGGGAGGCAGCTTCGGCGGTTTTTCGGGAACATTACGTTCCTCGCCCCGGCGGCGTTCCCTGTTTTCTTTTTCGCCGCGTTCGCGGGCGGTCTTTCCCGCGTCGGGGATGTGCCGGGCTTCGAGTTCGCCGCCGGGTATACGGCTTTCCAGTTCGTGTGGGCTTTGCTTCAGGCTGTGGCGATGGGCGGGGCCTTCACCGGGTTCGCCATCGCCGGGGATTTCGAGAGTGGGTTCGCGAGGCGTTTTTTGATCGCGGCTCCGAACCGGGGTGGGATCATACTCGGGTACGTTTTCGCCTCGCTCGTCCGGACGACGTTCACCGGGTCGCTCGTTTTCATCGTCGCGATAATCGCGGGGATGGAGATTTTGGGGAGCGGCGTGGATTTGTTCGGACTCGTCGGCCTCGCCCTCGTCGTGAACGTGGCGGCGACGCTCTTCGGGTGTGGGGTGGCGATGCTCCTTCGGACGCAGCAAGCCGGGCCGCTCATTCAAACCCCGATCTTCATGCTCCTTTTCCTGGCTCCGGTTTACGTGCCGCTCGAACTCCTCGAAGGGTGGCTCGAAATGGTCGCCTCCTTGAATCCCCTCACCGCCATAATTACGACCGGGCGGAGCTTCATCGCGGGCGACCCGACCGGAGTTCCGACGGCGTTTTTGACGGCTTTCTCGCTCGTCGCCGTATTCCTCATATGGGCGTATCTCGGACTCCGGAGCGCGGAGCGTTCGGGATGAGGCGGGGCCGGACATACAACTCCGCCATCGCGGCCGTCCAGAAATTCGCGGCGAAATCCCACGTCGCTCTTCTCCGCGCCTCGAAGGGGCGTTTCGGCGGGCGTGTGCTCGGCGGCCCGGTTCTCGTCCTCATAACGACCGGGAGGAGGAGCGGGGAGAGGCGCGAGACTCCGCTCCTTTATGTCGAGGACGGGAACTCTTTCGCCGTCATCGCCTCGAATGGCGGGACGGCTTCTCATCCGGCGTGGTTTTTGAATCTCGCATCGAAGCCGGAGGCGGAGGTTCGAATCGGGGATCGGACATTTCCGGTTCGGGCGGAGGAGGCGAGTGGGGAGGAGAGGCGGAGAATATGGGATCTCGCCGTGGAGATGTATCCGACGTATGAGGATTATCAGGGGAGGACGGATCGGGAGATACCCGTCGTCGCGTTGCGTCGGATATAAACTGGAGACGAGAAGTTCCGACCGAAGTTCCGACTGAAAGGATTTTGTTTCATGGAGCAGATAAAGACTGTGGACCGCGATCGCCTCAAAGAAATGATGGATGGCGGCGAGGATTTCGTCCTCCTCGAAGTTCTTGGCGAGGAGTCGTATAAAAAAGGGCATCTTCCCGGAGCGGTTCGTTTTCAGGACATGTCGCTCGCCGGAGAGGTCATCCCGGACAAGGATGCGGTCGTCGTGGCGTATTGCTCGAATTTCACGTGACACGCCTCGACGCGGGTCGTCCGTGAGTTGACGACCGAGGGTTATAAAAACATATACGACTACGAAGGTGGGAAGCGGGACTGGACGGACCACGGCCTCCCGACCGAGGAGGGCTGAAAACCCTCCGTGGACACGCCGCTCCATTCTTTTTATACGTGGGCTTTGGCGAAGCACGGCGTGAAGGCCGGACGCGCCGCCGGAATCTCCGGCGCGGTCGGGGCGGCGTTCCCGGACATCCCCTCCTTCGTGGCGACGGCGTACTATATCGGGCCGGTTTATCTCCGGGACGGATGGTCCTCGATGGACACGGAGGAAGTCCTCGACGCGATATATTTCACCGGGCCTTTCGGGGCGACGGGGAGCGCCCTCCATTCGGCGGTTCCCGTCGCCCTTTTGCTGGTTTCATATCGGCTTCTCGGACTCGGGCGGCGGGATGCGCGGAGGATGTTTTTATGGTTCCTCCTCGGATGGCTCGGGCATACGGTCGTGGATTTCCTGACGCATGTGGACGACGGGCGTCCGCTTTTCTGGCCGTTGTCGGACTGGCTGTGGTCGAGTCCGGTTTCTTATTACAACTCGGAATACTATGGGCGCGAGTTCTCGCTCATAAGCAACGGGGGAGCCGTCGCGGTCATGGCTTTTCTCCTTGTGAAGCGTATCGTGAAACGCGGCGAATCGCCTTCCGCGAAGGAATCGGGCGACGCTTCGTGAGTCGTCGCGTTCGCCGCGGTAAGGAGCTTCCTCCGGACGACTTTTCGGAAGACATGCGCGGCCCGGGGATCTTCGGTTATCTCGGGAAAAACTCTGTCGAGGCGGTGGGGAAGCCGTTTGTTTCCGCCGGGATTCGCTCTTTGACGGCGTGGGGAACGGAGTGAATTTCTCACCCGTCCGTATGGGTCGGGGCGGGGTTCGTTTGATAAACTCCATCCTTCATGGAGAGGTGTCCGAGTTGGCCGAAGGAGCGCGACTGGAAATCGCGTAGGCGGTTTATAGCCGTCTCGTGGGTTCGAATCCCACCCTCTCCGCT
>JACDAJ010000187.1 GCA_013695475.1 Rubrobacter sp. | reverse complement strand
CCGGCTCCCCGGCGTAAACCCACGCCTTCCGGCTGAGAACCCACGCCCATCCCTTCATGCGGACGGTGTTCTCGATGTCCTCGTCGTCGAGGTGGCGCATCTCCATCCGCATGCGCCCCTCGGTGAGAACCTCCGGCTTTATCCGAACCTCGATGGACATGGACGGCAGTTTATCAGACGCGAAAACGCCGACCCGCCAATCGATGCGAGTCGGCGCGAAAAGCGGCCTCTTCCGAAATTTACTCGCCCGACTCGATGACTCCCTCTCCGGAGAGGTATTCGCGTGCGACGTCTTCGGGGTCTTCTTGATCCTCGTCAACGCGCCGAATGAGGTCGCGCATCCCCGCCGCGTCCGGGGTCGCCTCGGAGACGCTGTTCAAAACTTCCTCGACCTCGGGGTTCTCGTCGAGGTAATCCTGGCGGATGACGGGGGCCGGATAATACGACGGCCATATGTCCTTCGTGTCCTCGGCTATGACGAACTCTTCTTGATCGAACTGAAGGTCGGTCGTGAACCCGATGGCCGCATCCGCCTCGCCGTTCTCGAGGCCGCCATATTTGAGGCCGATGTCATTGACTATGAGGATGTCCCCGAAGTCGAGGTTCGGATAATTCTCCTCCATGTTCGGGAAGCCGTCCGCCCTTTCCTGAAATTCCGAGAAGGTGGCGAAAGTGAGTTCATTCGAGACTTCGGCGAGGTCTTCGAGGGTTTCGATGTCGAATTCCTCGGCGATTTCGCGCCGGACGACGATGCCGTATGTGTTCTCGAAATTGGTTTGGGCGAGCATCGTGCCGGAGGGGTCGCGCTCGGAATAAAGGTCGCGCACCTCTTCGAGGGTCGCTTCGGGGTCTTCGGGATAATCCTCGGGTTCGACGCCGAAGATCGCGACGAGGGCGCTTCCGGTGTACTCGGGGTATACGTCTATTTGCCCGTTTTGGAGGGCCCGGTCGGCTATTTGGATGCTCCCGAGGTCGAGGCGCTCCTCGACGTTGAAACCCTCTTCTTCGAGGGTGAGGGAGTACATTTCACCGAGGACGAGTTGCTCGGTGAAGTTCTTCGAGCCGACGGTGATGGCCGGGCCTTCGCCCCCCGATCCGGAACTCCCGACGTTCCCGCACGCGGCGGCGAAAGCCACGGCGAGAAACAGCGCGAGCATGGCGGGAAGCATCCACTTTGTCGTCGTTTTCATCGTTCCCTTTCTTTCCGTTTTACGATTATTTGCCACGCCGTTTTTGCGCGATTTGCAGCCCCTTCGGGGTGAACGTCCTCTCGATTGAGCCGAAGAGAACCTCGGTTGTGATGGCGAGCGCGGCGACCGCCAAAGCGCCGCCTATTTGGACGGAGAGGTTCGCGCTCTGAAATCCGAGAACGATGAGTTCCCCGAGCGCGCCTCCGCCGATGAACGTCGCCAATGTCGCGTTCGCCACGACTTGAACGGCGGAGGTTCGGATGCCCGCGAAGATGACGGGAGCGGCTATCGGAAGCTGAACTTGTCCCAAAATTTGCCCCTCCGAAAGCCCCATGCCGCGAGCCGCATCGAGAACTTGCCGGTCAACTTGGCGCAAAGCCGTCGAGGCGTTTATGAGGATGGGGGGAATCGCGGTGAGGGTGAGGGCGACGAGCGCGGGCCAGAAACCGAAGCCGAGGAACGGGAGTGCGATGGCGAGGAGCGCGAGGCTCGGGATCGCCCGCCCGAGGTTCCCGATGTTTATCGCGATGATCGCCCCGACTCGCGTGTTCCTGACCGCGAGCGCGACCGGAACCGCGACCGCGACCGCGATGACGACCGCCGCCACCGAGAGGACGATGTGCTGGCGAAGGAGCGTGAGAAAGTCGTCGCGAAGGAAAACCTGGAAGACATCGCCCATGATTCATGCTCTCCCGGCTCTCGCCCACGGACGCAAATATCGCTCCATGGCGAGGAGCAGAAGGTCGGCGATCACCGCGAGCGCGGTCGCGAGAACCGCCCCGACGATGACTTGCGTGAAGAATCCGCGGCTTATCCCGTTGAAAATAAGCTCCCCGATGCCACCTCCGTCAATATACGCTCCGATGGTCGCGATCCCGATGACCGTCACCACCGCGATCCGAATTCCGGCCACGATGACGGGCAATGCGAGCGG
>JACDAJ010000156.1 GCA_013695475.1 Rubrobacter sp. | reverse complement strand
CGTATCCTTGCTCGCGGGCGACTTTGTTTCGGAGGCGGGCGAGTTCCCGAACCACCGGCTCGACCTCGCGCCCGACGGTCTTCGACGCCTCCCACGCCTCGCGCCGAAGCTCTTCGTCGTCGGAGTGTCGGAGTATTTCGCGGACTCGATTCTCCCCGACCTCCTCGCCCCCGACGACCCCCCGGTGGTTGCCGTAAATCGAGTTCGCCTTCGCTTCGAGTTCCTCGATGTTTTCAAGGGTTTCCTTGTCTCCCCGGCTCGCCTCGAACGTCCGGTGAAGAACCTCGACCTGCCGACGAAGCACGGGTTCGAGGGAAGCGCGCCCTTCGTGGAAGCGGCTTATCTCCGCGAAGTCCGCCTCGTCCGAAAAGGTTTCGTTGTACGCTTTCCCGGCTTCGACCATGTTTTTTTGGGCTTCTTCGGAGCCGGTCGTCGCGAGTTTCCACCATGCTTCGCCGACGGCCTTCTCTTTCGGGGCGACGAGGCTTTCGTACTTCGAGACGAAAGATTGCGCGGCTTCGGGGGGGATGGTCATGGGAGTCCCTTCGTGAGAAATAGAAAAATCAGCGTCGGTTTTGGTCGCGGCGGTTTCCGAGGTAAATCACGAGGAGGAGGAGTCCGATGCCGATCACCGCAGGTTGGAGGAGGAGGAGTTCGGTTCCCGCGCCCTCCGCCGCCTGGCTCGTCTGGGTTCCCACGACGAGAGCCGAAAGAAAGACGAGCGCGACCGCCCAATATCCGGCGGCCCGGAACGCGAAATACGCCGCGACGAGTCCGGTGAGCGTGAAAACGACGAACATGAACGGCGAGATGATTTGTATCCCGGAGAGGAAGCCCGGCTCGGCGGCTCCGACGGCCCACAATCCGATTTGCCCGACCACGAGGAACGCGACGAAAGACCACAACAAAGACAAAGCCCCGCTCCGGAACGTGACCGGCTCCGGATCGAAGTCGTGAGGCTCGTACCATTTCCCCTCGCGCAACTCATACCGCCCCCGAGTCCGAGGCTCCTCCCGATCCCGGCGCCTCCGATTCCTCGGCGGCTCCTCGCGGTATTCCTCCTCTTCGTCGGAGTCGTCCCGTTTGAAACGGTTTCGGAGGCGTTCTCCGAGGCTCGGGCCGCTCGATTCTTTTTCCTGCCTTTTGGCGGCGAGTTCGTCTTCGAGGGAGGAGAAATCGAGGTCGGCGAGCTGGTCGGCGGCGTACGCGAGATCGAGCGCCTCATCGTGCTGGCGGCGGCGATCCGCATCCGAGAGAACGGTGTTCGCCTCTTGAATGAGCCGGAACTCGTCCGCGCTCCCGCCCGAGTTGTCCGGGTGCTTCTCCTTCGCGAGCCGACGATACGCCGAGCGTATATCATCCCGCGAAGCATTACGCGAAACTCCGAGAACTTGATAGTAATTTACCTGATCCGCCATAGAGTACCCTCCATTCTACCGCACGAGAGCGGCCTCGATCTCCTCGACGACACCCATTTCGGACTCGCTTTCCAAAGCCTTTCGCAAAGCGCTTTCCCCGACCCCGATCTCCCCCAAAGCCCACGCCGCATGCCCCCGAACAGTCGGCGATTCATCCTCGAACAAACTCTCGACGAGCGCCGGAACCGCGCTTTCGAGCCGCATGTTTCCGGCGACGACACAGCAATTTCGGAGGATTCCGGCGCGTCCCGGCCTTGTCAGCGGGGTTCCGGCGAAGCGCCGCTCGAACTCGTCGTCGCTTCGGATATGAAGAACTTCTTTGATGTCGAGGTGCGGCCCCGCTCCTTTCGCGGGATCGAACTCCGGCCACCGGGTTTTCGTCGCCTTCGTTTTGTTGTACGGGCAAACTTCCTGGCAAATGTCGCACCCGAACGCCCACTCCCCGACGAGCGGACGGAGGTTCCTCGGGATGGCTCCTTTGTTTTCGATGGTGAGATATGAGATGCACAGCCTCGCATCCACGATGCCGGGCGCTTTTATGGCTCCGGTCGGGCATGCGGCCATGCACCGCGTGCATTTTCCGCACGTTCCCGTTCCGTGTTCGTCGGGTTCGAAGTCGAGATCCACGATGAGGTCGGCGATGAAGAAATACGATCCGATCTCACCATTTATGACGCACGAGTTTCGCCCGAAAAACCCGAGTCCCGCATGCTGCGCCGCCGACCTTTCGAGGAGTGGCACCGCGTCCGTGAACGCCCGAGCTTTTATCTTCGTCCCGAGTTCCTTTTCGAGTTCATGCCGGAGTTCGAAGAGCCGCTTTTTTATGACTTCGTGGTAGTCGCGGCCCCACGCGTACCGGGCGACTTTTCCGCCGGAACTTTCGGAGCCGTCTGGGTGGTCGCCGGGATAATATGAGACTCCGAGTGAGACGACGCTTTTGGCGCTTTTCTGGAGCTTCTTCGGGTTCGAGAGGAGTTCGACGGGACGCTTCATATAATTCATGTCGGCGGCCATTCCGGAGTTTTGCCATGCCCGGAGCCGCTCGCCGCCTTCGTGGAGGGGTTCCGCGCTCGTCACTCCGACGAGGTCGAAGCCCGCCTCCTTCGCTCGTCTTTCGAGGATTTCGCGTGGGTTTTCGGCTGTTTTCTCCATTGCCCCGATTGTATCCACCGGATTAACCGACGATGTGCGAGGGTAAATCAAAAACGATTATATTCGAGGCGAGACTTTATTCGAGAAGGAGAGCGAGAAATAGTGGCGATACAGACCATAAACCCGGCGACGGGCGAGGAGATAAAGTTCTTCGACGAACTCACCGAAAGCCAGACCGAGGAGAAAATACAACTCGCCGCCGACACCTTCCGCGAATGGAGGAAAACCTCTTTTTCCGAACGCTCCGAGAAGCTCATAAAGGCGGCGGAAATTCTCGAGAACGAGGCGGAGGAGTTCGGGCGCATCATGACTTTGGAGATGGGGAAGCCGCTCGCCGCGTCCATTGCGGAGGCGAATAAATGCGCGAAGGGGTGTCGTTATTACGCTGAGAACGCCGAGAAGTTCATGGGGGATGTGAACATTCCGTTCGAGGGGGCGGAGACGTATATCCGGTATGAGCCGCTCGGGCCGATACTCGCGATCATGCCGTGGAACTTCCCGTTCTGGCAGGTTTTCCGCTTCGCCGCCCCCGCCCTCATGGCCGGGAACGTCGGGCTTCTCAAACACGCCTCGAACGTGCCGCAATGCGCCCTCGCCATCGAGGACATCCTCCACCGGGCGGGCTTTCCCGAAGGTGCTTTCCAGACGCTCCTCATCGGGAGCGGGGCGGTCAAAAACATCATTGACGACGACCGGGTTCGAGGGGCGACGCTCACCGGGAGCGAGCCTGCGGGGCGGATGGTCGCCGGGCAGGCGGGCGAGAACGTGAAGCCGAGCGTACTCGAACTCGGCGGGAGCGACCCGTTCATCGTGATGCCTTCGGCGGATCTCGACAAAGCCATCGAGGTCGGGGTGACGTCGCGGATGCTCAATAATGGGCAGTCGTGCATAAATGCGAAGCGGCTGATTTTGCATGAGGACATCGCCGATGAATTCGAGCGTCGTTTCGTGGAGAAGGTCGAGGCGATGAAGGTCGGCGACCCGATGGAGGACGGCGTGGACATGGGGCCGCTCGCGATGCCCCAAATCCGCGACGACGTCGCCGAGCAAGTCCGGAAGTCCGTCGAGGCGGGGGCGAAGGTTCTCACAGGCGGCGAAAAGCCGGGCGGCCCCGGAAACTTTTATCCGCCGACGGTTCTCACGGACGTGCCGGAAGACTCGCCCGCGAAGAACGAGGAGATATTCGGTCCGGTGGCATCGCTCTTCCGGGTGAAAAATATGGACGACGCGATCGAGCTTGCGAATGACACGCCGTTCGGGCTTTCGTCGAGCGCGTGGACGAATGACTCGGGGGAGCGCGAGCGGTTCATACGGGAGATCGAGGCCGGGATGGTGTACATAAACCGGATGACGGAGTCAACGCCGGAGGTACCGTTCGGCGGGGCGAAGAATTCGGGATACGGGCGCGAGCTTTCGCACCTCGGCATCCACGAGTTTTTGAACGCGAAGACGGTGTGGGTGGACGCAAGTTAGCAAAGCGGAACCTCCGCGATGGAATAAAGTCGCGTCGGTGGCGGCTTCGCCGCAGGTCGGGAAGAATCGAGAGAAATCGGGAGGAGTGGGGGCTTTCGCCACGCGCCCCACGCCGTCGTAAAGACGACACGGTGGAACATCTCCCGGACGCGAAGCCCTGCCCGGCGCGTTGCGGGGAGTGCGGCGGTCGCGGATCCATTATGAAGTGAGCGAAGCGGGCGCGAAGGTGGATGGGGTGGTGAGGCGGTGCTTTCGTCGTCCGCGTTCGCGGATACGGGAGGGTTTCGGTTCGCCGCTTTCGCCTCCGATAGTGAAACGTCTTGCGGAAGAATGGTGGTTTGTGCGTTAGATTTTGGGGCGTATGGATTTCATTGCGAGAAACCGTGGCCTCATAGTTTTCGGTGTCGTGTGGGGGCTTGTTTTGGCCGCGCTCCCGGCGGTATTCGCCTTCGACGACCCGTTCACTTTGAGTCCGTTTCTCGTCTCGGCGTTCGTGTGTTCCGCTCTCGCCGGGGTCGTGGGCGCGACCCTCGCCGGGAGATGGGTTTCGGGGCGGTCGGGGATGCTCGCGTCTTTGTTCGCCGGGATTTTGCACGGCGTGGTTTTCAGCGTATTCGCTTCTCTCACCATATGGATTTGTCTCGCAGTGAACATCTCCGGATTTTCGACGGCGACTCCGGGGAATATTTTCAATCTCGTATCGAACCCCGGAATCTTCGCGATGAGCGGTGTCGCGGCGTGGGCTATATTTGTGTATTCGCTCGCCGCGGGGATGGTTCTTTCGTTGATTTCCGGGAGTTTCATTCTTCGTGCGGGCGGTGGCGGTGTCGCCGGATATAACTTGAGAAGCGGGAAAGGAAGCATATGATCATCGGTCGGCTGTTTTTGATCGGGCTTATTTATGGTGTCGGGTTCATGGTTGTGAAGTCTCTTTTCCCGGAGCCGTTCGTGCTTTTGCTTTTCCAGACCGGGGATTCGAGCGAGGGGAACCTCACGCTCGTTTCGCTCGTGTATATGGGATCGGGGCTTTTGGCCGGACTCGTAACCGCGCCCATCTTCGGTGCTTTCATCATGAGGGGGAGGGAGTCGAGGCGTGTGGAGACCGGCTCGCAAACTCCGCGCTTCGTTTTGAGCATCACGCTCGCGCTCTCGATGGGTGTCGTTTCCGGCCTTCTCATAATGCTCGCGTACGCGACGGGTCTCCTCCAGTCCGGCGGCGTCCTCGATCCGCTGGCGGTCATCGGAGCCTCGAATTTCCCGAGCGGAACCCCGCTCCTCGTGGTATGGACTATCGCCCGCGACCTTCTCCCCGCCGGACTCGCCGGGCTTTTCCTCGCGCCTTTGGCCGGGGGCATGCTCCACAAACTCTATACGAAGGATGAAGGGCCGATCCAAAAAGAATACGACTGGCCGGAGGAGTGATCGGATCCAGGCAGCGGCTTCGCTTGCTCCCGGAGGATATGGAGGAGTGGGGAGTCGGAAAGACGAGACACCACCCCTCCGGCGGCCAAGCCGCTCCGAGCGAAGCGGGCGACGGAACCATTCACCCGGGTTCCGTGTGGTCGATCCGAAGAACCCGGCAGATTATCCGGCTTCGGCGGGAGGGGCCGGGGCGAGCCTGAGAGTGAACGGCCCGGCGGAGGCTTTCGAGTAGCCGGAGACGGCTATCCAGTACGTCTCCTCGAGTTCGGCCTCGAATAAGAAGGAGCTTCCGCGCTGGTTTCGGGCGGAGCATCCGTCGTCATTGTCGGCGACTTTCTCCATTTTTCCTTCGTCGTTCTTTGTGTATATGGCGAGGACGGCATCGAATTTGCTCCGGCACACGTCGGCTGAGATGGAGCCGCTCGTCCACGCCGTCCACCGGTGCCACGTCGAGTTTTGCCCCACCGAGGCGCCGCTCCGTATATGGTCGGACTCGTCTTTCTCCCTCGTGGCGAAGCGGTTGTTGCCGCGGATCGAAGCCGTGTCTCCCCTTATGACCGTCGCGTTCGCCATGTCGTCGTTCGCCGGGACGTTCGCCGCATCCGCCGATTCGCCTGCCATAAAGAAAAACACAGCCACGAATATCGCCGCTGCGAGCGCGGGAAGGATCCTTCGGAGTGGCGTTGTGATGTCGGATGCGTTCAAATTCTCCGTCCCTTTGGAAACTTTGGGACAGTTTATCGCCGTATCATCCCCGACGGAATACTTCAAATGAGTGATTTCCGGGCGAAAAGCCCGCCTTCGGACTATATGATTTTTACGAGGGGGGAGATTTGGCACGCGGCGAGGGAATAATCTTCCTCACGGTTGCGAACCGGGCGGACGAGATATTCGAGGCAATTGCTCCGGCAGTCCAGCTTGCCGCATGGGATCTCGATCGTGCCGAGATCCTCGACGATTTTGACTACGGGATCCAAGCCGTCCCCAGGCACCGCGTCCATCCGCCGCGCATACTCGCCCTCCTCGAAACCCCGATGCTCATACCTGTAAAAAGCCATGTCAAAATTGTACACGCATTTGATCTCGATCACACCGAGACCCCCATACTCGCCAAACCTCGAACTTCGTTACCGAAAAATCTCGCTGTTGTAATCGTTTTGTTATATTATTGACTTAATATTTCTTCATATGGAGGGAGGATGAGACGAAAGAAAGAGAGGCGGCGATGGCGAGGAAATCGAGGAAATCGGGAAGAACGGGAATCTCGGGAGCGGCGGTGGCGATAACGGCGATGGTTTTCGCGGTGGTGGCGGCTCCGGCGTTCGGGCAGGGTTTGGCGACGCTCGAGCCGACGCTCGGTGAGTGCCGATCTTTCGTCGCTGAGAAAGGTGTTCCGGAGACGCGCCCGGTTTGGGAGAACCGGGGATACTCGGGGTGGGATGTTTGCCTGAGCATGGCTTATGACGGCGACATGGAAGGCTCGTTCGCCTCCGCGGACGTGGATGGCGACGGGAGGCTCGGCGCTTCCGAGCAGTCGGCGTACATGGACTCGGTGATCGGGTCTGTGAGCGACCCGGATCGAAGCCCCCTCACCCTCGATAAATGCGCGGCGATGGTCTCCGAACACGGCATCCCCGCCGAGCGACCCTTCGTGGACTGGAGCAACCGCGGATACGGAGACGCCGAAGTCTGCCAAAGCCTCGCCTTCGATGGTTCGCTCGGCTCCTCTTTCGCCGCCGCCGACTCGAACGGCGACGGTCGCCTCGACCGCGCCGAACAGTCATCGTACATAGCCTCCCTCGCCGCCCCCTCCGATGAAGCCGCCTCCGATGAAACCGCCTCGCAACCCGAAAGCCCAATCTCCGAAGCGCGAAACGAGAGCGTCGTCCGCGGACAATACGGAACAAACGCCGCCGAGGAGCAATACGGAAGCGCCGGAGACGGAAGCGCCGGAGACGGAAACGCCGGAGTGGAGGAAACCACCGCCATCCCGGTCGAGCCGACCATATCCGCCGTCTCGGACGGAGCCGCCACCGAGCGACCCGCCGACTCGACGGACGCCGCGAGGTCGGACGAAGCCACCGAGCCGGAGACGGGTGTCCTCTCAGCTATGAACGACGCCGTGCAAAAACTCCTCCCGGACACTGGGGGGATCCCGATACTCAGCGTCCTCGGCGGCTTCGCCCTCGTCGCGGGCGGACTCCTCGCATACCGCCTCCGCCGCTGAAAAGCGGACATGTATCCTCTTTGGAGCCGTCCCGCTTTTCCGGGTCGGCTCTTCTTTTTGCAACGGTTTGGTAACAAAGTGTTTCGACCTCGCTCAAGGCCCTTGTCCATGCGACACATCGTGTTAACTTCCCGGTCTGGAAACGATTACATCAGAGAGGAATTTCTTTTCGAAAGGAGGTGCGATGGCGTTTTCCGGGAAGGTCGAGAATTTGAGGGAGGTTTGCGCGGCGAGGTTGCGGCGGAGGCTCGGCGACGGGTTCGAGCGTCTGCGGGGTGGGGCGTGGCCGGTGGTTCAGACGGCGATGAGCGTGGGGCTTGCGTGGTATTTGGCTTCGATGCTCCTCGGGAGCGAGCGTCCCGTCATCGCGGTCATTGCTTCGGTGATATGCGTCGGGGCGTTGTCCGGGCAGACTTTGAGGCGGGCGGCGGAGTGGCTCCTCGGGCTCGCCGTCGGACTGAGCGTGGCGGGCATCGTCATGCACCTCATCGGGACGGGGCCGTTTCAGACAGCCGTCATAGTGGGCGCGGCGATGTCGGTCGCGCTCGTGGTTCGGAGCGGCATCATGTTCGTCACCGAGGCGGGGGTCTCGGCGACGCTCGTCGCCACCCTCGACCCGAGCACGTACGGCGCCTCGCCGGACAGGCTTTTGGAAGCCCTCGTCGGAGGGGCGGCGGCTCTCGCGGTGAGCGCGCTCGTTCCGGGGAATCCGAAATCGAGGGTGGAAAGGGCGTCGCGGAGGATTTTGGAAGACCTCGCCGTCGTGTACCGGGACATCGCCGAAGCTCTCGCCGATGGGAGCGCCGATCGGGCGGAGTTCGCGCTCGACGAGGCGCGGAGGATGGACGAGAGGGTTGCCGCGCTTCGGGAGACGCTCGACGACGGGTTTCAAATCGCGCGTTATGCGCCGCCGAGAAGGGGGTGCCTCGGATACCTCGGATACTACGCGGCGGCTGTGGATCAACTCGACCTCGCCGTCCGGGACACCCGAGTCCTCGCCCGAGCCGGGGTGAATCTCGCGCGGACGAAAGAGGAGACGCCTTCGGAGCTTCCGGGCGCGGTCGGCGACCTCGCGCTCGCAGTCGAGGCACTCTCGAATTACCTCGAAAGCCCCGAGCATCCCCTCGACACCCGCCACTTCGCCCTCGAAGCCGCGAAGCGGGCGACGAGCGCCCTCGAAGAAAAGAGCGACCTCGAGACGAGCGTTCTCGTCGGGCAGATTCGCTCGACCTCCTTCGACCTTCTCCGGGCGTCCGGCATGGGATGCGATGAAGCCCTCGAAATTTTCGGCGGAGCCACGAAGGCCGAAGAGAAAGAGCCGGAAAAGGAGTCGGTCGGATAGCCGGAGAGTCCGCGAAGGGGGACACTTTTGAGGTTCCCGCATTCGTGTGGTACTTTCCTTCTTCGTGGGGTGCATGGGCGACATACCGGCATAAGCTCTCCGTAACGGCCTCTCGCGCCGCGCTGTCTTCGCTCTCCCGCGTCGGCGCTTTTCAAAAGGAGCTTCCCCGTGCCGAAGTATGCTTTGTTTTCCTTCCGAATGTCCGACGATGAAAAGAACCATTTCCGGGCGATCATGCTCGCGTTCGCCGCGCTCGGCTTCCATGTGGGGGTGTGGGCGGTGCTTCTCGCCGACCTCGCGCGTTCGCTCGGCCTCGGCCCCGGCTCGCTCGGGGTCGCGCTCACGTGCCAGTCGGCGGCGGGGGTGGCGGCCCTCCTCGTCGGAGGTCGCCTCGCGGACAGCGAGAGCTTCGGGCGCCGCCCCGTCCTCGTCGTCGGAATATCGGCGACGGGGGTGTATCTCGCACTCCTCGCTTTCGTCGAAAGCTATGCGGCCTTCATCGCCGTCCTCGTCTTCTCGGGGATGGTGAGCATGTGCGATCTCGCGTGCAATTCACTCGGCGGCGACTATGAGCGGGCGCACGACGCGAAGGCGATGACCTTTTTCCACGCTGGATTCTCGGGGGCGGCGGCCGTCGGCGCGCTCGGGAGCGGAGCCGCGCTCGCCTCCGGTGTCGGGTTCGGGACGATATTTCTCGCCGTCGGAGCCGCTTTGTTCGCCCTCTCCGTCGCTTTTCTTCGCGTTCCACTCCCCCGTAGCTCCGTCGTCCCGGAGGATGATGTCGGAGAAACTTCTTCGGGAACACTCGCCCTTCTTCGTGTCCCGGCGGTGTTCGCGTGCGTGGCGATCATATTCATGTGCTTCTCGACGGACGCCGCGCTCGAAGGGTACACGTCCATTTATTTGCGCGACCTTCTCGGGGCGGGGGCGTTTCTCGGAGGCGTCGGCCTCGCCTCGCTGTATTTCGCCGGGGCGATGAGCCGGCTATTCAGCGCGGCGGCGATTTTGCGCTTCGGGGAGCGGAAAGTGCTCTTCTCGTCCGGCCTCGTATCCACCCTCGGACTCGGGACGGTTCTTGCGACGGACATGCCCTCCGTCGCGGCTCTCGGGCTTCTCCTCGTCGGGGTCGCCCTCGCGCCCGTCGCCCCGATCGTGTTTTCGATGACCTCCCGCGCCACGCCGGGGCAAAGCGGACGCGCCGTCTCCCTCGTGACGGCCTCCGGATACTTCGCGTTCACTTTGAGCCCCGTCATAGTCGGTGGTCTCGCCGACCTCTCGTCGCTCCGGATGTCGTTCCTTCTCCTCCTCGCGCTTTGCGCCGGAATATCCATCCTCTCCCGGAGAATGCCGGAATGACACGGGAGCCGGGCGAAAGGTTCCGTCTCGCTTCGAGGGCGATGTCCGTATTTCCCGACTCCCGCACAAACAAAGACGCGAAGTCATCACCCGGATGCTGGAATGAAAGAGGCGCGGATCGAATGAGATCCACGCCTTCCACCGCTTTCCGAATGCTCTTCCCGACTCCCGAAGCGGGGTCGCTTCGCTCGGGTTATTGGCAAAAACCAAAAACCAATAACCGGGAGCGACCGAAGGGTGCGACCAACCAATAACGGCGGCGAAGCCGCCCGCGAAGCGCCTCCCCACTCCCGGCTTTTTACTGCGAGGTCGTCTCCTCCATGGTCATTTCCTCGGCGGTCGTCTCGCCCATCATGCCCGTCGCGTTTCCGGCGAGCATTTCGAGGGCGCCGGAGACCATTTCGATCTCCTCGTCCACGCCTTCGAGGCCGTGCCGCTCGGCGAGGTACTCGGGGTCGTTGTATGAGACGTTTACTTGCCCGGCGGCATCCTCCCATACGAGCATTTTTTGCGGGAGGTCAATGCCGACGGTCTGGCTGCTTTGCATGAGCGGCGTTCCCGCCTCCGGGTTCCCGAAGATGACGAGCGTGGTCGGAGGCAATTCCTCGCCGACGGTGGCCGCGCCTTCGCTGTGGTCCACGGTCGCCACGAGGTTGAGACCCTCCTCCTCGACAGCCCCTTCGACGTTCGCCAAAGTCTCGTCGAAGCTCGCGCCACTCTCCTCCGTCACGAGACCCTCCGGAGACGCCATCGAATCCATCGCCGTGTCCTCCATGGCGGTGTCCTCCATCGCCATCGTGTCCTCCATCGCCATCGTGTCCTCCATGGCGGTGTCTTCCATCATGGTTGTTTCGTCCATGGCGGCTTCGTCCATCGCGGTTTCTTCGGCGAGGGTTTGGAGGTTGGCGGAGATCATCCCGATTTGCTCGTCCATGCCCGTGACTTCGTGCCTCTCGGCGAGGTATTCGATGTCGTTGTACGCGAGCCATGCCTGCCCGGACTCGTCCTCCCACGCGAGGAATTTCTGCGGGAGGTCGATGCCCATCGAGCGCGAGGTTTGTATGAGGCCCGTACCCGCCTCCGGGTTCCCGAAGATGAGGAGCGTCGTCGGGGCGAGGTCGAGTCCGGCTTCTTCCGCGGCTCCGGCGTGATCCACGGTCTCGACGACCATGTTCCCGCCTTCGGTGGCGTTCTGTTCGAGGCGGGTGATGGTTTCATCCACGTCGAATTCGCTCTCGATGGCGATCATGCCCTCGGCGTCCGGAGCCATCGCGCCCTCCATGGCGGTTTCCTCCATGGCGGTGTCCTCCGTCGGAGCCATCGTCGCTTCCCCCGAGGGCGGTTCTTCGCCGTTCTCCGGCTGTTCTTCGGCGCACGATGCGAGGAGCATCGCCGCCGCGCACATCAACAAAACCGACAAAAACTTGCGCCCTCCGGCGAGCATGGAACCTCCATACGATGACTGCATGAACATGAAAATTCGAGTGTACCATACGACTTTCCGTAGACTTCCGCGCCCGCGGATACAATATATGGAGCGATGTCCGGCGGAGAGGCGCGGGGAAGACGGGTGGATTTCCTACGGCGTTTGGCGAAGGCGATGTTCACGAAGGGCGGGGGCGACGAACTCCACGCCTTCCCCGGAGAGCCGTTGTTTTCAAAGAGAGCCTTCCACGCGCTCGTATTCGTGTTCGGGGCGTCTCTCTTCCTCGCGGCGAACTGGTTCGGGCTTTTGCTTATCAACTCCGAAGGCGTCGTCGCGGGCATCGGCGTACTGGGCACGCTCCGGGTGAATGCCGCTCTCATGGCCGGAATCGCAATCCCTTCCGCCCTCCTCATGCTCCACTACAAATGCTTGTATACGTACACCTCCGAGGAGGACAGTTTCTTCGCGATCACGTTCTCCATCGCGTTCCTTCTCGGTTCACCGTGCGCTTTGGTGGGGATATTCGGGTGAGAAATACGGGGAGTCGGGAAAAGCAAAGAGTCGAAACCCTCGCCGCCGAAGCCTCCGGTCGAATTCATCGGGAGTTCGTCGGAGAGGAAAGCGAGAGTATCAAGGAAGAGCGGGTCGAGAACTACTCGGCTCCCGACTCCCGGCTTTTCAGTCCGTGACGCTCGTGCCACCCGGCGAGGGACTCGTCTGGGAACTCGGGGAAATGGCGTTCGCGCTCGTCGCTTTCGGGGACTTCGCACCACGAGGCGGCGGAGTCGAGCATGATGTGATTCCGCTCCGGAGGCTCGGGGAGGGGCGTGTCTATGGCCGAGGCGTGGGGGTGGATGAGATCCGGCCACCTCGGGTCGAAGAGCCATAATGCGCTCCCGCATACGCTGCAAAATCGCCGCCCGGCGGGGCTTCGCGGCGCATCTTCGATGGGCGGGAGGTCGGTGCCACCTCTGCCGCGATCCATCCTCGCGTGATAGACGGAGATATTTTTTTCGCCCTCGATCTCCATCGTCTCCGCGTCGGCGCCGAGGTTTATGGCGAAACCTCCGCCGCCCGCCGTTTTGCGGCAGATCGAGCAATAACAATTCATGAACGGCGACGGCTCCGACGACTCGACCCGGAACCGGATCGCCCCGCAATGACAACTTCCTTCGAGGAGCATGGAATTTTTAATTCCCGTCGAGGCCGCGTTGGAAAGCATCCCACGAAAGCGTCGCGCACCGGATGCGCGATGGATATTGGATGATGCCTTTCAACGCGGCGAGTTCGTCCTCGTCGTCGGGGAATTCCTCATCTCCGGTCATCATGTTTTTGAATGACTCGATCTCCGCCTCCGCCCCCTCGCGGCTCTTTCCGACGAGCCTCTCCGTCATCATCGAGGCCGAAGCCTGTGAGATCGAGCATCCCCGTCCCGTGAACGAAGCCTCGGCCACTTTGTCGCCGTCGAACTTCGCGTATACCGTGACTTCGTCGCCGCAAAGTGGGTTCAAAAGATGCTCCTCGATGTCCGGGTTTTCGATCTCGCCGTGGTTTCGGGGCTTTTTATAATGATCCATGATGACCTGTGTATAAAGTTCGCGCATCAAGACGCGAACGCCCCGAAGAACTCGCGGGCTTTGTTTATCGCCTCGATGAACACGTCCACCTCTTCCTCCGTGTTGTAAAGATAGAAACTCGCCCTCGCCGTCGCCGCCACCCCGAGCCTCCGCATGAGCGGCTGGCAACAATGATGCCCGCTCCGAATGGCGACGCCTTCTTCATCCAAAAGCTGCGATATGTCGTGCGGATGGATGTCCGGAAGTGAGAAGGAGACGACCCCGGTGCGATCCTTGTCCGGGCCGTATACCGTGGCGTCGTCCATCTCCGAGAAGCGGCGGTATGCGTATTCGCCGAGCTTCCGCTCATGCTCGCGGACGTTGTCCATGCCGAGTTCGGTCAAATAATCCACCGCCGCCCCGAGGCCGACGACTTGTGCGACGTTCATCGTCCCGGCTTCGAACTTGTGGGGGAGGTCGTTCCACGTGGACGATTCGAGCTTCACCTCACGGATCATCTCCCCGCCCCCGAGGAATGGCTCCATCGAATCGAGGATTTCCGGCCTCCCCCACAAAAACCCGACCCCCGTCGGGCCGAGCATCTTGTGTCCACTCGCCGCGAAGAAATCACACCCGAGAGAGGCGACATCCACGGGCAAATGTGGCCCGCTTTGCGCCCCGTCAACGAGCATGAGCGCATTATTCGCGTGCGCCA
>JACDAJ010000141.1 GCA_013695475.1 Rubrobacter sp. | reverse complement strand
CGCCATCGGCGCGTCTTCTCGGAGGAGTGCGAACATTCCGAAACGACGACATAAAAACGAGAAAGTGAGGAGAGAAAATGAGGAGAGAAAATGAGGAGAGAAAATGAGTATGAAAACGGAGATCGCCGTTGACCATCTCACCATGCTCGACGTTCCGCCCCCGGATATGGTCGTGGCGGCTTCCGAGGCGGGCTTCGATTCGGTCGGGCTTCGGGTCTCCGCCGCGACCGCCGAGGAGGAACCGTGGCCGATGTCGCCCGGCTCCCCGATGCTCGAAGAAACCCTCCGCCGGATGGACGAAACCGGAGTCCGAGTCCTCGATGTCGAGGTCGTCCGCATCCGAGCCGACACGAAGCGTGCCGATTATGAGCAAACTTTGGAAGTCGGGGCGATGCTCGGGGCGAGGTTTCTCACCGTGAACGGCGACGACCCGGACATCGAACGCGCCGCCGAAACCTTCGCCGCGCTCGTCGCCGACGCGAGGCCGTACGGCATACGTCCGCTCATCGAAGCGATACCGTACACGGAGGTGTCGAGCTTCGATCTCTCGGTTCGAATCGCCGAAAGCTCGGATGGTGGCGGCATCCTCTTCGACGCGCTTCATTTCCGGCGGTACGGCGGGGACATCGAGCGTCTCCGCGCCCTCGACCCGAATCTCATCGGGTACGCGCAACTTTGCGACGGCCCGCTCGACGCGCCCGAAAATCTGCCGCGTTCATCGTCGCTCCCTCGGGGGATTTCCACGGAAGGCACCGATCTCCAACTCGAAAGCCGTGCGATGCGCCTCCTCCCCGGCGATGGCGAACTCCCGCTCGCACAGTTCGTGGCCGCCCTCCCGCCGAACATCCCCGTGAGCATCGAAGCCCCGGTGCTTTCTTTGCGGAACGCGCTTTCCCCGGTCGAGTTTTTGCGGCGAGCGCGGCAGTCGGTGGAGGCGACGCTCTCCTCGGAGGCCGTCCGCTGACTCGACTAAAATGGCCATTCGATGTCGGATGAAACCGGGAGGAATATATGATCACCGGAAAGACGAAGCTCCTCGGGCTTATGGGACGACCCGTCTCCCACAGTCTCAGCCCCGCGATGCACAACGCCGCCTTCTCCGAAGAAAACCTCGACTTCGTATACGTCGCGATGGACGTTGACCCGGATAAACTCCCCGATGCCGTGCGCGGCGCGGCGGCTCTCGGCTTCCGGGGTTTCAATCTCACGATGCCTCACAAAGAGAAAATAATCCCGCTTCTCGACGAAATGGATGGGGCGGCGAAAATCTCCGGCGCGGTGAACACGGTGGTGATCGAGAGCGGCAAACTCCGCGGCCACAATACCGACGGGAGCGGTATGGCCGAGGCATGCCGCGAGGCCGGGGCGAAGGTTTCCGGGAAAACCATCGTCCTCCTCGGAGCCGGGGGCGCGGCCTCCGCCATCTCATTCGCGCTTCAGTCCGAGGGCGCGTCGAGCCTCCACATTTTCAACCGGAGCGTGGATCGCGCCGAATCACTCGCCGCCAAACTCGAAGAATCCGGCGAGGGAACGGAAGTACGCGCCCATCCCCTCGAATCGCTCGAAACCTCCGGCATCTCCCCGGACATTCTCATAAACACGACCTCTCTCGGCATGAAAAACGACGACCCGCTCCCCGTCCCGGCCGCATACCTCGAAAGCCTCCCCGAACACGCCACCGTCGCCGACGCGGTGTACCTCCCCGGTGACCGGACGAGCCTCCTCCACGCCGCCGGCAAGCTCGGGCTGCGAACCATAAACGGGCAAAGGATGCTTCTCTATCAGGGAGTCCACGCCCAAAAACTATGGACGGGACTCGAACCGAACGTCGAGGCGATGGACGCGGAACTGCCGGGAGTGGGGAGCGGGAAATTGTGAGTCGGGGTATTCTCGAATTTTTCCTCCCGGAGTCTCCCCCGGATATCTTCGCCTCCAAACGACCGACTCTCGCCGGACTCGAACGGATGCTTCGATGAAGGACGTTTCGGTACTCCGCGGCCTTTCCCCGACCCCCGAAGCGAGCGTCAGCGAGCGTCTCCCGACTCCCCACTCCCGGCGAGCGAAGCGAGCTTGAGTATCCTCTCCCGAAGCCCCGCCTCGAGCGCGCCCGCGACGCTTTTCGTCGAGCCGCATATGACGATTCCCGCCGGTATCGCGACGACCATCATCGGAGCTTCGACATCCTCGTAATGGAAGTACCCGGACTTCCCGCGCCCGCTCGCGGTGATGATATGCCCGAGCGACTCCATGTCGAGCGAAGCCCACTCGAACGGAATGACCCTCGCGAATGTGAGATATTCGGCGAACCCGAAATGGGGAACGGGGGTCGTGCTCGACTGCTCGATCTCCGCCCGGAAACCCTCGTCGAATTTCCGCATGAACTCCTCGACATCCCCGCTCACGAGACACGCCGCCAGACTCCGCGCCACCCCTCCGAGCGGTATATCCGCCACCGCCCGAAGCCCGAGGAACTCGAGCGGACGCACCTCCCCACGAAACAAATACGAGTCTCCGCCGAGCGACCGGGCGGGGATCACGACGAAGTGAGCCGACAACTCCGAATCCGCGTCCGCCACCGTCGTCTCGTAAACCTGCGAAATACTCAATTTCGGGCCGAACCCGTGCCAATGCTCCATACGAACGAGTATGTCATACGCCCCCGAATCTCGCTCGATATACCGAAACCATATTGCGGGCATCATAAAGAAGTATTGGACATATACCGTGACGGGAAACAAAATGTGAGTCAGGGAAAATACCGGGGAGCGAGGGACGAAAAATGGACGCACCGAAACGAGGAGAAGCCGAAAAACCGGGGGTTCCGGCGGGGATGTTCGGTTCGCCCGTCGGAAGGGGTACGTACATGAAACATGAAAGGGAGGGGTTCGCGTGGCCGAGATAATGGAACTGGGAGAGGCGGTCGAAAGCCTCGTGTCGGACGGGGACTCCGTCGCGTTCGAGGGGTTCACGCACCTCATACCGTTCGCCGCCGCGCACGAAGTCATCCGGCAAGGACGGAGGGATCTCACGCTCATTCGGATGACCCCCGACCTCGTTTACGACCAAATGATCGGGGCCGGGTGCGCCTCGAAGCTCATCTTCTCGTGGGGCGGGAATCCGGGCGTGGGTTCGCTCCATCGTTTCCGGGACGCGGTCGAAAAAGGATGGCCGGAGTCGATCGAGATCGAGGAGCATTCCCACGCCGGGATAGCGAACCGATACGTCGCCGGAGCGTCGAATTTGCCGTTCGCGGTGCTTCGCGGATACGTCGGCACCGATCTCCCGAAAGTCACTTCGACCATCGCGCCGATAACGTGTCCGTTCACGGGCGAGGAGCTTATGGCGGTTCCGGCTCTCGAACCCGATGTCGCGGTCGTCCACGCGCAGCAAGCCGACCGAAACGGGAACGTGGCGATGTGGGGGATCACGGGCATACAAAAAGAGGCCGTTTTCTCGGCTCGTCGTTCCATCGTGACGGTCGAGGAGATTGTGGACGAGTTCGAGCCTCGACCGTTCCAGATCGTCCTTCCGTCCATCTCGCTCGACGCGGTTTCGGTCGTCCCGAACGGAGCATATCCGTCGTATGCCCACGATTATTATCCACGCGACAATGCTTTTTATGAAGCATGGGATCCCATCGGGCGAGACCGCGGCAAATTCGAGGTGTGGATGGCGAGGCACGTATTCGGGGTCGAAGATTTCGCGGAGCATTTGCGAAGCATCGAAGCCGAAGGGATGGTGAAAGAGTGAGCGGAACGACGAACGGAAACGCCACGTATACCGCCGACGAGATGATGAGCATCGCGGCGTCGCGGGAGCTTCGGGGCGGGGTTGTGTGCTTCGTCGGCATCGGGCTTCCGAGCGAGGCCGCGAATTTGGCGCGAGCCACACACGCCCCGGAATGCTCGCTCATATACGAATCGGGAACCATCGGCGCGAAGCCCGAAGTTCTTCCGCTCTCCATCGGCGACGGCGAACTCGCCGAAAACGCCGACTCCGTCGTCTCTGTGCCGGAGATCTTCAATTATTGGCTTCAAGCCGGGCGCGTGGATGTCGGCTTCCTCGGAGCCGCGCAAATAGACAAATTCGGAAACATAAACACCACCGTCATCGGCGGCGACTACGACGAGCCGAAAGTCCGATTGCCGGGAGCGGGCGGCGCGCCGGAAATAGCCGCCTCGGCGAAGGAAGTCATAGTCATGCTCCGCCAATCGCCGCGAGCCTTCGTGGAAAAACTCGCCTTCATAACCTCCGTCGGATACGCGACCGGAGGAAACTCACGCGAAAAACTCGGATACCCCGGAGCCGGGCCATCCGTCGTCATAACCGACTTCGGCATCCTCCGCCCCGACCCCGAAACGAAGGAACTCACCCTCGTCGGTCTTCATCCGGGCGCGACCGTCGAAGCGGCGAAAGAAGCGACGGGCTGGAAACTGAAAATAGCGGACGATCTCGAAACGACGTATGAGCCGGAGGAAAAGGAGCTTCAAGTTTTGCGCGATTTGAAAGAGCGGACGGAGGCGGCGAGGAAAGCGGGATGACGAAGATCCGCGAATCGTGAATCCAAAAAACCGCGATTCGCGACCCCATGATTCGCGGCGAAGCGACCGAAAGGAGCGAAACAAATGGCATACGGAGGAGTGAACGAAGCATACATCGTCGAGGCGGTGAGAACCCCCGTCGGACGGCACGGCGGGGCTTTGGCGCCCGTCCGGCCCGACGACCTCGGAGCCGTCGTCCTCGAAAAACTGATGGAAAAATCCGGAGTTCCGGCTTTGGAGGTCGAGGACGTGTATTTCGGGTGTACGAATGGGGTCGGCGAGGATTCGCGGAACGTGGCCCGGATGTCGTCGCTTCTCGCCGGATTTCCGGTCGAGGTGGCGGGGGCGACGGTGAATCGGCTTTGTGGATCGGGCCTCGAAGCGGTCGCCGAGGCTTCGCGGGCGCTCATGCTCGGGGAGGCCGACGTATACGTCGCGGGCGGCGTCGAATCCATGAGCCGCGCCCCGTGGGCGATGCCGAAGCCGGAGCGCGCATACTCCGTCGGGGCGGTGAAAATGGAGGACACCGCGCTCGGATGGCGGTTCATAAACCCGAAGATGGACGAAATGGGACACACTGACTCGCTCGGGACGACCGCCGAGAATCTCGCACAAGAACGCTTCGGCGTGACCCCCGATGAAAACGAGCCGGAGGAAATCGCCGAAAACTACGACATCTCCCGCGAAAAACAGGATGAATTCGCGCTGGCGAGCCATCGAAAAGCCGTCGCCGCGCAGGATGGAAAGCGGTTCCGCGAAGAAATCGTCCCCGTCACCGTGAAGACGAGAAAGTCCGAAACCGTCGTCGAAGCTGATGAAGGGCCGCGCCGCGATTCATCGCTCGCGAGCCTCGCCAAACTCCGTCCCGCTTTCAAAAAGGACGGTTCGGTGACGGCGGGCAATTCGAGTCCGCTCAACGACGGGGCCGCCGCGCTCCTCGTCGTCTCGAAAGAATACGCCGAGGCGCACGGGCTTTCGCCGCTCGCGAGAATACGGAGCATCGCCGCCGCCGGGGTTCCGCCTCGCGTCATGGGTATCGGCCCGGTTCCCGCCACAAAAAAAGCTCTCGACCGGGCGGGGATTTCCTTCTCCGACCTCGGCCTCATCGAACTCAACGAGGCGTTCGCGGCTCAGTCGCTCGCCGTCATCCACGAGTGGGGCATGGACACCGACGATGAGCGGCTCAATCCGAACGGCGGAGCCATCGCCATCGGGCATCCGCTCGGGTGTTCGGGGGCGCGGATACTCACCACGCTCGTGCATGAGATGAAAAGGCGCGGAGATGTGCAATTTGGCCTTGCCACGATGTGCATCGGGGTCGGGCAAGGCATCGCGATGGTCGTGGAGGCCGCATGAGACACGAAACCACACTCGCCGGATACCGGAGTTCTTCCGGCGACCCGGACTCTCTTTATCCCGAATACAAATCCACGCGACTCCGCGCCCCGGATCGCCCGCTCACGATTCAGCCGCATACTTTGTCGGAGATCACCGGCCCCGCATACGGACACGGAAAAATCCGAGAACTCGACCATGATTTGACTCGCCAACATGACGGCGAACCGCTCGGAGAGCGCATCATCGTGACGGGGCGCGTCCTCGACGGCGACGGTCGTCCCGTCCGAAACAGCCTCGTGGAAGTGTGGCAGGCGAACGCCGCCGGACGATACGTCCACTCCGGCGACCGCCACCCCGCCCCCCTCGACCCGAACTTCACCGGAGCCGGACGGTGCCTCACCGACGACGACGGACGATACCGTTTCGTCACGGTGAAGCCGGGGGCGTATCCGTGGGGGAACCACGAGAATGCGTGGCGTCCGGCGCACATCCACTTCTCGCTGTTCGGCCCGGCGTTCGCCACGAGGCTCATCACGCAAATGTATTTCCCCGGAGACCCGCTCTTCGAGTACGATCCCATCTTTCAATCCGTCCGAGATCCGAGGGCGAGGGAGCGCCTCATATCCACCTTCGACCTCGAAACGACCGAGCCGGAATGGGCGCTCGGATACAATTTCGACATCATCCTTCGAGGAAGAAGCTCCACCCCGTTCGAGAGGCCGCACGAATGAGTGAAAATACGAGCCTCGAAACCGCGCCCTCGCAAACTATCGGGCCGTTCTTCCATTACGCGCTCTTCGAAGAAGACCTCTCCGAACTCGTCGCCCCCGACCGCCCCGATGCCATCCGCGTCGAAGGAAAAATATTCGATGGAGCCGGAGCCGTCGTCCCGGATGCGATGGTCGAAATCTGGCAGGCGAACCCCGCCGGACGATACCGCCATCCCGAAGACGACCGCGACGAAGTCCCACTCGACGAAAACTTCCTCGGTTTCGGGCGCGTCCCGACGGACGAAAATGGCGGCTTTTCCTTCGTCACCGTCAAGCCGGGCGTGGTTCCGGGGCCGGATGGAGTTTCGCAAGCTCCCCACATTCTCGT
>JACDAJ010000114.1 GCA_013695475.1 Rubrobacter sp. | reverse complement strand
ACGTTGTTGAATCCCGCGACCGTGTCGGCGTTTTTTCCGACTATGAGGCCGCGTTTTTGGCACTCCGAAAGAACCTTCGTCGCCATTTCGGGGGCGGGGGTTTTGTTTTGTTTCTCTTCGACGAATTCGATGCCGATGAGGAGGCCGCGCCCTCGCACGTCTCCGATGTTCGGATGGGTTTTTAGTTCGGAGAGTTTTTCGAGGAGCTCTTCTCCCTTTTCGGCGGAGCGTTCGGGGAGTTTTTCTTCTTCCATTATTTGGAGGTTTTTTATGGCTACGGCGCATCCCGCCGGGTGGCCGCCGAAGGTGTTCACGTGGCGGAAGCGGTCGTATTCCCCGGTGTTCTCGAAGGTCTCGTAGAGTTCGCGTTTCACGGCGGTGGCGGAGAGGGGGAAGTATGCGCTCGTTATGCCCTTCGCCATCGAGACGATGTCCGGCTCGACTGAGTAATGCTGGTGGGCGAACTTTTTGCCCGTCCTCCCGAAGCCGCATATCACCTCGTCGGCGATTAAGAGGACGCCGTGCTTTTCGCAGATTTCCTTGACCCGGCCCATATAGCTTTCGGGTGGGATGAGGATGCCGCCGCCGGTGATGATCGGCTCCATGATGACCGCCGCCACCGTCTCGGGCATCTCCCAAACTATGGCCCGCTCTATTTCTTCGGCATACAATCTCGCGCACTCTTCCGGATCCTCGACGTTGAGATGCCCCCGATACGAATCGGGCGGCGGCACATGCACGAAGCCGGGTGTGAGCGGCTCATAACGATACTTCCGGGCCGCCTGTCCGGTCGCGGCGAGGGTGGCGAGCGTGTTTCCGTGGTACGAGCGGTACCGGCTTATGAACTTCCACCGGCTCGGCTCTCCGTTTTGCTCGTGGTATTGGCGGGCGACTTTGAAGGCGACCTCGTTCGCCTCCGAGCCGGAGTTCGAGAAGAAGAAAACATACTCGCCGTCGAGCCACTCGTTCAGTTTCTCGCCGAGCTCGATGGCCGGGACGTGGCTCTTTGTCAATGGATAGAACGGGAGCGTGTTCAATTGGTCGTATGCGGCTCGGGCGAGTTCCTCGCGCCCGTAGCCGACGTTCACGCACCACAGGCCGGACATGCCGTCGAGATATTTATTGCCTTCGATGTCCGTGACCCACGCTCCCTCGGCGGAGGCGATGGTGAGATGCGTGGATTCGGGGTCGTATCCGCTCATGGCGTGCCATATATACTTTCGGTCTTTCTCGACCCATTTTCCGGTTTCTTGAATCAAGATTTTCTCCTCTCGGTTTTCCGGTGCGATTCTCCCGCGCCGGGCATGGAGTTTTTACCCGGCGCGGGGGAAACTTATCGAAGCCTCCCTCGGGGCGGGCCGCTTCGCTTGTCAGCGTATTTCAGCGTCTCAGCCGCGTTTTGATTTTGCTGACTGGCTGACAAGCGAAGCAATCAGCGGCTTTGCGTTACTTCACCCTCTCGCGTCCGACTCTCTCCGCCGCCGTCGGCGGAGACGGGTTCCTCGGAGCGTTCCTCCGGCCCGCCGCTTTCAGCGCGGGGTCGGGTGTCTTCCTCACGGAGGGCTTTCAGCAGGCTGAAGGACATGAGTGCGAGGATGATGAGGAATGGGAGTCCGGTGACGGTCACGACGTTCGAGAGTGCGTCGAGGCCGCCGGCGAGAAGAAGGACGAGGGCGATGGCTCCGAGCGAGACGGCCCAGAAAACGCGCTGGCGGGCGAGCGAGTTCTCGTCGTCGCCGGAGGTGAGCGTGTCGAGGACGAGGGAAGCCGAGTCGGCGGAGGTGATGAAGAAGATGCAAATTATCACGAGCGCGAGGAGCGATGTGATCGTGGCGAGCGGAAGCTGTTCGAGCATCGCGAACAGCGCGACTTGAAGCGTCTCGTCCACCACCGCGGCAAGCCCGCCCGCGCCGTTCAACTCGATGTCGAGCGCGGCCCCGCCGAACACGCTGAACCACACCATCGTGAAAGCGAGCGGCGCGAAGAGAACCCCGAGGATGAACTCCCGGATCGTCCGTCCATAAGAAATCCTCGCGACGAAAAGCCCGACGAATGGCGCCCACGAAATCTGCCACGCCCATATAAAGACGGTCCACGCCCCCTGCCAGCCGTCGTCGTTGTACGCCTGGTTCCAGAAAGAGAACTCGAGGAAATTCTGGAAATAATATCCGATGCTTTGCACGAAACCCTGGAAAACGAACGCCGTCGGCCCGGCGATCGCGACGAAGGCCATGAGGACGATCGCGAGCGTCATGTTTAATTGCCCGAGGCGCCGGATGCCCCGGTCGAGTCCGAGCGCGACCGAGACGATGGCTCCGACGGTGATGATCGCGATGATCCCGGCTTGCAATCCATTCGACTCCCCGAAACCCGTCACCCTCGTGATCCCCGCATTCACCTGCGAACCCGCGAGTCCGAGCGTCACCGCGACCCCGAAAACGGTTCCGAGAACGGTGAAGATGTCAATGGCATGCCCGAGCGGCCCATGAATGCGATCCCCGAATATGGGATGGAAAGCCGACCGTATCCGAAGCGGCATCCCCCGTCTATAACAAAAGTACGCGAGCGAGAGTCCGGCAAGTCCGAACACGCCCCACGCATGAAGCCCATAATGATAAAGCTCGAAGTTTATGGCCGCCTCGGCGACCGCCGTCTCGCCGCTCATGTTCATCGGGTTCTCGGCGAGGTGCGAGACCGGTCCGGCCACCCCGTAAAACATGAGGACGCTCCCGATGCCCGCCGTGAAGAGCATCGCAAACCAAGCCCAGTTCGTGTACTCGGGGCGGGCGCCGTCCGGCCCGAGGCGGAGTTTCCCGTACCTCGAAAAGCCAATAATTACGACGAAACCGACGAAGACCGTGACGAGGAGAATATACAGCCATCCCAGAGAAGCCGATATCCATTCAGCCAAACTCCCGAAAACAGTCGAGATCTGCGCCGGAAACACCGCCGCCGCCGCCACGAACAAAACTATGAACGCCGCCGACGCGAAAAATACAATCGGATTCGTCCGCAGTCCCAAAGCACGCTCCACACGCTGAAGCATCTCGCCCCTTCCCTTTGCTACCAATAGCCCAAAGTCTAGTGTAGATTGTTGACAATCATACGTCAAGCATTGAGGATATTCAGGCGGAATGCCATAAAGTTATATGAAGAATCGTTGGGAGGCGGGTCGTTTTGGCGGTTTCGGTGGAAGAGTATCGGCGCGGGCCGTTCATGCGGGTGGAGTGGAACGACCCGGAGAGCGGGGCGAGAGGATGGGTCGTCGTGGATCGCCTCGTCGGGGGAATCGCGACGGGCGGGACAAGGATGCGGAAGGGGTGTACGGAGGGGGAAGTCGGGGATCTCGCACGGGGAATGTCATACAAAACGGGAGTTTTGAAACTCCCCGTCGGCGGGGCGAAGGGCGGCTTGGATTTCGACCCGCACGACCCGCGAGCGAGGGAAGTCCTCGGGCGGTTCGTGAAAGCCATGCGGCCATTATTGGAAAGTTACTGGGTGACGGCGGAGGATCTCGGCGTTCCGCAGCCGCTCCTCGATTCCGTTTTCGACGAAGCCGGACTCGGAATGTCATTGTATGCGGCTCTCCGCCGAAGCGAAAATCCGGGACAGACTTTATCGAGGGTGCGCGAGGCGTTCGCGGTCGAAGTCGAAGGCATCGCGCTCCCGGACGTCATCGGCGGATATGGTGTCGCCGAGGCTGCGAAGACCGCCATCGAAAGCCTCGGATGGCCGGAGGGAAGGGCGAGGGCCGTCGTTCAAGGTTTCGGCTCGATGGGCGGCTCGACCGCCCGATACCTCGACCGGACGGGTGTCAAAGTCGTCGGTGTCGTGGATGCGAAGGGAGCCATCGCAAACCCGGACGGCCTCGACGTGGAAAGTCTGCTCGCCGCGAGAACCGAGTACGGGGAGATAAACCGGGCCGCGCTCCGGAGCGAAGACGAAGAACTCCCGCGTGAAGAATGGCTCTCCATCGAGGCCGAAGTTCTCGTTCCCGCCGCCGTCTCATACGCCATCACCCCGGAAAATTGTGGCCGGGTGAACGCCGAGATCATAGTCGAGGCGGCGAACGTCCCGACGACTCCGGAGGCGGAGGCGAAGCTCCTCGAACGGAACATCCCCGTCATCCCGGACTTCATCGCGAACGCGGGAGCCGTCGGATGGGCGTGGTGGACGCTCTTCGGCGACATCACCGCCGAACCGGAGGAAGCATTCGACAAGCTCTCCGAGGAGATGCGCCGCGCCGTCGGAGAAATTATGGCCGCATGGAAGGCGGGGGAGGGAAGCCCGCGAGAGGCCGCCCGGAGGATCTCACAAAAAAACCTCGACGAGTTTGCGCTCGAGTATGGGGAGACGAGTCAGACGCGGAACATTCTTTGAAGAAGGAGAGGGGGCGAAATAATTTCCGCCTCCTGTGAAGCCACCTTCGGATTATCGGTCGAGACGGGCGAACGTGATGCGCTCCCCTTCGACGCCGCGCTTCCACATGTCCTGTGAGGCGGCGGCGATGTCGTCGAGACCTTCGGTGATCGAGGCGAACACGTTGGCGGGAACCCATCCATAGTCCGGATTCAAAAGAAGATTGTTCCGCTCGTAGAAAAGCGCGAGATCCACGATGTTGTTGAGGTCGCGCAAATTGTCCGACTCGTCGTAGCCGTGCGATCCCGTAACGAGCTGCCACGGCTCGAACGAGAAATACACGACATCGCCGGGTATCGGGGTGATCGTGGTATTTTCCCGGCCCGGGTCCCGCTCCGCGAACGCCGGAAGAAGCCCGTATATCTCGTTCCTCGCATACTTCGCGTGATACGCATCCCCGCCGAGCGGAAGCGCGTTCCACACCGCCTCGCACGTTCGCGGAGCCAAATCGTCGAGCATCCTCGCCACGCACGAGACACCCCTCTTTTCGAGCCGTATCTCGATGAACCGATCTTCCATGACTTTCTCCCTTCCGATTCGTTTACGCTGAGTCCGGGCGGATGCTCCGCGAATTTCGCTTTGCCCGTGAGGCCATGAAATCGTGAGGCGCGTCGCTTCGCCCGCTTCGCGAGGTCGGGATGTTTTCTCGACTCACGACCTCGCGAAGCGGAGCGGAACGCGGCGAAGCCGGATACGGAGCGATCTCACGAAGCGAAGCGTCCTCACGCTCAAAAAAAGCCACCAAGTTCTCACCCGTATCCCGCATTATTCCTCCGGCGGCCTCCGGTCGAGGGGCCGCGCCGTTTGGTACGCATGCGAGGCTCGAAGCACGAGCGCGTCGTCATATCTTCCGCCCACGATTTGCAACCCGATCGGCATCCCCGACTCCATGAAGCCGCACGGCACGCTCGCCGCCGGTTGCTGCGTGAGATTGAACGGATACGAAAACGGCGTCCAACTCATCCATTGCCGATGCGGAAAGTTCTCGGGAACATTCCGACCCGCCTCGAAAGCCGGTATCGGCATCGCCGGGGTGAGAAGGAGGTCATACGTCTCGTGAAACAAGCTCATCCGAAGCCCGAGGTCGGCGCGAGCCTCGGCGGCGGCGAGATATTCGAGCGCGGAGTATTTCTCGCCCGCTGCCACGATTTCTTCGAGTCCGGGGTCAATGAGTTCCCGCTTCCCATCCTCGAAATGCCCGACGAAGCTCGCCGCCGCCGTGAACCAATGAGCATTGAAACACTCCACCGGGTCGTCGAATCCGGGGTCTTTTTCCTCGACGTGCGCTCCGAGTTCTTCGAACGTCCGAGCCGCCTTTTCCACCGCTTCGGCGACCTCCGCGTTCACATCCACGTACCCGAGGTTCGGGGAAAACGCGATGCGAAGCCCCTCGATTCCTTCGCCTTCGATCTCTTTCGAATATTCGACTTTTTCATACGGAAGAGCGGTCGCGTCGCGGGCGTCGGGTTCCGACATTGCTTCGAGCATGAGGGCGGCGTCACGGGCGGTGTTCGCCATCGGCCCGGCGTGCGAGAGCGATCCGAACGGACTCGGCGGCCACAATGGAATGCGCCCATACGACGGTTTCAGTCCGAAGATGCCCGAGAAAGCCGCCGGAATCCGCACCGAGCCGCCGCCGTCCGTCCCGACGGAGAGCGGCCCCATCCCGAGCGCGACCGCCGCCGCCGAGCCGCCCGAAGACCCGCCCGGCGTCTTCGACGTGTCCCACGGATTTCGTGTGATCCCCGTGAGCAAATTATCCGTGACGCCTTTCCACCCGAGTTCCGGCGTCGTCGTCTTTCCGAGGAGAACCGAGCCATGCTCCCGAAGCCGCGAAACGAGCGGAGCGTCGTCCTCCCACGGCCCATCTGGACTGATCGCCTTCGAGCCGCGGAGCGTCGGCCATCCGCGAGTCAGGAAAACGTCTTTCACGGAAGCCGGAACCCCGTCGAGCTTCCCGAGAGCGTCGCCAGCCATATACCGCTCCTCCGAAGCCCGAGCCGCTTCGAGAGCCGCGTCCGAATCCACGAGGCAAAAAGCATTCACTCGCTGATCATGGCCTTCGATGCGCTCCAAAACCGCCCGAGTCGCCTCGACGGGGGAGAGTCCGCGAGACTTATAAAGTCCGAGAAGCTCGGTGGCCGTCATTTGCGCCGGGTCAGTCATGCGTACTCCGAAATGCCGGGGGTGGGGGGTGGGGAGGCACTCGCTCCGTATCCGGCTCCGCCGCCTTCGGCTCCGCTCGTTTCGGGAGTCGGGGACTCTCGACTCTCATTCTCGCTCCTCCTCGTTCGACGAACTTTTCATGAACCCGATGGATGGCTTCGGTGGTGAAACATTCGCCCTTCATCGTCCTTCCCGACTCCCGATCCCCAAAGCTTCGCCGAGCGACGCGCCTCTCGACTCTTCGGAGCGAAGCGACCGACCATATCCTCGCTCCTTATCCACGATGTTCAAAAGCTCCTCACCCACATTCCACCTTCGGAAGTTCTCGGAAAAAAGGTCGCCGAGGGCGTTTGTCCATCCGACGAAATCGCCGGACATGTGCGGCGAGATGATGACTTCGTCCATCTCCCACAATGGGCTTTCTTCCGGGAGCGGCTCCTCCCGGAAAACGTCGAGGGCGGCGCCGGAGATTTTCTTTTCGCGGAGCGCCTCGACGAGCGCGGCTTCGTCCACTGTTTTTCCGCGTCCGATGTTTATGAGCCTCGCTCCAGACTTCATCCGCTCGAATTGCGCGGCTCCAAACACATCCTTTGTTTCGTCGGTGAGTGGGGCGGCGATGACCACGTAGTCGGCGTGGGGGAGGGCTTCGTCGAGGCCATCGCTTCCGAGAACTTTCTCGAAGTCGGGATCTTCATCCCTCGCGGTTCTCGCGACGGCGCTCGCTTTCATTCCGAGGTTCTTCGCGAGGGTCGAGATCATACGCCCGATCGGCCCCGCCCCGACGACGAGGACGCTTTTCCCGGAGAGCATCCCACTCTCGCGGTGCCGCCACTCCTTCCGCCTTTGAAGATCGAGCGTCCGAAGAAGGTCTTTCTCGAAGACGAGCATCGCCCCGACGACGTACTCGGCGATGGATCGGTCGAACACGCCCCGCGAGTTCGTGACGACGACCCCACTCTCCACAAGCTCCGGAAACAATGCCGCGTCCACGCCCGCGCCCGCGATGTGCACCCACCGGAGCGCGTCCGCGAAGCTCCATGAGTCCCGCAATTCCGTCGTTCGGAAGTCCCATATGAAGAGTGCCTCCGCGCCCGGAAGAACCTTTTTCAATTCCTCGTTATTCGCGGCGAAGCGGGTTTCCGCGCTATCCATAACCGCTTCGATGTTTGGCGGCGGGTTTTCTTTCGTCGCGCCGAGGATGGCGAGTATGGGACGGGTGTTTTTGTTTGTGGAGCTTCCTCTCCCCATGTTCGGTTCGTCCCTCCCCTCGCTCTCCTCCTCGCGTGGATCACGGTACGCAAGTATTGTAGGATTGTCAACAATTCCGCATGAGCGGATGGTTTTCGGAGGGGAGTCGCGGAGGCTTTATGTTCCGGGGTTTGGAGAAATTGGAGCCGGTGGGGTGGGAGAGTACGGCGGGGATCATCGCTTCGCGCATCCGGGCGAGGATCATAGACGGGACGTTCGCGCCAGGTTCGCCGCTCGGGGAGGCGCAACTCGCATCCCGTCTCGGCGTGAGCCGCGGCCCGGTCCGGGAGGCTATGCAGCGGCTCATTCAAGAAGGGCTTCTCACGAATCGCCGCAACCGGGGCGTGTGCGTCATCTCGCTCGGCGAGGACGACATCGCCGACATATATTTCGCCCGCAGCATCATCGAGAAGGAGGCCGCCCGAACTCTGATCCGTACCGGAGACACGGCCTCCCTCGGAGAACTCGAAGACCTCACCGCCCGCATGTCCGAGGCCGCCGGAACCGTCGAATGGGCGGAACTCACGAACCTCGACCTCCGCTTCCACGAAACCCTCGTCGGGGCTTCGGGGAGCGGGAGGCTCGTTCGGATGTTCGGAACGCTCGTCGCGGAGACGAGAATTTGCCTCTCGCAACTCGAACCCGCATACCCGGTTCACGAACACCTCGTCGAGGAGCATCGGAGCCTCCTCGACGCGATGCGCCGGGGAGACGAGCGGCGGACGCTCGAATTCATAGACAAGCATCTCGCGGATGCGGTGCGAGATCTCCGGGAGAGCCGGGAGCCGGGAATGGGGAGTGGGGGGGCGGGGGGTTCTTGATTTTGTTTCATTCGATTCTTTCGCGCCTTCGGCTGTGAGGTTTCGGACCGGGGAAGAATTCCGCGGGCATCGGCGCATATGAGCTTGTTTCTCTTTCGGACACTCTGCTTTGAAGGCGTGGCATGCCGCGTGTCTGCGAACGATCCGAAAGACGGTTGATTTCTTACTTTGTGGGCCGTGGCGATGCGGCCTCCCGGCTCTTCCGAACCCATGGATCCTGCAAGTTTTGAGATCTCCGGCTCCGCCGGACGTGGGGGAAGAGGGGGGAGAGCCTTTCCCCACGACGGCGGCGATGGATGGCGCGGACGGAGAGCGACCCCTTCGCGAACCGATGACATTCCCGCCGAATCGCCGACGTTTCCGAGATCCGTTATGGAAGCGGCTGCGGAATACTTCGTCCCATCATCGCCCTTCCCGACTCCCGACTTCCGAGGCGAGCGAAGCGGAGCGCGGCGAAGCCGGACACGGAGCGATGAGATCTCCCGACTCCCGATATTGCGGAGAAGGCGGCGGGACATCCCACTCGTCGGCGAGTCCGGCGGCGCGGAGGGCGGCCCACATCGTCACTTGATTCGCCGAGAGGACGGGCTTGCCGAGTTCCCTTTCGAGGTCGGGGAGGAGTCGGAAGGTGCGGAGGTTCGTGCAACTCAGGAAAACCGCGTCCGCGTCCGGGCGGTCGGCGGCTTTTGCGAGGGCGCGAACCGAATCCGCGCTCACCCGGAAGATGTCGCCCGTCAGCCCGAGAAAGGCGTTCGAGACGGTGTCGTATCCCGCTTCCGCGAGGAAGTCCGAGAGCTTCTCCGTCACCTCGCCGTCGTACGGAGTCCCGACCGCGACCCGCTTTATATCGAGCGCTTCGAGAGCCGTGAGCAATGCGCCGCTCGCGGTGATCGCCCGTTTCGCTCCGGCTTCCTCCATCGCCGCTCGCAATCGAGCCTCGCCCGCGACTCCCTCCACGAAGCTCCCCGAGGTGCATGCGTACGCGACGACTTCGGGGGCGGCGATGGCGAGGTCTTTCACGGCTCGCATGACGACCGCCGCCTGGCTCACGAGCGAGGCGAACTCGATGCCGACGGGGAGTTCGACGGTGGGGGTGCGCGTTACGTGGAGCGAGGCGTTCTCCGGCAGCCACCGCCAGTATTCGCGGTCGAGGACGAGATCGAAGGGCGTGATAATTCCGATGCCGACCTCGTCGGAGAAGTCGTCGAGAACCGCCTCCCCCGTCAAATTCACCTCGATCACAGCCCCGCCTCCGGTTCCACGCCCGACCCGAGCCGTCGGAGAGGCGCGCCGATGGCGCGTCCCCCGATGGCGGCGCGTACCTCATCGCGAAGGAGGCGACCCGCCGGGTCGCCTCTACGATGGGGGGTCGGTTTTCGGGAATCGGGGAGGCGATGAACCAGACTCGGTATGGGATGGAGGGCGAATCGCAAGTTGCGAAAGTCGCGAGTCGTGTTTTCCGATCCGCGACTGGCGATTCGCGACTCGCGGCTCTTCGAGGCTTTTCCCATCTCCTCCATCTCCTCCGGGAGCGAACGCACCCCGCGACGTTTTACATGGCAATGCGTATTGTGGCACGATGTTTCGCATTGCGCGACCGAACATCCGAAACCGAAGGAGAGTATTTTGCCGAACGACGAAACGAACCCCGTGAAACTCGGTTTTTTGTACCCCGGATACGCCGCCGAGGACGACTATCCGCGCCTCGCCGAAATGACCGGAACCCGCGCCGAACTCGTCCATACCTCCATCGGGGAGGACGCCCACACGGTGGAGGCTTTGAGCGACATGGGTTCTCTCCCACGCCTCCTCGAAGGCGCGGAAATTCTCGAAGGCCGGGGTGTGTCGTCGGTCGTGTGGTCCTCGACGAGCGCGAGCTTCGTCCTCGGGTGGGACGGCGCGAAACGACAAGCCGAAGCCCTCGAAAACGCCCTCGGAGTACCCGCCTCGACCACGGCTTTCGCGTTCGTCGAGGCCGCGAAAAAGCTCGGGGTGGAGAGAGCCGCCGTCGCCGCGACGTATCCGGAGGACATCGCTCGTCTCTTCGAGAAATTCCTGCAAATTGGTGGAATATCTGTGTCGCGGGTGGCGAGTCGGGGGATCTTCTCCGCCGCCGAGGTTGGGACGCTCGGACGGGAGGCGGTTCTCGATTTCGCGGTCGAGAATGATGACGCGGCCTCCGACGTTCTTCTCATGCCGGACACGGCTCTTCATAGTGCGGCGTGGGTCGAGGAGATCGAGGCTGCCATCGGGAAGCCCGTCGTCACGGCGAACCAAGCGACGTATTGGGAGGCGATGCGCCTCGCGGGCGACGAAGGAAAACGGGAGGGACTCGGGACTCTTTTCCGGGTCTGAAAGATCTTTTTCCGGCGGCTCGGAAATTGCATTGAGCCGCCGATTTCGGGGGTTCGGAGCGCCTTCGGAAATGGGGATAAAGAAACTTTCGTCGCTTGCGGATGGCGGGCGCACTCGCTATAGTCTTTCGGCACGTACCGGAGGGCGGGAGCCTTCCGCGGCTATCTGCGAAGGGGCGTTTCACGAGGTCTGACTCTAGTTTCTTGTTCGTTGACACGTTATCGAATGGAGGTTTTTCGAGCATGCCAGATCAAGATACGTATCATCAGAAATCCGGCAAGGCGAGCTTCGACGATATTTACGACATGGAGGATCCCCGAGCGTATTTCACGGAACTCGGGGCGTTCGGATACAAAGCCCCCGAACACGGGAGCCGCCTCTTCGCAAAGCTCATCGAGGAGAAAAACCGCGAGGCGGACGACGACTCGTTCAACATCGTGGACGTATGCTGTTCATACGGGATAAACGCCGCCCTCCTCAAATACGACATCACACTCGACGAACTCTATGCCCGATACCGCTCCGAAGAAGCGGCGAGGGTTTCGGCGGGCGAACTCGCCGTCTCGGACAAAGCTTTCTATGCGGCCCGGAAGAAAGAAGACCCGCCGCGGGTGGTCGGCGTGGATCTCGCCGAGAACGCCGTCTCATACGGGGAGAGGGCCGGCCTCCTCGACGCGGGCTTCGCCGAGAATCTCGAAGACGAAGAACCGAGCGGCGAGCTCGAACGAGCCATCCGCCGCACCGACCTTCTCACCGTGACGGGCGGCATCGGGTATATCTCCGAGAAGACATTCGACCGCCTCCTCGGGAGCATGGAAAGCGCCCCGTGGGTAGCCGCGCTCGCGCTCCGGTGGGTCTCATACGACGACATCGCCGACACCCTCTCGAAGTACGGCCTCGTCACCCAAAAGCTCGACACCCACACCTTCATACAACGCCGCTTCACCGACAAAGAGGAACACGAATACGTCATCGGCGAACTCGAGAAGATGGGCGTGAACACCGAAGGAAAGGAATCCAAAGGCGCGTACCACGCGAATTTCTATCTCTCGCGCCCATTGGAAGAAGT
>JACDAJ010000108.1 GCA_013695475.1 Rubrobacter sp. | reverse complement strand
ATTGAATCTTGGTCATCATCGCTGGATAAACTTGTTCCAGCGCCCTTTGAATTTTCTTAGGGTGATAGCCGTGGTCAAGCAAAATGGTCGTTTTAGGGAGGTACGGGGGTTTTTGCCGAAAGTAGTCGATATTGTCGGTCAGCATCTCAATTAATCCCTGGTCATCGGAGACATTGGCGCGAGTACAGTGGGTAAAAAACGGAAATCCTAAACTATCTACTGCCAAATGCCGTTTAATCCCATTCGTCGCTTTGTAGGAACAGAAGCCGTTGGAGGCGGCACTCGCGTTACAGGTATTTTTCACCGCTTGCGAGTCAATGATGATCAGCGTTGTCCACTTACTTTTTTTTGAGCTTGAACTCGGACTTCGACCTGTAGTGTCTCCATCAGTTGTTCAAACACGTCTGCATTGCGCCATTGTTTATAGTGCCAGTAGACGGTGGAGTAGGGCGGAAAATCTCTCGGTAAGTCAGACCAGTTACACCCATTCTTGAGTTGGTAGAGGAGGGCATCAATAATCTCCCGTTTCGTCCAGTTACTGGGTCGAGTCTGTTTCTTTTGAGGCAAGAGCTTACACAAGTGTGGTTCGAGAACTTCCCATTCGGCATCACTGAGACTACTGGAGTAGGACATCGTGGACGGTTGAAATAACTATCCTTACTATACTTATTTCTCCTCAAAGATGTCAAATGGATTCTATAGTAACTTTGGCTGAATCCGTTGCATTAATTAAGACAATACCAGGACGCTTTTGCAATTCCTGTACAAGTTCTTGAGGTGGTTTACCTTGGAGAGTAACTTCCTTGAACTGTTTGAGTAATTCATCAGTGCTAAAATGTTGAAGATTATTTACGCTCATTATGTAAAATCTCCTTCGGCGTTGATAATAAATAAAACTGGGTTCTTTGATACATGGTAAGTATAAAAAACAAACTCACCTTACAAAAATTTCTCGATTTGCCCACAGGAGATATAAACTATGAGTTGGTAAATGGTTACGCAATACCTAAAGTGTCCCCTAAATACTTTCATTCGACTTTGCAATCGGCATTGTTATTACTTATACATACTTGGTGTAAAGGAAAAGGAAGGGTTGTTTCTGAGTGGACAATTATCTTACAGCGTCAGGGTGAAAATTGGGTTCCTGTACCCGACTTAACTTATATTTCTTATCAACGTTTACCTAAAAGTTGGAAGCGTAACGAGGCTTGTCCGATTGCGCCAGAATTAGTAATTGAAATTATTTCGCCGGGTCAAACTTCTAAACAATTTGCAGATAAAACTACGGATTACTTTAAAGCTGGTGTATCAAGAGTGTGGGTTGTAGATCCTGAAACTGTAAGTATTGAAGTATTTTCTACTGATAGCATAAGTCAAATATATATAGATACTATGCCTATTATTGATACTTTTTTACCTGGTTTAGAATTAACCGTAAACAAGGTTTTTGAGGAAGCAGGATTAATGTAAGCTTGAATTAATTATTAAAGCTCTTTAAAAACAGAAATCAAGTTTAGTACAAAGCCTGGTAAAACATCTTCCCCGGATAAAGTTGCAGGATTTTCGAGTATTTCTACTTGCTTTCCTAAACGGTAGATTTCTACTTTCTCAGTTTTGGGATCGATTAACCAGCCTAGCTTTGCACCATTATCTATATACTCTTGCATCCTTAACTGTAGAGTTTTAATTGAGTCAGTTTCAGAACGTAACTCGATCACAAAATCGGGACATAATGGGGGAAACTTGCGCTTTTGCTCTGAATTCAAACTATTCCAGCGATCGCATTTTATCCAACTTGCATCGGGCGCTCTTTCTGCACCATTGGGTAACTTAAAACCTGGAGAAGAATCAAAAGCAAGTCCTAAATCCTTTTGACTACTCCAAGTTTCTAATTGAAAAGAGATTTCAATATTACGATGTCCTGTTTCTCCTCCTTCGGGAGGCATAATAATTCTTTCTCCGGTAGCTGTACGCTCTAATCTTAAATCACGATTTGTTTGACATAATTCGTAAAATTGATCGTCGGTTAATTCCAAAACTGGGTATAAATTCAAAGTTACAGTCATATTTTCTCACCTTAATAAATTAAGACTCAATTTCTGCTAATTCTAGCCAGCGTTCCGTTGCAGTATCAATTGATTTAGTTATGTTTTCTACTTTTTCATAGAGTTCTCGTACTTTAGTAGCCGCACCAGGAGAAACTGCATACAAAGCTTTTTCTACTTCGGTTTTTTCTACTTCTAATTGAGCAATCTTTCCTTCCAACATTTCATACTCGCGCTTTTCTTTTGAAGATAGTTTACGCGATTTGTTGTCATTTACTGGCTGCTTATAAGTTCTCTCAACCGGAGCTTTTTCTTTAACAACCGTTGGAGTAGCAGCTTCTTCCTCAGCTTTTTTGTAATCTAGATAAACTGAGTAGTTACCGGGATATTGGCGAATACTTCCCCCATCTTCTAAAGCAAAGATTGTATCTACAGTACGATCTAAAAAGTAGCGATCGTGAGAAACTGCGATCGCACATCCGCTAAAATCTTCTAAGTATTCTTCTAAAACTGCTAGTGTCTGTACATCTAAGT
>JACDAJ010000107.1 GCA_013695475.1 Rubrobacter sp. | reverse complement strand
CTATTGCACTACGGGGAACGCGAGTAACAGGTATCCGTTCAACATCAGGATTAATCTCATTACACGGCTCCCAGGACGGTAATACTTGCCCTAGTATTTCTCGTGCTACGTCTTTATGAGTAGCAGCACCCAAGCCCCACTTAGCGCCCAGATAAGCTAAAACTTCATCGGTTTTATCTGCACTAACAGTAACAGTCATAACCCCAAAGGATTTAGTCTTATTGCCTTCCCTTACCGACTCAGTTTTGCTGGTGAAGTCCCCAGTTAATTGCAATAATCCTTCGTTCTTGAAATATATTCCTCCCTCGGCAGTAGCTTTAGGAGTCTTGATAATGATGCCGCCAATATTACTTGGTTTAATATCAGCGATAACTGTTAGATTTTCGTCTTCAGTTTTGACAAGTCCCACTTTTTGAGTCTTGTCAAAAAATTGCTTGATTTGCTCTACCCCCTTGAGCATGACAGGTTTAATATTCATATCTATGGCGGGGTCAAAGCCGCGCCGCAATAGATAAACAGGATGGACTTGCCCCTGATTATCACTCACTTGGGCAAATTTTCCCGTTAGTTCAGTAGCTAAAACCTGTCCTGTCACTAAATAGCGCTTTTCTTTCGACTCGCTTTGTCTTTGGTCAAATAGGTCATAAATAGAAACTTCTTCCTTGATGTTCGCAAAACTAGCCGCCGATTCAACAGGTTCAAGAGTTTGACTACCGCCCTTGGATAAATTCTTTAACCCGGTAGATAAAGAGCGCACTCCATCAACAACTAATAACTTCACCTTCCAATTAACCGGGGCGGCGGGGTTATTTGCTTTACTTTTTTGCTCTACCGCTGTGACCACACCGTACAGGTAGTTTTTAGTCTTATTATCCATGAGCTTTACGGGCTGCCCCACCGGAAATTGTTGCAGCAATCCGTTAGTATCAGCCAACGATTCCTTAATGCTTCGTTGCTCTTTATCCTGCTGAAAACTCTTACTATTTACATCAAGTTTTGCTTTATTAGTTTGAGTCTGTAACTTATCAATCTTTGGTGCAAGCTGCTCTAACTGGGTGTTGAGGAGAGCCGATAATTCTACGTTTCCTGAAGACATTACAGTTTGAAGGCTTTGCTGTAGATTAGTTTGCTCCTCTAATCCTGCATTGAGTCTCTGCTGAAATTTCTCTACTTTCTCTTTTGCTGTGACTATTCCAGCTTCGCTTACAGCCTTTTGCCGAGCTAAATATTCCCCCACGCTGCCACTTAACTGTTCGACTAATTGGGTTGCTGCTTCTGTGCCTCTTTCTCGCACGTCAAATAATGCGCTATTGCTCTTATCAGCAATAGGCTCAAAACCTAATTCCCGCCGTACAGCATTAATAACTTGTTCGGTGGTATTAGGTTTAGCTCCCGTCTTTGCTTGAACTTCGACTAGGTAAGCGGGTTTAGTAAAAGGACTATCAACATTGGGATTTCCAGGATTAAGGACTAGCCGCGATATTGGTTCAGCCTGTAAATCAAGTTTTTGCGCTTCTAATTCGTTCTCACCCAGGGCAATTTTCTGAGTTAGTAACTCCTTGTAGTCAGAAGTCAAAGTTTCATAGAGCCACGCCTGCCGAGCCAACGAAGGATAGGGCTGCTCCTCTGTAGGGGGAGCGTCACTGGTGAGCATTACTGCTCGACCCGTAACTTTCTGTATTGCTTTGGGATCAGTAAATCCATCAACTCCATTGAGCGGAAAATCTAAATCTTCATGGAGGTCTGGGTTTTGCTCCATTAAGTTTTGTGCCACTTCATTGCCGTAGTCGTTAATAAAGTCAGGCATTTCCACCGCACCAAAGCTGGAGGAACTATTACCCGTCGTATTAGCTTTAAGATGGCTCATCTTCTTCATCAAGATTGCCACTGCCCTTTCTTCGGTGGGTAAATCTTGTCCTACTACTAGCTTAAATGCTGGCAAGCCAAACGTGCCAGGGTACTTCCCCCACATTGGTTGTCCCTGCTCATCTAGTTTGTCTGGAGGATGAATCTCTGGGTTAACTTGTCCGCTCCAGTGACTGCGACCGATGGATTGCTCTACTTGGTTAACGTCCAGGTGCGGTTGAACGATATACATTACTCGCTGTCTCTGGTCAGCTACAGTCCGAGAGGCGTGGAGGGAGTAGCCAGTAGTGGAATTAGTTATTACCGCGTCCACTCTACCGTTTTGAAAATCATCCATCACTTGCTTTTTTTGTGCCGTTCCCCGTTTTCTGGTTTGGTAAGTGACTACTCCCGATGCCAGGTCTTGGGCCGAGCCGTACTTGAGAATATGGCTGCGTCCAGTTATTTCACCAATCGAATGCCCTGCGTCTTCAATTTTCTGTTTGATGTAGTCGATAGGGGAAATAGGCAGCTTGCTCCAGTCGGCTGATGCGATCGCTCTTTCTGCTCGATTGAAAGCTGCAACGCCTTCAAGTCCCAATTCCGTGTCGGTCAGGCGATGAGTGCGAGTTACTTGCTTTCCCGTTAGCTCATCTAGATATGGTTCGGTAATTTTAATCGACCTTGCTTTTTCCAAGTAGCGAGTAAATAATTGCCCAGCATTAATCGTAATGTCATCGCCAACTCTAATTGGCTGCATGGGACTGTCAGGAAATTCTGCATTGTGGAGAGTAGCTAACTCGTTATGACTATCCACAAAATCTCTAACGGTTGACTCCATCGTGTTGAACAGCATCAAAATCGGCTTGCGTCCCTGCTCGATGTCTAAGATCGCTGCGTTTGCTGTTGACTCGGCTTTCAATCCCAAAGCTGTTACTGCCGTTAGGTTGTGTAAGACGCTCGTGAAAATTGTGCTGGTCGCTCCTGTGTCTCCCAGTGCTGGGTTGTTTTTACGTGCTGCTTCCCCCGCGTCGGCATAATCACCGCTAATTTCAGTTACTACTTTTTCCTTGATGTAGTCAAAGCGCCAAATTAGGTTGAGAAGCTTTGAGTTGGTTTCTGCTGTTTGCAAGTCTACAGGGTACTTAGCAACTCCGAACTCCACTCCTTCGTAGGACTTTTCGCAACGGATGCAGCCCCCCGATTCTGCCCACATCGAAAA
>JACDAJ010000065.1 GCA_013695475.1 Rubrobacter sp. | reverse complement strand
CGAGGACCGGGAGGGCATCCTGCGGGGGATAGAGGCTTGCGTCCACCGGGGCGAGCGCATCCGGGAACTCGTCGCCCTGCGCGAATCCCTCCAACGCCGCGCCGGGGCGTGGGGAGGTCTCATGGACGAGCATCCCGACCTCGGGGAACACGTCGTCGGCGACATGCCGTGGGCGAACGACGCATTCGCCGCCAGCCGCCGGGAGGGGCTGCAAACGTGTACGCCCGAGCAGAGGCGGGAACACTACCTCTCGCTGGAGCTTCGGGTGGACGTTCACTCGCCGGAGGAACTGGAGATCAGCGGGATATTCGGGAAGGAGACGATATACACATGCGCGTCATCATCTCCATCATGGCTCCCACGAACACGAGGGCGCTCGCGGGAATTGACCCCCTCGAAACAACAATCTCTCGGGAAGCGCGACCGAGAGATGACCGACCTCGTCATCTCCCGCGACAAATGGATCCTCACCCTCTTCCCGACCGAAGCATTGGCGCAAGAATCGGACATGAGCCTCCGCGACTACGAGGAATTCGCCTTCGAGGGGATGGCTTTGAATGAGGACGACCCGGTGGCGTTCTGGCGAGGCAAATCCGCCGAACAGGAAAAATTGAAGGAACGGCTCGAAGAGGCGAAGGAGATCCGCATAGTCGGACCGGACACGGATTTGACTCTCTCGGTGGAAGGCCGCACTTTCATAAACTCCGCCGGAACCCACAACATGCCGTGCGGCGAAGTTTTCACCGGCCCCATCGAAAACTCCGCGAGCGGCCACGTATATTTCGGGATTCCCGCGTCCGCCGGAGGCCGGGACGTGTCCGGCGTCCGGTTTCGTTTCGAGGATGGGAAGGTCGTCGAGGCGACGGCGGAGAAGGGCGAGGATTATCTGAACACGATGCTCGACGCGGACGCCGGGGCGCGGTATCTCGGGGAACTCGGCATCGGGACGAACTATCATCTCCCGCGCGCCACGAAAAGCATCCTCTTCGACGAGAAGCTCGGGGGAACGGTGCATCTCGCCATCGGCCGCTCGTATGAGACGACCGGGGGGAAGAACGAGTCGAGCGTTCATTGGGATCTCATAACCGACCTCCGCGAAGGCGGCGAACTTTACGCCGATGGCGAACTCATCCAGAAGAACGGGAAGTTTTTGGATTTCGCGATCGGGTGAGGCGGCTTCGCCGCCGTTATTGGTTTGTGGTTATTGGTTATTGGCAAAAACTGAAAACCAATTAACCGGGAGCGAAGCGACCCCATCGAATATACTCTTCTCGCAACGTCGAAGTTGCGACGACGATACAAAGACTCACATATTTGTGGAGGTATTCGATGAGATACGACGCGGTTTTCCTCGACGTGGACGGGACTTTGCTTTGGGTGGACCTCGATTTCGAGGGATACGCCGAAGACCTCGCCCCGTACTCCGAGAACGGCCTCACCGCCGACGACGCGGCCGGGCCGATGAAAGAAAGCGTCCGGTCGCACATAAAAGAGAACATAAAATACCGAACCGCCGAGGAACTCGACGGTTTCAAAAAGGAGAACGCGAAGAAAACGGCGGTCGCGCTCGGCATCGAAGCTCCCGAGGAAGTCCTCACCGAGATCGCCGACCGGAGGATCTCCTTCCGCCCGTATGAGGAGTCGGAAGAAGTTTTGGAAGAATTGAAAGCGCTCGGCGTCCCGATGTACATCGTCTCGAACTGGGACGTCACGCTCGAAGACACCCTCGACGAACTCGGGTGGCTCGGGTATTTCGACGGGGTCATCGCCTCGGCGGTCGTCGGCTCGGAGAAGCCGGACGGGGGTATTTTCGAGGAGGCGCTTCGGGTGAGTGGGGAGGTGCCTTCGCGGGTCGTGCATGTCGGGAATGATGTCGTCGCGGATATTCGGGGAGCGGCGGGATGCGACATTGACACCGTTCTCGTGGATCGGGGCGGGGACGCATTCTCCCCTGAGGCGACGTTCATATGCTCGGATCTCCGCATCATCCCGAACGTCCTCCGGGGATGACGATGGATAAACTCCGCATCGAACGCGCCGTCCACGAAATCCTCGCCGCCATCGGCGAAGACCCGGAGAGGGAAGAACTCCGCGAAACCCCGAAACGAGTCGCGGAGGCGTGCGAGGCCATCTTCTCCGGGGTGGGAGACGACCCGGCCCGGTATCTCGAAGAGGCGTTCGAGGGCGATCACCGCGACCTCATCCTCATCCGGGACATCCCGCTGTATTCGATGTGCGAGCATCATCTCGTCCCAATGGTCGGGAAGGCGCACGTCGGGTATGTGCCGGATGGGAAAGTCATCGGCTTGTCAGAGATCGTGAACATCGTCGAGGCGTATGCGAGGCGGCCTCAAATCCAGGAAAGGCTTACCGCGCAAATAGCCGACCTTCTTTTCGACGGCCTCGGCTCGCGGGGTTCGATGGTCGTCATCGAGGCCGAGCAACTTTGCATGACGCTTCTCGGCTCCCAAAAACCCGGAAGCGTCACCGTCACGAGCGCATCCCGCGGCGTCTTCGAGGAGGACGGCGGAAAGAGGGCGGAGTTCACGACGTTGATGCGCCCTCCCGGATAACGAGTTTCGCATCGGCGGAGGCGGTCGCCACGACAAAGAAAACGTCTCGGACTCTCCGGCTCATTGCCGCCGAGGGGCCGGGTCGCGTGTCGCAATGTCCCCGCCGAGCCTCCCGGACTCCCGGCTTTTCTATCGGGTGTCCGCCGTCTCCTTCGCTTCGATTCCGGCGAGCGCGGCTCCGGCGATTCCGGCCTCGTTGTGCATCTTCGCGATGGCGACTTCGGCGCGGGTCGAGAGTGTGTCGAGGAATTTCTCGGACTTTTTGGAGATGCCGCCGCCGAGGATTATGAGGTCGGGCCACAATAATGCTTCGATCCTCCGAAGGTACTCGTCGAGGCGCTTTCCGTATTTCGGCCAGCTCATGCTTTTCTTTTTCCTCGCCCGGTCGGTGGCTCTCTCCTCGGCGTCTTTGCCGCGTATCTCGATGTGTCCGAGTTCGGTGTTCGGCACGAGCTTCCCATCCACGAAGAGCGATGTCCCGAGTCCCGTCCCGAGCGTGACCATGAATACGACACCGGACATGCCCTTTCCCGCGCCCCATTTCATCTCGGCCATTCCGGCGGCGTCACCGTCGTTGACGGTGTGGACCGGGCCTTCGAGCCTCGCCTCCATCGCCCTTCGGAGATCGAAGCCGACGTTCGACTTATCTATGTTCGCGGCGGTTTGGATGACCCCTTCCTTCATCACCGCCGGAAAGCCGCATCCCACCGGGCCTTCCCACCCGTGGCTTTCCACGATCTCGACCGCCGTCTCGACTATGGCCTCGGGTTTCGAGGGTTGCGGGGTGAGAATTCGCACCCTCTCGGAGGCGAGTTCGCCCGTCTCCGTGTCAACGAGCGCGCCCTTTATCCCCGAGCCTCCGATGTCTATGCCAAATATCTCCATGCGCTTCCTTCCCATGTCGTTCCCACGATTATTTTAGCCGGATTATCCACGAAACCGCGCGGGGGATGGCGGTATCCACGCCGCCGAAGTTTTTGGCCGACACCGAATCCCTCCGATGACTCCGCGGCTTTCGTCTTTTCGGGAGTCGGGAAAAATAAAGCGCCTCTCGGAGCGACGCGCCTCTCACAGCCGTGCGGCGATGGAATGTCCTTCGGACACGAAACCCGCCGCTCCGTTTCACCGGAGACTATCCGGCGAGGGACGGCTCGGAGCCGTACTCGTTTTCCCGATGCCTCGGATCATAAGGAGTCGGCGAGGTCTTCGGTTTTCGGGAGACGAAGTGCTTTTTGCGCGATCCACGCCGCCGGACGAGGTATGGGGGCGAGTGTCCGGACTCCGTATGAATTCACCGCGACTCTCTCCGGCGGGAAGGCGAAGTCGTCGAAGAAAAATGGGAGCCGGAGGCATTCCATGCCCTCGAATCCGGTTATTCGAGGGCGGAATCCGCCGTCTTTATTGGGAAGGCGACGGCTTCTCCGGTGATTCGGACTGAGACGCGGTCTCCCGCGTCGAATGTGTGGCCGCTCCCGAGGCGGGCGATCATCTCTTCTTTCGAGTCGAGCGCGAGGCGCACGAGCTGATCGTGGCCGTAAAATTCCCGGTCGAGAATACGCGCCTCGCCATGATCGTCATTTTCGAGGCGGAGCGACTCGGGACGAACCATCACCTCGACCTCGCCGGAGGGGGAAGTTCCGACCGGGATCTCGCCGAGGGCGCACCTCGCGCTTCCGTTTTCCGAAACCCCCGAAAGGAAGTTCGCGTCGCCGACGAATGAGGCGATCTCTTTCGTGGCGGGGCTATGGTAAAGCTCCTCGGGGGGCGCGCTTTGTACGATGCGTCCGTCGAGCATCACGGCGACCTCGTCGGCGAGGGAAAGGGCTTCGTCTTGATCGTGGGTGACGAAGATTGAAGTCGCCCCCGCGTCAATGAGTATTCGCTTCATGTCGCGCCGAACCTCCGCCCGCAAAGCGGCGTCGAGGTTCGAGAACGGCTCGTCGAGGAGGATGACGGATGGCTCGGGGGCGAGGGCGCGGGCGAGCGCGACCCGTTGTTGCTGGCCGCCGGACAACTCGTGCGGCATCCGACTCCCGAGTCCGTCGAGGCGGGCGAGAGAGATGATTTCGGAGACGCGGTTCCCCTTTTTATCGCCCGACAGCCCGAAGGCGATGTTCCGCTCGACGGTGAGGTGTGGGAAGAGGGCGTAATCCTGGAAAACGACCCCGACCCGCCTCTTCTCCGGCGGGACGAAGACGCTTTCTCCGACGACCTTCTCGCCGTCTATTTCTATTTCGCCCTCGCTCGGCGGCTCGAAGCCCGCGATGGCCCGGAGCGTCGTCGTCTTCCCGCATCCCGACGGCCCGAGGAGCGCGAGTATCTTTCCGCGCCCGAGTTCGAGGTCGAGGCCGCGAACCGCCGCGAAGGAGCCATAGTTTATGCCGAGGCCGGATATCCGAACCATCGCCCCGCTCATGCCGCCGCCCTGCCGCGCCGAAGCCGCGCCGAAGCCGCGCCGTCCGGGCCGGAAAACCCGTTCATTCCGGCGTGGCGGAGAGGCCGATTTATCGCCGAACGCACCGGATGCGCCGTCGGTTCTTCGAGTCGCGGCTTATGGGTCGGCGCGGTGAGGAGTCTCGTTCGGCACGGCGACCTCCGCGAGAAAGCGCGTTTCTCCGCCGAGGCCGGAGGCGTGGAGCCGCGTTTTCTCGAAGCATGAGGCATGTTCTTTGCCGTCATTTCTCCCGCTCCCTTATGACGAGGAAATACATCGGGACGGCGGAGACGATGATGAGGAGGAGGGCCGGGGCCGCCGCCCTCGCGAAGAACGCTTCGGAGGTCGCATTCCACACGCTCGTCGCAAGCGTCGTGAATCCGATGGGGCTGAGGAGGAGCGTGGCCGGAAGTTCCTTCATGGTCGTCAAGAATACCAGCGCGGCCCCGGCGAAGATGCCGCGCTGCGCGAGCGGGGCGGTGATCGTGGCTATGACGTTCAATGGACTCCGTCCGAGCGACTGCGCGGCCTCCTCGACGCTCGGCCTTATTTGAAGAAGCGCCGACCGCGTCGCCCCGACCGCCTGCGGCAAGAAATGTATGACATACGCGAGGACGAGAATTCCGGTCGTTTGGTAAGCCCACGGCGCATAGTTCGCCCCGAAGAACACGAGCGCGAGCGCGAGCACGATGCCCGGCAACGCATACCCCACATACGTCAATCTTTCGACGAGGCCGGACGCCCTCCCCGGAAACCTCACGGCGAGTATCGCGACGGGCAGAGCGGCGAGCGCGGCGGCGGCGGCGGCCATCGCCGACACCGACACCGAACTCCACGCCGCGCCCCACACGATCCGGAGCGGCTCCCCGGAGGAGACTCCCCGAACCAGCCAGAAAACGAGGATCCCGGCCGGTATGAAAAGCCCGAGCGAGACGATTCCCCCGCAAAACGCGAGCGCGGGTATCTTCCATTTTCCGAGGGGAGTCGGCCTCGGGGTTCGGACGGCTCCCGAGGTTTGGAAATATCTCGCCCGGCCGCGGGTTCGGGCTTCGATTATGAGGATCACCGCCGTGAGCGCGACGAGCATGAGCGCGAGTATGGCCGCCGGAGTCCGGTCGAAGGCGGAGCGGTATTGCAAATATATCGCCCGCGAGAAGGAGTCGTATTGGAGGAGCGAGACGACCCCGAAATCCGCGAGCGTGTATAGCGCGACGAGGAGCGCGCCCGCGACGATGGCCGGACGAAGTTGCGGGAGCGTCACGGAGAAGAACGTCGGCCACGAGCCTCGACCGAGGCTTCGGGAGGCGTATTCGAGGGCGGGGTCGAGGCCTCGGAGAGCCGCCCTCGTCGTCAAGAAAACGTATGGATATGTGAACAAAACGAGCGCGAAAGCCGCTCCCGGAAGCCCGTATATCTCCGGCAGCCTCTCGACTCCGAGGGGTTCCAAAGCGCCTTGCAAACTCCCGCGTGGGCCGAGGGTGCTCACGAGGACGAACCCCCCGACGTATGAGGGGATGACGAGTGGGAGCGCGGCGAGGATGGCCCATGTTTTTCGTCCGGGGAGGTCGGTGCGGGCGGTGAGCCACGCGAGCGGGACGGCGATGGCGACGGCGGCGGAGGTGACGATCGCGGCGAGGACGATGCTGTTCGCGAGGACGGCGAGCGTCCCGCCGTCGAGCACGGTCTCGAAGAACTCGACCCACCCCGAGTCGAGGCTCCGGATGACGAGGTATGCGAGCGGCATGAGCATGGCGAGAGCCACGACGAGCGCGGGTAGCCATACGACCCTCGGGGGCCGCGCGGATCGTTTGCGGAACTCTTTGTTAGTCGCAGCCATTGGTGATTCACTCGATCCCTCGCAGAGAAGTGGAGACGCGGCATGCCGCGTCTCCACTAGAAAGGCGCGCCTTCGTCAAGCTACGTTAAAGAACCCCCGTCTCTTCCATGAGCTCCAAAGTTCCTTCGAGGTCGTCGAGGTTCGAGAGGTCTATTTCCGGGGTCTCGATCTCCGAGAGCGGCACGAGTTCGTCGCTCGTCTCGACGCCTTCGACGAGCGGATACTCGAAGGTCTCGTCCGCGAAGTATTGCTGCGCGTCCTCGCCGACCATGTACCCGAGGAATTGCTCGGCCTCCTCCACGTTGTCGGAGGTTTGGAGGATTCCCGCTCCGGCGACGTTTATGAGCGCGCCGACGTCGCCGTCCCTCGGATAATAGTTCCTCGCCCCGAAGCCCTCGCCTTGCTCGTCGAGCGCCCGGAAGAGGTAGTAATGGTTGACGAACCCGACGTCCACCTCGCCGGCGGCGGTCGCCTCGAGGGTGGTCGTGTTGTCCTCATAAACGGTCGGGTTGTTCGCCTGGATTCCTTCGAGCCACTCGCGCGCGCCGTCCTCGCCCTCGGTGATGCGGAGCGCGGTCACGAACGCCTGCAATGAGCCGTTCGTCGGCGCCCATCCGATGCGGCCTTCCCACTCCGGATCTGTGAAGTCGAGGATGGAGTCCGGCAATTCTTCCTCGGTCAATGCCTCGGTGTTGTATGAGACGACCCTCGCCCGGCCGGAGATTCCGACCCATTCGCCGTCGGGCGAATTGAAGCGGTCTTCGACGGGGGAGAGGACTTCCTCGGGAAGCTCGGTGAGGAGGTCTTCCTGCGCGACCGCTCCGAGAGCGCCCGCGTCCTGCGCGAAATATATGTCCGCCGGGCTGTTCTCGCCCTCTTCGAGGATGGTCGCGGCAAGCTCCGCCGTGTCGCCGTACCGGACTTGAACCTCCATCCCGGACTCTTCGATGAACTGGTCAATGACCGGCCCGATAAGCTCCGCGCTCCGACCGGAATAAACCGTGAGAGACTCGGCCTCGCCGGAACTCGCCGCTTCTTCCTCCATGCCGCTTTCTTCCGCCATGCTTTCTTCCATCGCGCTTTCCTCGGAGGCTCCGTTTCCGCCGTCACCCCCGCCGCCGTTTCCGCCGCCTCCTTCCTCGGTGCCTCCGCAGGCGGCTGTGAACGCCGCGAGCGCGACGAGCATCGCCATAGCCATGAGCAACTTTATCGAACGCAAACTGTCTCCTCTTCCCGTTTTTCTGTGTGCATGGTTAAACAAGGTCGAGAGTCTCTCCGGCCCGGATGAGCGAGTCCCGGAAGCGGTACGTGGAGCGGACGATGTCTGCCCGGACTCCCATGCCGACGGAGCTATATGCTTCGGCCGCCGCCCGGCCATCGGTGAAGTACCCTTCGATGACGGCCCTCGCCGCCTCGTATGCTTCGGAGACTTCGGTGGCGGTGGCTTCGTCGGCGGATGAGACCTCGCTCTCGAAGGGTTCGAACTGGCTGAAAACCCCGATCAGGTTGTGGCGGAAGATGAGGAGGCTTTGGTCGGAGTATGTCTCCTCCTCGCTCGAGATCTTCTTCGACGGGACTTCATTTGCCAGCCCGATCATGCCCTCGAAATGGGTCGCCGCGCTGAAATTCCCCCGCACCGTGAGGTCTTCTCGCAAAGCCATGACGCTCTCGACGAGCCGCTCGGCGTACGGGACGGCGCCTTCGATGTCCTCGTCGCGGAAGAGGAGACCTTCGATGCGGTGGAACCCCCGGTAATCTTCGCTCGATTCGCCCTCGTCGAAGGCGTATGGGCGGGCGTCGATATCGGAGTCGGTGTCCTCGAAATTGAGGGCGAGAACCTCGATCTCCTCATACGGCGGACGAGCTTCGATGTACGCCGCGCACGCTTCTTCGAGGTTCCCGGACTCGATGGCCGCGAGCAATTCCTCGACGAGCGGAAGCTGGTCGTCGGCCCGGCCGCGGAAGTATTCGAGGCCGCCCTCAACTTGCTCGGCGAAGCGATCCTCGGCCATTTCGTCCATCGTGGTTTCTCCGCCGGAGGTGGTTTCCTCGGGCGAGTTCGTCGCCGACTCCTCCTCGTCGGCGCATCCGTTTATAAAGACCACACCCCCCGCGAGCAGCCCTCCGACAGCCGCCGACCTCCGGAAGAATTGCCTCCTGCTTAACAACGCCATCCCTCACCCCTTCGCTCGGACTACGCCGCCGCATTCACCCTTTCCAGGCCGCCGACCTCGAAAATTACGAAGTGGCCGCGGCTATTTGATATTAATGACAGTCATTTGCGGCAAGCTGGAAACACCGTACTTTATCCGCTCTCATCCCGTCAAGCGTTTTGATGGGGGCATGTGAGCGAGATCACGCAAAGGGGCATGCACGGGATGAATCCACTTCGCGAGGGGGGGGGCGGCTGGCGAGTGTGCGTACTTTGGTGGATCACGGCTCCGGAATCCTTTATGGGAAATTGCACACATCCGGGGCTTCATCTTCTTTGAAGGCGAGGATTTTCTACGTTACGGTGTGGGGCGTTTGGCAGAAAGCAAGGCAAGGAGGATGGGAGATCCACGCGACGGCATCAATATTCGCGGCATTGCTCGCGCAGCAACCTTTGACCATTTCGGCGATCGAAGTCTCCGAGTTGTACGCGCCCGCCGCCATAATCGCGGGCGCGCTCACGCTCGGACTCGTCTTCGAGGTGATCGTCCTGAAAAAGGTCGGGGAGGCGGTCGCGAACTCGCGGTTCTCGGGCAAGGAGATAATCATCCGCTCCGTGGGCGGGGTGACGACGCTCTGGTTCGGCATCGCGGGTGTGCGCTTCGCGTTGACGAGGCTCTCGCTCGACCCGAACCTCGCGACGCTCCTCGACCACGTGCTTCTCGTCGCGCTCATCGTCTCGGGGGCGATAGTTTTGACGAGGCTCGTCGGCGGTCTTTTGCGGATACACGCGAGCCGGGTCGAGGGGGTCTCCTCGTCGTTGCTCGCGAACCTCGCGAGGATCGCGATAGTGGCGATGGCCGCGCTCATCATCCTCCAGTCGCTCGGCGTTCAGATAGCGCCCGTCCTCGCCGCGCTCGGCGTCGGCGGCCTCGCGGTGGCGCTCGCTTTGCAAGACACGCTCTCGAACCTCTTCTCCGGCGTTCTCATAATCGCGGGCCGCCAGCTTCGACCGGGCGATTTCGTCGGCCTCGACTCGGGCGAGGAGGGGTATGTCGTTGACGTTACGTGGCGGAACACGACGATTCGGACGCTCGGGAACAATATGGTGATCGTCCCGAACTCGTCCATCGCGCAGTCGAACATCACGAACTATTACCAGCCGGAGCGGCAAATGTCGGTCATCGTCCCGGTCGGGGTGAGCTATGCGAGCGATTTACAGCACGTCGAGGACGTGACCATCGAGGTCGCAAACGAGGTGATGTCCGGCATCGAGGGCGGAGTCCCGGAGTTCGAGCCGCTCATCCGCTTCAATAATTTCGGGGATTTCAGCATAGACTTCTCGGTCATAATGCGAACCCGCGAAGTCGCGCTTCAATACAAAATAATGCACGAGTTCATGAAGCTCCTCCACAAAAGATACCGCGAGGAAAACATCGAGATCCCGTACCCCGTAACCACGAACATCCACACCGACGGCGGTGGCGGCTCGAACGGCCACGCCGGACGCCTCGCCGAACAAAGACGATAAAGCCGGGAGTCGGGAAAAGCCCGGAGGCGAGGCATCCGCCATCGAAGCATCCCCGGCCCCGGCGGGAGTCTTCTTTCCGACGGGAAGCCGAAAGCCGCCGGAGAATGCCGGGCCGCGCGAATCCTCGGAAAGGAAGCCGGAGGCGAACCGCGCTCAATCGCCGCAAAAAATTCATCCTTCGGGATATTTTCCCCGGAAAGGGAGCCGGAGGCGAACCGCACACCCGACATCGCCGCCACCCGACATCGCCGCACACCCGTTCTTGGTTTTGCCAAAAACCAAAAACCAAAAACCGGAAGCGAATCGCTTCGCGGCGTTCATGATTTATCATCTCCGTCGTGGACGGAAGAATTTCAAACGAGGCTTTCGCGGACAAGCTCCGCGAGGCCGTGCCGAAACCTCTCGATAATTGGCGCGATATATATGACGGCTTTGCTCCCCGCGACATCGAGACGGGGGAGAGGATGCGGCGCGTTCCGCCGCCCGAGGAGATGGACGCCCGCCTCGCCGCCGTCCTCGTGCCCGTCCTCATGGAGCCGGACGGGCCGCACATCGTGTACACCGTCCGCCGAGGCCATCTCAATGACCACGCCGGGCAAATATCCTTCCCCGGCGGAAGCGCGGAGCCGGACGACGACTCCCTCCTCGAAACCGCGCTGCGCGAAGCCGAGGAGGAAATCGATCTCGGGGCGAACCTCGTCGAGGTCGTCGGCGAGATGGAGGAAATGTACATACCACCCTCGAACTTCCTCGTGAAGCCGTTCGTCGGCATCCTCCCCCCCGAGGCCGAACTCACCCTCTCCCCCGATGAGGTCGAAGAAATATTCACGGTTCCGCTCGAAACCCTCCTCGCCCCCGAAACCCTCCAAAGAGCCACCCTCCACCGCGAAGGCCGCGACTACGAAGTTCCCGTCTTCGCCCTCGAAAACTCCTCCGAGCGAAAACTGTGGGGCGCGACCGCCGCCATGACCGCCGCCCTCCTCGCCCGCCTCGGATGGCGGGTCGCTCCCTTCGGTCGCTCCGGGGAGTCGGGAGCCGCTCGCTGACGCTCGCTTCGGGGGTCGGGATGCTTTCGACCCCTTCTTCCCATAAACTCTCGTCTCTCATCCCGACAAACTCTCTCCGTATTCGACCGCAGCCTCCATCGGCGGACGCCTTGCCGCTTCGTAATTCACCATTCACAACTCATACCGAGTCCGCTTTTTCGATGCGGCGTGCGTCTTTGTGGGGGCGGGATCCCACCCCTCGGTACGGTCATCTCTTCATGCGGGCTGGAAGCCCGCGCCCCCGAGAAGCCACCCCCGAACGCACGGCTTTTTACCCAGACCCGGCGTCAAAATTCCCCAGAGCGAGGCTCCCACATTGATTTTCGTTAAACCTCCCGCCCCACACCTTGCGCCACTCGCCGCGCTTTGTTAACTTACGTCGTAAAATTACAACGTAAGTTAAGATAAGTGGAAGGAGTGGGCGATGGGATTTTTGTTCGAGGTGTCGGGAGGTTCGGGAGGTTCGGGAGGTGTGGAGGGGGTGATGTTTTTGGCGGGGAGTGTGGCGGTTGTTTTTTTGACGGGGGTGTTTTTGATGGGTGCGAAGTATCGTCGGTGGGCGAGGGCTTTGAGTCCGGTGGAGTTCGAGTGGGCGCGGCGGGAGGCGGAGGCGATGGTGGCGGGGCTGTCTCCGGCGATGATCTCGTTGGCGGAGAAGGAGAGGAATATCGGCGAGTTCACGGGAGGGCGGGTGGAGGTTTCGAAGGTGTTCGACGCGGCGTCGGGCATCTCTCTCATACACAGGCGCTCATGGCGGCGCTCCTCGGGATCGTCGGGTTCGTCCTCGCCCTCGAAGGGAACGCCGTCCTCATCGCCCTCGCCGGCGGAGCGACCGTCATACATTTCGTCGCGAGGAGGATGTCCGACGCCGTCGTCTCGTTCCTCGGACACGCCCTTTTCGCCGTCGCCGCGACGTGGCTCGTCGGACGGCTCGCCTTCGACGCGACGTTCGGCTCCGACTTCGGCATGCCGGAGACGATGCCATTTCTCAATGTCCGGGCGGTTTCGGATCTCACGGTCATCATCCTCACGGTCATCATCCTCGCGGTCGTCTCGACGCTCGCGTTCTCGTCGGCGAACACGAGGATTTTGTACCGCGCCTCGGCGCATGCCGCGCTCCTCGCGTGGATGTACTCCGAACTCTCCCCGCTCGCGGACGGACAAGCATACTCGACCATCGCATGGGGGATATACGCGACCATCATCCTCGTCGCCGAGCTTCGGATGGGGCGGGTGTGGGCTGTGAGGGCGGGGGTGGCGACGCTGCTTCTCGTCGCCGCGAAGATGCTCGTCGTGGATCCCGCCGAGGTCGAGGCGATATGGCGCATCCTCCTCTTCCTCGGCTTCGGCGGAACATTCCTCACCCTCAGCTTCTTCCTCCAATCCCTCTGGAAACCGGACGAAAGCCGGGACGAACGAAACGCCGCGTGATCTATATTCCATCGGGAAACTCCGGGGTCGGCGCAAAGCATCCGCGCCGGCCCCGATTCGTGGAGCGATGGCGAATTCGGTCGGATGGTTCCATCGCTGACGGGGGGCGGGAATCGGAAAGAGCGCGAATCGCGAGTTGTGTTTCCCGCTTCGCGACTCTCGATTCGCACCCCCCGGTTTCTCAAGTGAATCGCACCTTTTCCCGAACCCGAGAAGCGAAAGCTGCGAAATTATCAGTCGGATTCGTCATGAATCGCGGCTTCCGAAGCCATTCACCGCCCGACTCCCGGAAACCGGAACTCTTCATCCGAATTCCGTATCACTTTGTTATCTTCGACACGACGTACCTCCATAACCTCCCATCTTTCTAATCGCCGTGTCGCCTTTTCGAGACTTCCGTCGGCTAGTGGGTCGTTTGTCATGAGCATAGCCATTCCGGGTAAAGCGGGGTATGCTGCAAGCCTCGCAACCTTTCAGGGAGGTTCGCCGATGACCCGCAGACAGAAAGACCCGCTCCGTGTACTCACCTATGACGAACGCGATTGGCTGGGGCGGATCGCCCGCTCACGGGCCGAAC
>JACDAJ010000058.1 GCA_013695475.1 Rubrobacter sp. | reverse complement strand
GTCGGCAAAACGAGCGTCGCCGCCGCCACCGCGCTCAAAGCGGCCCACTCGGGCAAGAAAGTCATCGTGATGAGCACCGACCCCGCCCATTCTTTATCCGACGCTTTCGATACCGAGATCGGCCCCGATGCCAAAGAGATGGCGACGGGGCTGTTCGCGCAGGAAATGGATCAAGGCCAGCTAATCGAAGAAAACTGGACGGAGATCCAAGATTACATGACCACCCTCTTCGAGTGGCAGGGAGCCGAGGAGCTCGCCGCCGAGGAACTCGCCATGCTCCCCGGCATGGACGAAATCTTCGGCCTCCTCATGGTGAGAAGGCACGTCCGCGAGGGCGAATACGACGCCCTCATAGTGGATGCCGCCCCGACCGGGGAGACGCTCAAACTTCTCAGCCTGCCGGATCAAATGAGCTGGTTCGTCGAGAAGATTCTGCCCATCGAACGGAAGGCCGCGAGCCTCGTCCGGCCATTCGCGAGGCGGGCGAAGAACCTTCCGCCACTTCCGGAAGATACTTTCTTCGGGGCGGTGAAGCGGTTTTACGAAGCCATCGCCGGGGTCGAGGAGATTTTGACGGATCGGGAGAACGCCTCCGTCCGGCTCGTGGCGAACGCCGAGAAGATGGTCATAGCCGAGGCGCGTCGGGCGTACACGTATCTCAATTTGTACGACTACGGAGTGGACGCCATCGTGGTGAATCGGCTCCTCCCGGATGCCATTTCCGACCCGTATTTCGAGCATTGGCGCGAGTCGCAAAAGCGGCACATGGAGACGATACACACCTCGTTCGCCCCGATACCCATACTCACCGCGAAACTTTTCAATCGGGAGATGTACGGACTCGAAGCGCTCTCCGAACTCGCCGAGGACGTTTTCGAGGACGACGAGCCGCTCGACGTTCTTTTCCGAGGCTCGACGCACGACATCGTGAAGAACGGGAGCGGGTACGAAGTCGTGCTTCACCTTCCGCTCGTCGAGAAATCCAAGGTGGATCTCTCGAAGAAAGGCCCGGAACTCTCCGTGAAAATCGGCGCATATACCCGGAGCATCCTCCTCCCCGACTCGCTCGCGCGCCTCTCGGCAACCGGGGCCGACGTGGACGGCGAAAACCTGAAAGTGAGGCTCGAAGAAGATGGCTGAGAAAAAGCCCGGCGGAAGAAAACACCCGCTCCTCGGGGCGGCGGCATACCTCCTCGTACCCGGAGAACGCCGCAAAAAAGCAGCCGGACACTTCCGAAAGGCGGGCTTCGAGGCGGCGAAAGGACTCGGCTCTCTCGTCAAGCCGGAGAAACCGCCGGAGACGGGCGGGAAGAATGAGAGGCAGCGAATAAACATCGGCTGAAGCGGAGCTTCGGGCGGGAGGTCGCGTGGGCAAAGAGATCGAGAAGTCGCGGGGCGGAGCCTCCGAGGCCGCCCGGCGGGCGGCGGGAAAAGCAAGCGACTTCATCCGCGAGGAAGCGAAGTCCGCCATCCCGGCGGCGCGTCGGGCCGCGGCTCTTGTGGCGAAGGTGTTCGAAAGAAATTCTGGCGGAAGCATCGTAGGGGGAAGGTGATGGCAAAAGGAGCTTTGAAAACGGTGAGGGCTGTGATCGTCAAAGAGGCTTTGCCCGCGGCGCGTGCGGCGGTCACGGTCTTGAAGCGGCACGGTGGCAAAGCCGCGCAGGATTGGACGAAAGAGTATTGGAGAGAACGTAGGAAGAGTAGTAAAAGCATCGAGGGTTCGGATCGAAAGAGCCAGTAAAAAATCCACTAGCATTTTTAGGAGCGGCGAATGACCGAGAACGGACACACCACCGGAACTTTCCGGGTGAAGAGCGGGATGGCCCAAATGCTGAAAGGCGGGGTCATCATGGACGTAGTGAACGCCGAACAGGCGAGGATCGCGGAAAGCTCCGGCGCCGTCGCCGTTATGGCTCTCGAAAGAGTCCCGGCGGACATCCGAGCCGATGGCGGCGTCGCCCGCATGAGCGACCCCGAGATGATCGACGGTATACAAAACGCCGTCTCGATCCCCGTCATGGCGAAGGCGCGAATCGGCCACTTCGTCGAAGCGCAAGTTTTGCAAGCCCTCGAAGTGGACTATATAGACGAATCCGAAGTCCTCACCCCCGCCGACGAGGCGAACCACATAGACAAATGGGCCTTCGAGGTGCCGTTTGTGTGCGGCGCGACGAATC
>JACDAJ010000036.1 GCA_013695475.1 Rubrobacter sp. | reverse complement strand
GTGTAAGCGTCTGGACGCAACGTGGGTTAGGAGCCGCGCACAAAGATGCTCTGATCGAACGACTTCATCCAGCCCCGTTCTCTTTCACTGATATTTCCCGAATTATCCGGATGTTTACCAAGGCTGGAATGACGGTGCTGGATCCTTTCGTCGGCGTAGGCTCCACCTTGAAAGCCTGTGCTTTGGAAGGCCGAAATGGGATTGGCATCGAACTGTATCCCGATTTCGCCGAGCTAGCGCGGCAACGGCTTCAGACCGAGGTCGACCAAACGAATCACGACGTGGTAAGACAAACAACCCTCGAGGGTGACGCACGTCTGGTAGGCGATAAGCTCGATCAGGACAGCGTGGACTTGATTGTCACGAGTCCTCCCTACTGGGGAATACTCAACAAGCGACCTGATCACAAGGTAAAGCAGGGGCGAGTTAGCCAGAAGCTCGCGGTAAACTATGGAGACGACCCGCGAGACCTCGGGAACATAAAGGAATACGACAAGTTTGTTGAGGAGCTCGGAGAAACGTTGACAACTTGCAGCAATGCTCTTAAATCACGGCGCTACCTCGTCCTCATTGTTGGCGACTTTCGCCATGGCCGCCGCTACCATTTATTCCACGCTGATATCGTCAGGGTTATGGAACAACGAGGCTACAGTCTACAAGCGTCCAATGTCTTATATCAACGCCACAAGCGGGTATTCCCGTACGGGTATCCAGCTGCATATGTAGCAAATGTGCACCATCAGAACATTGTTATTCTTCGAAAGGATTGACTTGTGCCTGACGACGTAGGTTTACATCAGGGCGACTGCGTTGACCTACTCCGAACACTTCCGGACGGGTGTGCGCAGTTGGTCATCGCCGATCCACCCTACAACTTAGGTCCCAAGTTCGGCATCGAGAGGGAGTGGTCAAAGTCAATTGATTGGTTACCTTGGTGCGAAAGCTGGTTAAAGGAATGCAGCAGGGTCTTGGATAAGAACGGGCAGATTTTTGTTTACGGCATTCATCACTACGTGGGGCATATTCAGATACTACTGTACGAACTCGGATTTAAGTACCGACGTCAGATAATCTGGCGTTACGAAAATGGGTGGAGCAGATCAACCAAGACCTTGGCTACTCATTACGAGCCATTACTCTGGTTCTCCAAGTCTGACAAATTTACCTACCATCAGATTCGCGAGCCGTATAAGAGTGCGGAACGGCTAAAGCACCCGGTACGTAAGGGAAGTCTTGTATGGAGGCCGCATCCAGATGGGCGCCTTGCTGGCGATGTATGGAGCTTCCCTACGCTAGCTGGCCGAAGGTTCCAAGACGAGCGCGTAGCGCATCCAACCCAGAAGCCATTGTCTCTCACCGATCGTATCGTTAAGCACTTCAGCAACTCTGGCGACCTCATAGTAGTGCCTTTCGCCGGAAGCGGAACAGAATGCTTGAGCGCTGTTCGGAATGACCGGCGCTTCTGGGGTGCGGAAGTAAAACCCGAGTACATCGAACTAGCTAAGCGTCGACTGAAGGAAGCTGAAGAATCTTAGGAAGTTCGTCCTGTAACACTTCGTTCAGTGTCGACCAATTTTGATCCTGGTCAACCAAAACTGCCGCCACTTCTTCCGATGCTAAGTACTTGGTTAGCCGACTAGGAAGGCGGTGATCCACAACAGCAACTTCGATGATTGTTCGCTCTGGCCAATGGGGTGATACATTAAAATAGTGGTAGTACGATAATTGTCCGACAGCGTTACGAACCTGGATATTGACGTCATCGCTCAGCGTCTTCATTTCGAACAAGACTAATGGTACGGACTCGTCGTCGGGCACGAACAATAGGTCGAATGAAGCCGGATCCTCGTATATTTCACCGGGCCGCTTCACGAGCTTCGCGGTAGCGCGAACGAGGTCTTGATGTCTGGTGGTTCGCTCCGCGAGTAGCTCGGCCGCGCGCTTCTGGTCGTCCTCGTCGAGGAACTTTCGTTCGACGTCACCAGTCCTGCTGGCTATAGTATTTTGTGTTACACGGCGGTGAGTGAAAGTCGATCGTCTTGACCGTTCCGCTCCAGCTTCGATTACTTCTGCTGGATTAGGTTGCGGGAGCCCGACTAGAGCTTTACCGTCAGGAGATAACGTCATCCGACCAGTGCGATCTTCGACTACTAGGCCCGCTGTCCTGGCGAGCGCAGGGAAGATTTTGACGGCGTTTGCAATCTGGTTGTCTGTCACTCCTTTGGCGTGGAGTAGCTGCCGGCGTGTTTCACGTGAAAATGCGTACAGAGCGCGAACTCGCTCCCATTCAGCAGTGGAGTCATCTTCGGCTTCAAGTACGAGTTCAAGGCCATCTCGACGGCGGGCCGGGGCTTC